>JAJPHH010000165.1 GCA_021325385.1 Alphaproteobacteria bacterium
TCCGAGGCGCGCGCGCCTCGGCCTCATTGAAGCGGCGCCCGGCGCGATCTTGACGCCGGGCGGCCGTCTGACATCCGAGGCGCGCGCGCCTCGGCCTCATTGAAGCGTCACGGCGTTGTTCGTGATCGACGGATTGCCGACCACATCCGAGGCGCGCGCGCCTCGGCCTCATTGAAGCAGGTCAGCAACGCCGACGGAACGACGCAAACCTTCGGACATCCGAGGCGCGCGCGCCTCGGCCTCATTGAAGCTTATGCCCTATAGAACCGGAAATGACGCGGCGCGCCACATCCGAGGCGCGCGCGCCTCGGCCTCATTGAAGCGACGGCGTCGACGCGCGCCTCGATTCGGTCGACCGGCACATCCGAGGCGCGCGCGCCTCGGCCTCATTGAAGCTTGTGGTCTGGCCAGATCAAGCCCGCGAGTTGCGCTGACATCCGAGGCGCGCGCGCCTCGGCCTCATTGAAGCCTGTGGAATCATCAGGACGATGACGGCAATCCGATTCACATCCGAGGCGCGCGCGCCTCGGCCTCATTGAAGCTTCGTGCCGTTGACCGCCGCCGTCGAATTCGCGCCGGACATCCGAGGCGCGCGCGCCTCGGCCTCATTGAAGCCAGGGCGATCGATGCCGCGCCGACCGCCGCCTGGACAAACATCCGAGGCGCGCGCGCCTCGCCCTCATTGAAGCGGCGTCTGGAAGCCGACCCTCTTCCCGCCCAAAGCCGACATCCGAGGCGCGCGCGCCTCGGCCTCATTGAAGCTAATGGCAGGAGAGCAGAACGCCGTTGAGCATGCCGAACATCCGAGGCGCGCGCGCCTCGGCCTCATTGAAGCCTTGTTCGTCAGGCTCACCTCCTGCGGCGAGGCGGCACATCCGAGGCGCGCGCGCCTCGGCCTCATTGAAGCACGCAATCCCTGACGATAGCGTCGACGTGATGCATGACATCCGAGGCGCGCGCGCCTCGGCCTCATTGAAGCTTGAAGAGCCAGCAGGCCTTCGGGAGCCAGATCAACAACATCCGAGGCGCGCGCGCCTCGGCCTCATTGAAGCTGGGAGCTCCCTGATGAAGGGGCGGCTCAAGTATTTACATCCGAGGCGCGCGCGCCTCGGCCTCATTAAAGCATACCCTTCGGCGATGATGGTGACGTCCGACCGCTGGACATCCGAGGCGCGCGCGCCTCGGCCTCATTGAAGCTGCAGCAGCAATTGCTCCCAATCGGCCATGCTCGGCACACATCCGAGGCGCGCGCGCCTCGGCCTCATTGAAGCGCGTTTTGCTCAATTGCAGAGGACCGTCGAACATTTACATCCGAGGCGCGCGCGCCTCGGCCTCATTGAAGCGACGAAGGTAATCCACGGGGGTTCCCCTCCCCCTTGCCCACATCCGAGGCGCGCGCGCCTCGGCCTCATTGAAGCGAGGGAGGAGGTGGCCAATCAATGGGCTTTGCTCTGCACATCCGAGGCGCGCGCGCCTCGGCCTCATTGAAGCGATTCGACAGCGTCAGGCTCATCACGTCGGCCGATTGCACATCCGAGGCGCGCGCGCCTCGGCCTCATTGAAGCTCGCGCGTCAGGAACTCGTACGTTCCGCCGCGCTCGACATCCGAGGCGCGCGCGCCTCGGCCTCATTGAAGCGCGCAGTTCGGCGCCGTCGATTTGGAGGCATTGAGCACATCCGAGACGACCGCGCGCCTCGGCCTCATTTGAAGCGCGGTACAGCGGAGCGGGAGAAAACCGAGCGCCACGCAACTTGCGATCGTGTTGACGAGCGTCGGCCGATGGGGAGACTCGGTTGCATCCCGTGCGATTGGGGGTCCGCTCCTGCGCCGGCAGTTAACCCGCGATCCGTAAGTAGAATGCAGCCGCCGCATCAACTCCCTGGCGATTTGAGGGCTGTGGAGCGCGCCGGCCTTGTCGTCGATGCGGGAAGCTTAAACGGGTGCTTCATCCGCGTTCACCCGCAAGACTGTTGGCCTCGCCCTGGATCTTGCCCACGGCAGGGGACTTCACCATTCAGAAACGATCTCGACTTAATTTGCGCGGATAGAAGACGAGAGAATCTGATGTCTACGATCGGCGCTCTCAACAGCGAAGAACGTCTGGCCGCGATCGATCGCTATGACATACTCGATACGCCGGTTGAGGAGGCTTTCGACCGGATCACTCGCCTCGTGTGCCGCCTGTTGAAGGTCCGAATTTCGACCGTTACATTCATCGACGGGCATCGGCAATGGTTCAAATCACGTCAAGGATTAGCCTCGCAGGAAACGGCGCGCGAGCCCGCCTTCTGCCAAATACCTGTGGCGGAGGGCAGGGCGCTGGTCGTGACCGATACGTTGGAAGATTCCCGGTTCCGAGACAACGCGTTCGTACGCGGCGAGCCTCATCTTCGCGCTTATGCCGGCGTTCCCATCCGCGGCGCGGAAAGGACTATCGTTGGAACGCTCTGCGCAATGGATACCGAGCCGCATCCCTTCACGGACGAGGAGGTTGAACGTCTTGCCGATTTGGCGAAACTGGTCGAGAGCGAGCTGGAGCTTCGTCTGCTGGCCACGATCGATCCGGTGACTCAGGCGTTGTCGCGGCGCGCCTTCCGTACGGAGGCTGAACGGGCTGTCGCGCTCGCGTTACGCCATAAGTACGACCTGTGCTGCATCTTTTTCGATTTGGATCATTTCAAGTCCATAAACGATAGCGCCGGGCACGCGACGGGAGACGCCGTTTTGGAGAAAACGGCGCAGACCTGCCAGGCTCTTCTGAGGAAATCTGATCTTTTCGGCCGGCTTGGCGGCGAAGAATTTGCCATCATTCTGCCTCACACGGGGCCGGTCGAGGGTCTCGGCGTCGCGGAAAAATTGCGGAAAGCCATCGAAAATCAGCTCGTCAAAGGGCCGGCCGGAGCGGTGCGCGTGACTGCGAGCTTCGGCGTGGCGGCTGTAGGTCCCACGCCTTTAAACGTCGACTCGCTGATCAGCCGTGCGGACGAGGCAATGTATCGAGCTAAAATGTCCGGACGCAATCGCAGTCTTATGTGGCAAGGCTCGGAAGCCGATCCGATCGGGCTAACCCGCCGCGTTTTGAAGGCCGGTTCCATCGTCTTCAACCAAGGAAACTCCACGATCAATTGTACCGTTCGCCGTCTCTCCGATCGGGGCGCGACTTTAGACATGGTCACGTCAGACGGCGTACCTCGGCGGTTCAAGCTTAACATACCTGCCGATAACTTTTCGCACGCTTGTACTATTTCTGTAAAATCCGAAAAGCGTCTTGAAGTCGTTTTCGACTGAACTGCATCTCGGGCCGAAAGCCCGATCGCGTCGAGCTTGATTGAGCAAGCTTCGAGGATCGGCCCTCCGTCTCTTCGCCTCTGGCTTGAACTCGGTATAGGTGGAGAGGTAAACGCTTGCGCAATCGTTTTGCCAGTCATCAAATCGATTGCGCAAACGATTTTCTTGGCTATAGTGCCGTGAACGCTTCAATCCGGCGCAGCCGAACGAAGCGCGAGGGAGGAGGACGAGTGGCGACCATCGTCGATGTCGCGCGCAAGGCGGGCGTCTCCGTCTCGACCGTGTCGCATGTCTTGAACGGGACGCGGCGGGTCGCGCCGGGCACGGCGCGGGCGGTGCAGGCGGCGATCGACGCGTTCGGCTATCGGCCGAACCTGATGGCGCGGAGCCTGAAGGCGGCCTCGACGCGCTCGGTTGGCATCGCCATTTCGTCGATCTCCAATCCCTATTTCAGCGACATCATCTGCGCGATCGAGACCGAATGCGCCCGGCTCGGCCTGATGGTGTTCCTCTCCGACACCGAGGACGATCCGGCCCGCGAATTGGAGGTGGTGCAGGCGCTGCATCAGCGGCGGGTGGACGGCGTCATTCTGGCGCCGAGCCCCGATCCGGAGCGACGCGTTCTCAAATACTTGCGAGAGGCGCGCCTGCCTTGCGTGTTGGTCGACCGCATGCCCGACACGGATTTCGACCAGGTCGGGGTCAACAATCGCGAAGCGATGCGCCGGCTGGTCGAGCATGTCGCCGGGCGCGGTCATGAGCGCATCGGCTATGTCGGCGGCCATCCTGGATTCGAGACGACGCTCGAGCGCATTGAAGGCTATCGCGACGCCTTGCGCGGCCGCGGCATAGCGGCCGACCAGCGCCTGCTGGTCACCGGCAGCGGGACGACGGCGAGCGCGACGGTCGCGGCGGAGCGCCTGCTGGCGCTGCCCGATCCGCCGACGGCGCTGGTCGGCGGCAACAATCTCGCGACGATCGGCGTCATGAAGGCCGTGCGCGGCCGCTCCTTGCGCGTGCCGAAGGATATTTCCGTCGTCGGATTCGACGATTTCGAATGGGCCGATTGCTTCGAGCCGCGCTTGACGCTCGTCGCGCAACCCTGCGCGGAGATCGGCCGGCGCGCGGCCTTTCTGCTGATGGAGCGCATCGCCGCGCCGCAGGGCGCGCGGCGCACGATCCGGCTCGAGGCGGCTATCGTCGAGCGCGAATCCTGCGGCAGGCCGAAATGAGCGCGGCGCCGCTTCTCGCCATGCGCGGCGTGGCCAAGAGTTTCGGCGGCGCGCAGGCCTTGCGCGGCGTCGATTTCGATCTCCAGCGCGGCGAAGTCCATGCGCTGCTCGGCGAGAACGGCGCCGGCAAGTCGACTTTGATGAACGTCCTTTCCGGCGTGATCCAGCCGGACGAGGGTGAGATTCTGATCGACGGCGCCGCCCTACGCTTCGAGGATCCGCGCGCCGCGCAGGCGGCGGGCGTCGCGACGATCTTTCAGGAGCTCGATCTTGTCCCGAGCCTCGACGTCGCCGCCAATCTCTTCCTCGGCCGCGAACTGACCCGCGGCGGCGTGCTCGACCGCTTCGCCATGCGCCGCCAGGCAAAGCTGCGGCTGGCCGAGATCGGCTTCGATATGGACGTCGATCAACTCGTCGGCGACTTGCCGGTCGGCCGCCGGCAAATCGTCGCCATCGCCAAGGCGCTGGCCTACGCCTCGCGCATTCTGGTGATGGACGAGCCGACGGCCGCTTTGACGGCCTCCGAGGCGGAAAGATTGTTCGCGGTGATGCGCGATCTTGCCGGCCGCGGCGTCGGCATCGTCTATATCTCGCACCGGCTCGAGGAAGTGCCGCGCGTCGCGGACCGCGTGACCGTGTTGCGCGACGGCAAGGTCGCGGGCGCAGCGTCGCCAAGCGCGCCGCAATCCGAACTCGTCGCGCTGCTGGTCGGGCGGCCGCTGGCCGAACTCTATCCGCGCCGCAGCGGCGGGCGCGCTCGGCGCGTGCTGCGCCTGGAGCAAGCGCGCTACCAGCCGCGCCGGCGACGCGCCGGCTGGCGCGCGCCGCAAGGCGTCTCGCTGGAAGTACATGCCGGCGAGGTCGTCGGCCTTGCCGGCATCATGGGCGCGGGCCGCACCGAGCTTTTGTCGACGCTCTATGGCGCGGGCGGACCCGGCGCCTGGTCCGGAACCGTCGAGATCGACGGCAAGCCGGCGAGGCTGACGTCGATCGCGGCGGCGCGCCGCGCCGGTTTGGCTTTCGTTACCGACGATCGCCGCGGCGGCGGCTTGATGCTGCGCGACAGCGTCGGCCGGAATCTCGTCGCCTCGGTGCTGCGTCGCGTATCGCCGTTCTTTCTGATGTCGAAGGCGCGCGAGGCCAGGCTTGCCGGCGAGGCGATCGCCGCGTTCGATGTACGTCCGCCGCGGCCGGATCTCGCGGTCGGCGCGCTTTCCGGCGGCAACCAGCAAAAGGTCGTGCTGGCCAAGGAGGTGCTGGGCGAGCCGCGCCTGCTGCTGCTCGACGAGCCGACGCGCGGCGTCGATGTCGGCGCAAAAGGCGAGATCTACGCCCGCATCCGCGCCCTCGCCGCCCAGGGCGTCGGCGTGCTCGTCGCCTCCAGCGAGATGCCGGAGTTGATCGGCCTCTGCGACCGCATCGTCGTGCTCAGAGGCGGGCGCAGCGTCGCCGAATTTCCCGCCGGCGCGGAGGAGCGCGACATTCTCGAAGCGGCGGAAGCCAGTCAGGACGAAGACGATGAATGACGCCGCGACCGCCCTGAAATCCGCGCCGGCTCGGCCGGCGCCGCGGCGCCTCGACTTCTTCGCCGTCGCGGTGCGCTTTCAAAGCGTGATCGGCCTCATCCTGGTCGCGATCGGCGGCGTGATCTTCTCGCCGCGCCGCCACGGCTCAATCCTGTTCCTGGCGCCCGACAATATCGCCAACATCGTCCGCGCGATCTCCGAGACGGGGATCATCGCGGTCGGCATGACTTTCGTCATCATCACCGCGGGGATCGATCTTTCCGTCGGGGCGCTGCTCAGCCTGTCCAGCGTCCTGACCGCGACGATCATGACGACATGGGGCTGGGGCCTCGTTCCGACGCTGCTCTTCGTCCTGATTTGCGGCGCAGCGTTCGGCGCGACCCAGGGCGTGATTTCGACCAAGTTCCGGCTGGAGCCGTTCATCGTCACGCTGGCCGGGCTGCAGACGGCGCGTGGACTGGCGCTGGTCATTTCCGGCAATCAGTACATCAACATTTCCTATGGCGACGGGCCGGGCCTGGCGCCGCCGATCTTTTCCGTGCTTGGCGATCGGCTGTTCAACAACACGGTTCCGGTGGCGACGCTGGTCTTTGTCGTCGTCGCGATCGTCGCGACGTTCGTCCTCAACCTCACCCGTTTCGGCCGCTACGTCTTCGCGGTCGGCGGCAACGAGCGCGCGGCGCGGCTCTCCGGCATGCCGGTGACGCTGGTCAAGATTTCCGTCTACGCGATCACCGGCCTCGTCTCAGCGATCGCCGGCGTCGTCCATGCCGGCCAGTTCAACTTCGGCAGCGCCAATGACGGGACCGGGTACGAGCTGACCGCCATCGCCGCGGTGGTGATCGGCGGCACGAGCCTGTTCGGCGGCTCGGGCTCGATGATCGGCACCGTCGCCGGCGCGGTCATGCTCGGCGCGCTCGCCAATGTCCTGCAGCTCAACAATATCAATGCGGCCCTGCAATTGCTCGCGACCGGCGCGATCATCGTCTTGGCCGCGGTTCTTCAATCTCTCGTTCGTCGCCGCGAGGGATTGGGTCGTTGAATAGGCGACATGCGCGGAACGTCGCTCGATAATCGCGAGCGGCGAGTTGTTGAAAGTTGCTATCGGGGAGTGAAATCATGAGGCGTCTTGAGATAAGATCGAAGCTATGGCCGTTCCTGGCGTTGAGCGCAGGCGCGGCGGCCTTGACGGCCGGCGCGGCTCAGGCCGCGCCGTTGGTCAAGGAGTGCGGCAAGAACGGGCAATACGTGATCGGCTTCTCGCAAGCCAACAATGCCGAGCCCTATCGCCAGCACGTCAATGACGAGCTGACCGCCGCAGCGAAGAAAGTGCCGCAATTCACGTTGCAGATCGCCGACGGCGCCGGCAACGTGAATACCCAGACCTCGCAGATGGATAATTTCGTCACCCAGAAGGTCGACCTCATCCTGATCTCGCCTTTCGAAGCTTCCCCCCTGACCCCGGCGGTGGCGCGGGCGATGAAGGCGGGCATTCCGGTCATCGAGCTCGACCGCAAGACGGTCGGCGAGCCGGGCAAGGACTACACAGCCTTTATCGGCGGCGACAATTTCAAGATCGCGGAAGAGGCCGGAAAGTACGTCGCCGGCAAACTCTTGCCGGACGGCGGCGAAGTGGCGGTGCTCGAAGGCTTGCCGAGCTCGACGCCGGCGGTCGAACGGCTCAATGGCTTCAAGGCGGGCGTCAAGGACAATCCGAAGATCGAGGTGGTCGCCGAACAGGCCGCCGACTGGCTGCCTGACAAGGCGCAGACCGCTTTCGCCGCGATGCTGCAGGCCCATCCCAACATCAAGGCGGTCTACGCCTCGAACGACATGATGGCCGCCGGGGCGCGGCTCGCGGCCAAGGGGGCCGGCAAAGTCGATCAGGTCAAGATTCTCGGCACGGATGGCCTGCCTGGCCCGGCTGGCGGCATTCGCGCGGTCGCGGAAGGCGAATGGGCGGCGACGTTCACGTACCCGACCGGCGGACCGGAGGCGATCGAGATGGCGAAAGCGATCCTGCTCGACTGCGCCGAGCAAGTGCCGACGGTCGTGACCGTGCCGACAACGGCGATTACGCCGGATAACGCCAAGCAGTTGATGGGGAACTGAGCAGACCTCTTGTATCGCTCAGAGCGGCGGCGCGGTCCAGGACTGCGCCGCCTTGCTCTTGGCGATCCGCATTTTGACGAGGATGGCAATCGACTCAGGGCAGTCGCGGTAGCTGCGGTCGTCGCCTTTTATGCATTCCCTCGCTTCGCTCCCGGCGGCTTTGTCGGCGTAGACGTATTCTTCTTCATGTCCGGTTATCTGGGTCTCGAAGCTCATCCTCGGTGAGATTTCGTCGCGCTATTTTTCCGTGCTTTGATTTTACCATCGCCGTGTGCTTCGAATATTCCCGGCGCTCGGGGTTTTGCTAGCCGTCACGCTGATGGCTGGGTCTTCTTCTACTAAACAGCGAGTAGCGAACGCTCGGCGATTGTGTTTCGGCCGCAGTCGAAGCGCCGACGTGGGTCGAGGCGCGCCTCGTGATTGATCGTTTCCGCGAGATGAGCAGAAGAAAGCCGGCCGCCAGCTCGATCCGCGGTTCGCCGAAGCCCGTCAAATTCTCGTCGGCTCCAACGCGCGCGGCCTGTTAACGACTCTGCGACGCGGCTCCAGCCGCACGCGTCGCCAGCGCGACCCGGACTCGAAACAGACGATTATCGACGCCAGATCATCAACTTGCGCGAAAGGTACGAACAAATTGTTCCCCAATCGCGCCGCCTCGATTACAATAAGCGCGGTCCAGCAAGCGACAGGGACTCGATTGCCGGCCTTGATCGTACGAATCAGAGACGCAGAAAAGCGTTTTCCAAATTTTTCTCCTTATAACCCGTTGGAATCGCTCAAAACGGCCAAATATGGATTTGGAAAAATTTGGAAATGGCGGCCGGCCGGTTTGCCGCTGCGTTGAGAGGGAAGGGGTTCTTTCAAACACTATATTTGGCCGAGCGGTTCGGTTTGCGCGAGCTGGGCGCGGGGGCCGTGCGCGCGGCCGCGACTTCCAACGTCAATCGCGGCTTTGGCGGTCGTCCTCACGCTCCGGCATTGGTCTTGATCACCGGGCGCGCCCAGGGTCCGGAAATCGTCACGTGGATTTCCGGTCCGACCGGGTCGGGCGCGCCGTGCTGATCGGCGCGGGCGGCGATGAATTCGGCGTCCAATCGGCGGGCGGCGAGGTCGGCGCCGCCGTTCAGCGTGACCAGGACGCCGGGCCCGATCATCGCGGCGCTGCGCACCTGCGCCTCCCCATTCTCGATCGTCGCCCTGGCCTCCACCTCGTCGAACACGGTGCGGCCGGCGCGCATGTCGGCGTAGAGATTGATCGGCCGGCGCTCGCTGCGCCGCAAAGCTTCTTCGAAACTCACGCCGTCGATCACGCCGGGACCGAACGCTATCGACGCGTCGCCATGCAGCGCTCGGGCCAAAGCCGCCGGGCTGTCGCCCGAGGCCTGGACGGAAAACTGGCCGCCGCCTTGGCCGGAATAGCCGGTCCCGCCGAAATCGGCGATCAGCGCGCCGATATCGGCGTTGGCGAGACTGGCCGAGACGCGCAGCTCCAGCCCGCGCTCGTTCGGCGCGATCGTCGCCTCGCCCTTGAGCAGGCCTTTATAGGCCGTCGCCTCGGAAAGCGTCGCCGTGACCCGGCCGTCATGCGCCATCAGCGAGAGCGCCGCATCCCGCAGCGCGTGCCCGCGCCAGCTGATTTGCGCGATCGAGGCGCGCAAATCGAGCGCCACGGCGCCGAAATCGCCGAGCGACAGGGGCGCCGCGCTCCAGCGGCCGTCCTCGAGGAGAGGCGGGGCCTTCGCGAACAGATCATCGAGCGAGAGCGCGTCGGCGGCGAGCGAGCCTGACAGCGACCAGCCGGAGGCGAGGCGGGTCAGGGCCAGCGCCCCGTCCAAATTCTGGCCCAGCGCGGCGAGGCGCATGTCGCTCAGCGTCGCCGTGGGCGGAGCAAGCGCGATCTTGCTTCTGAGGGCCAAGCGGCCGTTCGGCGGAAAACCTGTCGGCCGTCCGCCGAAGAGGCGGGCGAGCGCGTCGGTCGAAGCGAAATCGGCGTCGACCTCGCCCTCGAAGGCATTCTTGCCGTCCGACTTGAGCGCGCCCGACAACTTCAACCCGCCGAGCGGCGAAGAGACGTCGACAGAGGCCGGCGAACCGCCTTCACTCAGCCATTTCGCCGGCGCGTCGAGCCGGGCGGCGATCGTGATCGGCGCGCCGCGCCAGGTGGCGCGGAGAGCGAGCCGCGCCGGATCCTCGAAGCGCGGCCAATCGAGCTCGCTGGACACGTCCTCGAACAACGTGTCCAGGCGGTCTTGTCGGCTGACGACATGGAGGAGGCCGCCTTCGACGCGCAGCGCGCCGAGCGGCGTCTCGCTGGCGGTCGCGGCGTTGGCGATCAGCTTGGCGAGCGCGCTGTCTCGAGCGAAGGGCGGCCGGTCGAGATCGACAAGCACGGTCGGCCGACGCAGGAGCGCGCCGGAAAGCCGCAGACGCCCGGCAAGGAGCGGGCCGAGCGCGATGCGGGCCTTGGCGTGGGGAATGGCGACGACCGGCGCCCCGTCGGCGCCGTCGAGCTCGGCGTCGACGAGTTGGATGGCGGGCAGAGGCAGCAGAGAGAGGTAAGCGCGCGCCGGGCCGCGCAGGGTCAGGCCGACCGCGTCGGCCAATTGGCGGCCAAACTCCGCCCGGACATAGGCGGAGGAAATTGGCCACCGATAGGCGCCGCCGGCCGCGATCAGCGCCGCCGCCAGGAGAAAGGCCGCCAATTTGAGGCGATGCCGCATCCACCCCTTCCGCACGACTGGGCGCGCCTCGTCCGAGCGGCCAGCGTCCCGCCTATAGACCAAATCGGGGCGTCAGGCGCGCGCCAAATTCAGTTGATGCGTCAGTTATCCGCCGTCAACGCGGCCAGGTCGCGCCCTGCGCATTAAGGTAAATCGAATAGAGCGAGGTCGTGCCGCAGATGAAGAGACGGTTGCGCTTCGGCCCGCCGAAACAGACATTAGCGACGACTTCCGGCGTCTTGATCTTGCCGATGAGAGCGCCTTCCGGCGCATAGCAATGAACGCCGTCGCCGGCGGACGTCCACAGATTGCCTTTCGTATCGAAGCGAAATCCGTCGAATAGGCCGACCGTGCAGGTGGCGAAAACGCGGTTTTCGCCGAGCGACTTGCCGTCGGCGTTGACTTTGAACGCGCGAATGTGGCGCGGCCCGTTCTTGACATGCGTCGCGCCGGTGTCGACGACATAGAGCTCCTGTTCGTCGGGCGAAAAGGCGATCCCGTTCGGCTTGACGAAATCCGTCGCAACCGCCGTCACGGCGCCGTTCGCCGGATCGATGCGGTAGACATTGCTTGCGCCGATTTCGGAGGGCGCGGCGTCGCCCTCATATTCGGTGTCGATGCCGTAGGTTGGATCGGTGAACCAGATCGAGCCGTCCGACTTGACCACCACGTCATTGGGCGAATTGAGCCGCTTTCCATCGAAGCGATCGGCAAGAACCGTGCGCTTGCCGTCATGCTCGATGCGCGAGACGCAGCGGCCGCGATGCTCGCACGAGATCAGCCGGCCCTCGCGATCGACGGTGTGGCCATTGTGATTCATCGCCGGGGCGAGGAAGGTCGAGACCGAGCCGTCGGTCTCGTCGTAGCGCAGCACGCGGTCGTTCGGAATGTCCGACCAGACGAGATATTTCCCGGCCGGGAAGTAGGCCGGCCCCTCGGCCCAGCGGCAGCCAGTATAGAGCTTTTCGAGATGGACATTGCCATAGGCGAGCTTTTCAAACCGCTCGTCGAGAACCTCGAAGCTGGGCGTGAGCATGGGCGCTTCCCCTTTTACGCTGGCGACTCGTTGACGCACCATCGCCGAAGCGCCGCGCGCGCGCAACTCACGTCGAGTTGGAGGCGGCCATCACGCTTTCTCGTTGCGCAATCGCTCGTATTCGAAGCGGACGAGGTCGGCGCCGTGCTCGCGTTCGAGCCGGCGCACCGTGAAATGACCGTGCGCGATGTTTTGGAAGTGCTGAACAAAGGCGAGGTTGACCGCGGCGCCGCCGACGGCGCCGATCACCGGCAAAGCTTGCGCGGCGAGCTTTTCGCTGACCACGACGCCGAATCTCGCCGCTATCTGCGAGACGAGACGAACCAGAACCGGCGCGGTCTCGTTGGCGAGGCCATGATGGAGGATGAAGCGCGCGCTGTCGGTCAAGCTCATGGCCAAGCCGCTGCGCACGAGGAAATATTCGCTCTCCAACGCCGCCTCGCCGGCGGCGTGGCCGCCCAGCGCGAACACTTCGATGCAGGCCAGGGCCGCCTCGGGCGAGCGCAAGTCTTCGCCCTCGGCTCGGGCGATCTGGGCGATCGAGCGCAGCATGATCGTGGTCGAGACCGGCAATTCTGCAGCGAGGGCCGCCAAGCCGAAGGCGCCGCCGGCCGCGCCCGACGCGGCGACAAGCGCTTTATGGAAGCCGATTTGCGGCTTGGCCGGCGCCTTCTGATCGATGGTCTTGATCGCGACGCGCAGCGCCGTCCGCAGCGCCGCCTCGCTCGCGCCGGCGATGATTTTGCGCGCCGGCGAGGGCAAGGCGCGGCCCGCCGTCTGAACCTTGCGGCCGATCAGGTCGGCGAGGCGCGTGGCGAAACTGCCCCCCTCCAAGGCGCGAACCGCCGCGCGAAGCGCGTCCAAATCCGCTTCGCTCAATTCGGCCGTCATGATGTCGAGGGTCATTGGCTGCAGTCTCGTTCAGCGCCCGGAAGGACCTGTAAAATATGGCGATTGTCGGCCGTCGCGGGAAGGGCGGTCGCGACAATGCTCCGCTTGGGAGGGAATATCGTTTCGTTTCAAGTGCATAGGCCGTAATGAGCGTTGAGGTCGCGGCCGATCGCCTCAATGGAGTCTTCCGGCGTCCAATGGCGCATGAACACCAGCGCCGCGAAAGCCAGAACCAGCGCCGCCGGCGAGAGCAGCGCGATGGCGCGCCAGGGCACCTGGATGGGCTTCGGCTCGCCGCGGAGAAGGCGAAAAAGCATCGTCGCCGAAGCGCCGATCAAGAATCCGAACGCGACTTCCTCGGGCGTGTGCGCGTAAGCGGCGACGCGGCCTATGCCGATCAGCGCGATCAGCAGCGCAGCGACGCCGAAAACCAGGATCTGCCGCCACGCCGCCCGCCCGGCGGCGACGAGCACGGCAAGGCAGCCAAAGACGGCGGCGCTGAAGCTTTCGTGTCCGCTCGGGGTCTCGATGTCCAAGGCCGGCAAGCGCCCGCCGCAGGCTTCGAAGAAAAGCTTGGAGAGAAGCGTCGCGACGAGGCAGGCGAGCAAAGCGGCCGCAAAGGCGACGGCGTCGCGCCGCGCGCCGATCGAGAGGAGATAGAAGATCGTCGCCAGCGAGAGCGGGCCGAGAAGGGTGATATGGCCGAGATTGCCGAAAAGATGCATCGAATCGTCGCGGATTCCAGGAAAGCGTGCGGGTCACTCCATAAGGCGAAACGCGACGCGGCGACAATCGGCCGAGAGGAGATCGCCCCATTCGTGACCGCTCGTCCCTTTTTCCACTCAACCTGGTTACTAGTCGGTGTCGCCGACCTCGCCAGGCATGAAGTGGTCGCCGAATTGCAAGCCGACGGAATTTTGCATGGATCGATGGATAGAGCTCGCCCGCGCGGCGACGCCGGAAGGCGATGAACTGCTTTTGCGTGGGCGCAACGGCGATTTCGAAATCCGCTTCAACGGCCGGGAGCTGATGTCGAGCCGGATGTCGCGGTCGGAAGAGGCGTTGGCGCGGCTGGTCTGCGAGGATCTGCGGCGGCCGCCGCAAACCGTCCTCATCGGCGGCTTGGGCATGGGTTATACGCTGCGCGCCGCACTGGATCTCGCCGCGCCGGAGGCTCGCGTCATCGTTGCAGAACTCGTGCCGGCGATCATCGAGTGGGCGCGCGGACCCTTGGCGGACCTCGCTCGTCGTCCGCTCGATGATCCGCGTGTCGAGATACGGGTCGGCGGGGTCGTCGAGGTTCTCTCCAAATCGCGCCGGACTTTCGACGCGATCTTGCTCGACACGGATAATGGGCCTGAAGCCGTGCTCCGCGAGGCGAACGGATTTCTCTACTCTCGCGAAGGCCTCGGTCTGATCATGAGCGCTACGACGCGCGACGGCGCTGTCGGCTTCTGGGCGGCGGACCGTTCGGCGAGATTCGAGGACGATCTCGGCGCGGCCGGGCTGCCATGGCGGCGGGTCGAAATCGAGACCCGCGCCGGCGGACCCGCGCACTGGATCTATCTCGCGCGCCCGCCGCGGACGCGTAAGGCGGACTGAAAGAGCCGGCGCGCCTCAACGCGCTACGCGCCAAGGCATGCGCCGGCGCGAAACGCTCGACGCCCCGGGAGGAGCAGGCGTAGCTCTCATGCGTTGAGCGTCTCCGGCGGGCTTCGCCTGGTTCAAAGGGCTTGCCGACGCCTCTTGACCCTCCAGCTGCTGGAAGGCCTAGATAGATTCCAGTTCGCTGGAAGGAATGCCCGTCTCGAGCAATTGGCTCGTCGGGCGGAAGGCGCGAAAGGCGTGGGCGATGCGCATGGAAGTTCTGTCGATCGGCGAAGCGGCGTCGCGGTCGGGCGTGCCGCCGAAGACCATTCGCTATTACGAGGAGATCGGCCTCATTGCGCCGGCGGAGCGCCTGGAGAATCGCTACCGCGCCTATGATGAGAACGACGTCCAGACGCTTCGCTTCATTCAGCGGGCGCGGCGCCTTGGTTTCTCGCTCAAAGAAGTGGCCGCGCTGCTTGGGCTCTACCGCAATCGCCGCCGCGCCAGCAAGGATGTGAAGCGGCTGGCCCTGGCGCGCGTCGCCGAACTCGACCGCAAGATCGCCGAGCTCAAGGCGATCCGCAACACGATCGCCGATCTGGCCGAGCGTTGCCACGGCGATCATCGGCCGGAATGTCCGATTCTCGACGAACTCGAAAGCCATGCACATTAGGAAGGGCGACATGGCGCATTGAGGCGTGAAGAGCGGCGTGCAGCCTGCGGATGGCGCGAAACGGGTCGCCGCGACATGGGGCGATCGTCCATCGCTCGTATCGACCTCTCAAAGAGAGCATGACAATGACGTTAAGCGATCGCAATCTCACGCATAGGGCGCAGCATGACGGCCATGCGCGCCCGTCCGAGGGGCAGGCGCGCGATCCGGTTTGCGGCATGACTGTCGCCGTCGCCACGGCCAAGCACAAAGCCGAGCATGACGGCCAGACCTACTATTTCTGCTCGGCCCGGTGCCGGGAAAAATTCGTCGCCGAGCCGACGCGCTTCATCGCCGAGCCAGCGGCTCCGGCGGCGGCAAAGCCGCAGGCCGCGCAGCCTGGTACGATCTACACCTGCCCGATGCATCCCGAGATTCGGCGGGAAGGGCCGGGCGCTTGTCCGATCTGCGGCATGGCGTTGGAGCCGGAAGTCGCAACGGCGGAAACGGGGCCGAGCGCCGAACTCGTCGACATGACGCGGCGCTTCTGGATCGCGCTGGCGCTGGCCGCGCCGGTCTTCGCTCTCGAAATGGGCGGCCATCTGACGGGCCTGCACATGATGCTGTCCGCCCAGACGTCCAACTGGATTCAACTCGTCCTGGCGACGCCGGTCGTGCTGTGGGCGGGCTGGCCGTTCTTCGAGCGCGGCTGGGCTTCGCTGAAGACGCGCAACCTCAATATGTTCACGCTGATTGCGATGGGCGTCGGCGTCGCCTGGACGTACAGCGTCGTCGCGACCGTCGCGCCGGGCTTGTTCCCGCCCGCCTTCCGTGGTCCCGACGGCGCGGTCGCGATCTATTTCGAAGCGGCGGCGGTGATCACCGTGCTGGTCTTGCTCGGGCAGGCGTTGGAGCTCCGCGCGCGCGAACAGACCGGCGGCGCGATCCGCGCATTGCTCGATCTTGCGCCGAAAACCGCGCGCCGCATACGCGCCGACGGCGCCGACGAAGAGATCAGCCTCGACGCCGTGAGGGTCGGCGACCGTCTCCGCGTCCGGCCGGGCGAAAAGGCGCCGGTCGACGGCGAAGTTCTCGAAGGGCGAAGCACGGTTGACGAATCGATGGTCACGGGCGAGTCGATGCCGGCGACCAAGAATCCCGGCGACAAGGTGATCGGAGGGACGCTCAACCAGAGCGGCGGCTTCATCATGCGCGCCGACAAGATCGGCGAGGACACTGTCCTCGCCCAGATCGTCCAAATGGTCGCCGCCGCGCAACGCAGCCGCGCGCCGATTCAACGTCTGGCCGATCAGGTCTCCGGCTGGTTCGTGACGCTGGTGATCTTGGTCGCGGTCGCCGCTTTCGTCGCTTGGTCCCTGTTCGGACCAGAACCGCGCTTCGCCTTCGGGCTCGTCGCGGCCGTGTCGGTGCTGATCATTGTTTGCCCCTGCGCGCTGGGCCTGGCGACCCCGATGTCGATCATGGTCGGAATCGGCCGCGGCGCGCGATCGGGCGTGCTGATCAAGAACGCCGAGGCGCTGGAGCGGTTCGAGAAGGTCGACACGCTCGTCGTCGACAAGACCGGCACGCTCACCGAGGGTAAGCCGAGAGTCGTCGCCTTGCGCGCTTTCGGCGTCGGGGAGAACGAGTTGCTGCGCCTCGCCGCGAGTCTCGAACAGGCGAGCGAGCATCCGCTGGCTGCGGCGATCGTCGGCGCGGCGAAGGAGCGCGGCCTGCCGCTCGCCAAGGTCGAGAATTTCGACTCGCCGGCCGGCAAGGGCGCGATCGGCGCCGTCGACGGCCGGCGCGTCGTTCTCGGCAATCGCGCCATGATGCGAGAGGTCGGGATCGACGTCGCCGAACTCGACGCCGCCGCGCAAGAACTCCGTCGCGACGGCGCGACCGCGATCTTCGCCGCGCTCGACGGCAAGCCTGCGGGCGTGATCGCGATCGCCGACCCGATCAAGGCGACCACAGCCGGCGCGGTGGCGGCGCTGCGCGAGGCTGGCCTGCGCGTGGTCATGCTCACCGGCGACAATCGTACGACGGCGGAGGCGGTGGCGCGCAAGCTGGGGATCACCGAGGTCGAGGCTGAAATCCTACCGCAAGACAAGGCCAAGGTCGTCGAACGCCAGCACAAGGAGGGGCGCGTCGTCGCAATGGCCGGCGACGGCGTCAACGACGCGCCGGCGCTCGCCGCCGCCGATATCGGCGTGGCGATGGGAACAGGTACGGACGTCGCCATCGAAAGCGCCGGCGTGACGCTCTTGCGCGGCGATCTGCAAGGCCTGGTCGCGGCGCGCCGTCTGTCTCAGGCGACGATGCGCAACATCAGGCAGAACCTGTTCTTCGCCTTCATCTACAATTCGGCCGGCGTGCCGATCGCGGCGGGCGTGCTCTATCCTTTCTTCGGGCTATTGCTGTCGCCGATCATCGCCGCCGCGGCGATGTCGCTCTCCTCAGTCAGCGTCGTCGCCAACGCGCTGCGGCTGCGCGCCGTGCGGCTTTGAGCCATGTCATTCCCGCGCAAGCGGGAATCCAGGAACTCAGCGCTCGAGGATAAGCCGCGCTGGATTCTCGCTTTCGCGCAGGGCTGTCCGGGGAAAAGAAGGGGTAAATTTGACACGCGGAGCGCGACCCTCGCAAAACAAGGGCGATATGGAGTTTATTCGCGGGCTTCTGACGAGCGAGACTCAGAAACGAGCGCGCTCAAGGACGCAAATCCCAAAACACTGCGCCGCCATCGAGGCGGGCGCGCCTCAAGGCCAAGCCGACTTCGCCGGTCGCTCCGCTCCGCTTCGCGAACCTTGACCCGCGTCCGCCTCGATGGCCTTTTTGCAACCAAGACGTTTTGCTGACCGAAACGGCCGAACGGCCGGTTTCGGCAGCAAAACGTCTTGGTCGCCAATAGCCACGCCGAGCGGTCGCCGTCACCCGGAA
>JAJPHH010000158.1 GCA_021325385.1 Alphaproteobacteria bacterium
CGGACCGCGACGCCTGGTCCGCTGGCCCGCAAACCAGGAGGAGAAGGACGCCGCGTTCCGCTCGGCCGCGTAACTCCGCTTCACGGCCGCCGCGGGCTGTGGACGGCATGGACAAGGCTGACGCCTTGCCCACTCCGCCCACAGCAGAACAGAAACAGAAAAGCGGACATTTGATGTGCTACATAAACCGGACAACTTCAGAAGCTCGCTACAGACCTCGATGCGGCCGAGAGCGCCGGAAAACGCCATGACGGTAGAGCGGCTGGTCAAATGAAAGTGAGCGAGAGAGCGTTATTCACCCTTGTTGGAACGCCAAGCCGAAGCGCCGAGCCCCGAATGGGCCGCCTATCTGGCCCCTACAGACGAGCGCTCGGACCTGATCTCATATTGTTGGCTCGCGATCAGCGGTTTCTGATAAATTTCCGCACAACAACGCCAGCGGGAGGAAATCCGATGACCGCCCTGACCCAAAGCTATGTCCACGGCGCCAGCGACAAGCCGCTGCTCGGCGAGACGGTCGGCCAGTTGCTCGACCGCATGGCGGCGGAAGGGCCGGACCGGCCGGCTTTGGTCACACGACATCAGAACGTGCGCTGGAGCTACGCCGAGTTGCGCGACCGCGCCAACGACCTCGCTTGCGGCCTCATCGCGCTCGGCCTCAATCCCGGCGAGCGCATCGGCATCTGGTCGCCGAACAACTCGGAATGGGTGCTGACCCAATTCGCCACCGCCAAGGCTGGGCTGATCCTCGTCAATATCAATCCGGCCTATCGCGCCCATGAATTCGAATATGCGATGAACAAAGTCGGCTGCAAGGCGCTGATCCTCGCGCCGGGCTTCAAGGGCAACGACTACCTCGCCACTCTGCGCAGCCTCGCGCCCGAACTCGACGCCGCCTCGCCCGGACGCTTGATGTCGACTCGGCTGCCTTCGCTCAAGATCGTCATCCGCCTGGGCGACGAAAAAAGCAGCGGCATGCATAATTTCGCCGACGTCGCGAAGCCCGCCAGCCCGGCGCAGCTCGCCGAACTCGCCAAGCTCGAATCGACCCTGCAATTCGACGATCCGATCAACATCCAGTTCACCAGCGGCACGACCGGCGCGCCGAAAGGCGCCACGCTCACCCACCATAACATCGTCAACAACGGCTATTTCATTGGCGAAGCGATGCGGCTGACCCCGGCGGACCGGCTCTGCATCCCGGTTCCGTACTATCATTGCTTCGGCATGGTGCTCGGCAATCTCGCCTGCGTGACGCATGGCTCGTGCATGGTCTCGCCGTCGGAAGGGTTCGATCCGCTTGCGGTGCTCGAGACGGTTCAAGCTGAGCGCTGCACCGGCCTGCACGGCGTGCCGACCATGTTCATCGCCATTCTCGGCCATCCCGAATTCAAGCGCTTCGATCTTTCGACCTTGCGCACCGGCATCATGGCCGGCTCCCCCTGCCCGGTCGAAGTGATGCGGCGCGTCAACTCGGAAATGCATATGAGCGAGGTGACGATCGCCTATGGCATGACCGAGACCAGCCCGGTCAGCTTCCAGAGCGCCTATAACGATCCGCTCGAGCGCCGCGTCTCGACCGTCGGCCGCATCCAGCCGCATATCGAGGTCAAGATCGTCGACAATGAGGGCCGCATCGTGCCGCCCGGGACGCCGGGCGAATTGCTGACCCGCGGCTATTGCGTCATGCGCGGCTATTGGGGCGATCCGGAGGGCACGCGCAAGGCGATCGACGAGGCGCGCTTCATGCATACCGGCGACCTCGCGACCCTCGACGCGGAGGGCTATTGCAACATTGTCGGGCGGATCAAGGACGTCGTTATTCGCGGCGGCGAGAATATCTATCCGCGCGAGATCGAGGAGTTTCTCTATACGCACCCGGCGATCGCCGACGTGCAAGCCTTCGGCGTGCCGGACAAGCATTACGGCGAGCAGCTCTGCGTCTGGATCAAGCTGAAGAACGACGCCAAGCTGAGCGAAGAGGAGGTCGCCGCCTATTGCCGCGCCTCCATCGCGCACTACAAGGCGCCGAAATATGTTCGATTCGTCGACGAGTTCCCGATGACGGTGACCGGCAAGGCGCAGAAGTTTATCATGCGCGAGAAGATGATCGCAGAGCTCGGGCTGGCGGAGGAGAGGACGGCGTGAGGGTTGCTCTTAGACGCGCGCGCCGGCTCTGGCTGAACGTACGGGCCCCTTGCGACGTCATTGCGAGGAGCGAAGCGACGAAGCAATCCATTCATAGGGCTGAGCCTTACGAATGGATTGCTTCGCTTCGCTCGCAATGACGATTGCGTTTACCCGAAAGAAACTCGCTCTCGCCAAGGGCGAACGGACGCAGCACGTCGTCTCGCTAGACGCCGTCGCCGTGGCGCGCGCTCCGGCCGCGGGTTTAGCGGAGGCGCGGCGAAAAATTGGCCAGCGATCCGGCGTATTCTTTCGGAATGGGATGTCGATAGGTATTGACCTTCGACGTCCGCAGGCCGAGGCGCGCCGCGCCTTCGGCGAGCGCGACCGCGCAGGCGACTCCGTCGAGCACCGGGGCGCCGATCGCATCCGAGAGGTCGCGCGCGAGTTCGGTCATGCCGGCGCAGCCCAGGACGATCGCCTCGGCTTTATCCTCGGCCAAGGACTTGCGCGCCTCGTCCAGGATCAGTTGACGAGCATTGGAGCCGGGATCCTCGAGATCGAGAACCGCGACCTCCGAGGCGCGCACGCCGGCGCATCGGCTCGCCAGCCCGTATTTGGCTATATTGTGCCTGATCGGCGCGACGGAGCGCGACAACGTCGTCACCACGCCGAATCGGTCGGCGAGAAGGCTCGCCATATGAAAGCCGGCCTCGCCGATGCCGACGACCGGATTCCGGCTCATGCAACGCGCCGCGTCGAGGCCGGTATCGTCGAAGCACGCGATCACGGTCGCGTCGATCTCGCCCGCCCTGCGGATTTCTTGAATGATCCCCTGAACTGAGAAGGCTTCGTCGTAATAGCCTTCGATGCTCGGGGGGCCGAACTCGGGATTGACGACGACGATCTCCACGCCGGGCGAGGCGGCGGCGCTCGCCGCCGCGCCGATCTTCCGCGTCATCGACGCAGTCGTGTTAGGATTGATGACGAGAATGCGCATGTGGACGCCGAGCCTTCAGATATCGCCGCCCAGATAGAGATGCTGGACGCGAGAGTCCTTGACGAGGTCGGCCGAGGCGCCGGATAGCGCCACCGAGCCCGTGGTCAATGCGTAGGCGCGGTGAGAGACGCGCAAGGCCATCCGCGAATTCTGCTCGACCAGCAAAAACGCTGACCTTGTCATCGCGATTGATCGAGACGATGGACCGGGCGATGTCTTGCACGATTTTGGGCGCGACGCCGAGCGACGGCTCATCGAGCAACAGCAATTTTGGCTTCGCCATCAAAGCCCGGCCGATGACCAGCATCTGTTGCTCGCCGCCGCTCATCGTCCCCGCCGCTTGACGATAGCGCTCCTTCAACCGCGGAAAGCGCGCGAGCACCATGTCTAGGGAGGCGCGCACGCCCGCCGAGTCCTTTCGCGAGAAGGCGCCCATCAGCAGATTGTCGTGCACCGACATATAGGGAAAGACACGGCGGCCTTCCGGAACCATGGCGATGCCGAGACCGACGATCGCCTCCGGGCTGAGGCCGTCGATTCGGCGGCCGTCGAAATGAATTTGACCGCTCCGGATTTTACGCAGTCCGGAAATGGCTCGCAGGATCGAAGATTTGCCGGCGCCGTTCGCGCCGATCAGCGCGACGGTCTCGCCTTGCATCAGCTCCACCGAGACGCCCTTCAGCGCATAGATGTGGTCGTAAAAGAGCTCGACATTGGCGAGGTTCAAGAGCGGCTGCATGGCTAAACGCCGATCGTCTCGTCCTCGACGCCGAGATAGGCTTCGATGACTCTTTCGTTGCTCTGGATTTCCGTCGCCGTCCCTTCTGCGATCTTCGCGCCGAAGTTCAAGACGACGATGCGGTCAGAGATGCGCATGACGGCGGCCATGTCGTGCTCCACCAGGAGCAAGGTGACGCCGCGATCGCGGACCGCGCGGGTCATCTCGACGGCGCGCCGCGTCTCGTCGTGGTTCATCCCGGCAAAGGGCTCGTCGAGTAGCAGTATCTTCGGATTGGCGGCAAGTCCGATCGCGACGCCGAGCGCTCGCAAGCTTCCTTGCGGCAGGTTGCTGGCGATTTCGTCCGCCACGGCGCGCAGTCCGAGAAACTCCAGTATCTCGTCCGCCGAGCGGCCAAATTCCGCTTCGTCTTCTCGGGCGGCTTTCGTGCCGAGGTAAAAGCCCAAAAGCCCGGCGTGAGAACGCAAATGATGGGCGACGATGACGCTGTCGCGGACGGTGAGCCCCTTGAAGATCGTCGTCTCCTGAAAGGTGCGAACGACGCCTTTGCGCGCGACGATATGCGGCGCCAAGCCCGATATGCGCTCGCCTTTGAAGCGGACTTCGCCGCGGGTGGGCCGGACGAACGACGCTATCAGCTTGAACAGCGTCGACTTTCCCGCGCCGTTGGGGCCGATCACCGAAAGGATCTCGCCTTCCGCGACATCGAACGAGACGTCGTTGACCGCGACCAGCCCGCCATATTGTTTGGTGATCCCGGATACGGTCAGGATTGGCGCCATGATCAGCTCCTGCGCCAAATCAAGGGCCGAACGCGCTTGCGGAAATTGAGCGGCCGGATGCTCAGCAGGCCGTTGGGGAGCACGAGCATCAGCGCGATCATCACGCCGGAATAAATGAGGAGCTGATATTGACCGGCTTGGAACAGCAAATCCCAGCCGAAATAGAGGACGAGCGTGCCGAGCATAGGTCCGAATACGAAGCCGAGGCCGCCGAGAAAGCAGTTGAGCATGAAGTTGACGCTGTCTGCGACCGTAAAGCTCGACGGATAGACGGACTGGGCGATGGCGGCGAAAATCGCGCCGCCGATCCCGCCGAAGAAAGACGAGATGGAATAAGCGAGCACGCGCAGCGCGGGCACGTTCAGCCCCATCGACGAGGCCAGCTCTTCGTTTTGCTGGAGCGCGACAAAAAGGCGCCCGACGCGGGAATGCACGAGGCGATAGAGCGCCGCGAAGCACACGCACATGACCGCGACCGAGAGATAGTAGAAGGCTTCGTTGCGCTCGGCGAACGTATCAAAGGACGGGACGAGCGTGAGGCCGAAAAGGCTGATCGGACCTGGCGGCGGAAGGCTGACCATGCCCTTGGCGCCATTGGTGATCGGCAGGGCCAGGGCAAGCAGGCGCACGACTTCCGTCAGCACGAGCGTCACCATGGCGAAATAGACGCCGCGAAGACGCAGGATCGGTAGGCCGATCAGGACGCTGGCCGCTGCGCAGAACGCGCCGGCAAGCGGGAGGGTGATCCAGAACGAGACGCCGTAACGGACCACCAGAATTGCGGAGACGTAGCCTCCCATGAGGGCGTAAGCGCCCTGACCGATATTGATCCGGCCAATGTAAAAGGTGAGCCAGACGCCGCCGCTCGCGATCGCCAGCAACGCGACCGAGCTCAGCGTGTAGTAGAAGTCGGTTCGATGGGTGAGGCCGATGAGGACGGGCACCGCGACGAAGACGGCGAAGACGAAGATGACGAGCGTAGCGAGGCGGGCGGAGGTCGACATCGTCTTCAGCCCCACGGTTTGCCCATGAGCCCATTGGGGCGGACGCTGAGGAAGGCCATCAACGCAGCGAAAATGACCAGATAGGTGACATCGCCATAGGAGTGCAGCACGCTGAGGCCGACGGATTCGAGCATGCCGAGAATGAAGCCTCCGGCGATCGCTCCGCTGATGACGCCGGCCCCGCCGATCATGACCATCATGAACGCTTTGATGGAGATCGGGCCGCCAATGCCCGCATTCACGCCGGTTATCGCGACAAGCAGCCCGCCGACAAGACCGGCCAGCAGAGCGCCAAGCGCGAAGCCGACCAGCGAATAGAACTCGACCGGCACGCCCATGAGTTGGGCGGCGACGCGATCTTGCGCCAGAGCGCGCATCGCCCGTCCGGGCTTCGTGTATCTCATCATCAGAATGAAAGCCGCGATGAACAGAACCGCGAGAAACCCGACCAGGATACGGTCATAGGGCATGATGAGATTGTCCGAGACCCAGACGCCCGAAACGATTTTCGGAACGCCGCGCTGCTTTTCCCCGAACAGCAGCAGGATGAGCGCGTCGAGAAAATAGGCGACGCCCGCCGCGAGCAACATCGTGCTTTCCTCGCGCTTGCTTCGCCTTATGACTGTGCGGAACAGAAACCGCTCGATCAAACCGCCCAGGACGGCGAGCGTCACGGCCGAGGCGGCAAGCGCGACGACGAAGGGCAAATGCATTTGGCCGTAGAGTTCATAAGTGACGAATCCGCCGAGAACGTACATTTGGCCATGGGCGAAATTGAGCACGTTCATCAGCGCGAAAATAAGCGTCAGGCCGAGCGCGATGAGCGCGTATTGCGCGCCGAGATAGAGCCCGTTGGCGACGACTTGCTCCATGGCGAAGCACCCCCTGGGAGAGGCGGGATCCGCCCCTCCCTATCAAGCATGACCGACCAGTTCAGTCGACATCGGCGACGAACAACGTCTGGAATTTTCCGTCTTTGTACTCGTTTACGACCAGCGGCACGGCGATCTGCCGCTTTTGGCCGAACGAGGTCATGCCGACATAGCGCAAAACGTTCTCGCCTTTAAGGTAGAGATTCGGCGCCGAGAACGTGTCGATCGTCTTCTTGTACTCCTCGACATTGTCGATGGCCTTAGGATTGGCCTTCAGCGTGTCGACGATGTATTCGAGCGCATAGACCTTGGTGTTCGACTCGTCGTTGTACTCGTTAAACATCTTGGTGTAGCGGTCGATGAACTCCTCCATGGTCTTCGATCGTATCTCGGGCGTAGAGGCGCCGCCGACCGAGATGAAGCCGTTGGCGAGGTCTCCGGCGCCTTCTTCGAGCACCTTGGCGTCTTGCGCGGTTTCCGTCGAAATCAGGCCCTGATAGCCGAGCTCGCGCGCCGAGCGAATCAAGAGCGGCGCATTGGCCGGCGCGACGCCGGAGAGGACCAGCAAATCGGGCTTCAGCTTCACGATCGGCGTAAGCACCGGGGTGAAGTCGCGGGTGTCGTTTTCGTATGTGTCTCTATCCGCGACGACGGTGAGGCCGAGAGCTTTGGCCGCCGCGACGCCGCCGTCGCGCTGGCTGAGCGGATCCGATTCGTTGGCGGCGACGAAGGCCACTGTTTTTACGCCCCGCTTTTCCTTCAGATACTTATAGATCGCCGGGGCCGATTGATAATTGGCGACCATGCCGAGGATCGCGTTGGAGGCGGGCTTTGTGTAGAGCTCTTTCGGGAAGGCGTAGGGGAAATAGATGATGCCCGATTTTTCCGCGACGGGCCGCACCGCCGCCGCGCCGTCGTCGACATTGGGGCCGACGACATAGTGGATGCCTTCTTGCGCCATCTTCTCCATGCCGGCGATGGCTCGTTTAGGGTCCTTTTGATCGTCGAACGTGACGACGTTGATCTTGTAGTCGTCCTCGCCGATTTTCACGCCGCCTTTTTCATTGAGCCAGGCGGCGAGCGTCTGCATCGAGCGGACGTTCGAAGTGCCCCAGGCGGCGGCGGGGCCGCTGGTGACGCCGACAAAGCCGACATTGAGGGTCTTGTTCGCTGCGTCGGCCGGGCCGGAGTTCAGCGCGATCGCGGCAGCGGACGCGAAGCCGAATAAGGCCGTGCGAAAGGGCAGGGTCGTTCGAGCCATGTGTCGTTCCTCCCATAAGCGGCCCTCGCTCGCTCGACTGCGGGGGCGCGCGCAGCAGGGGCGAAGGCTCGCCAGGATAGTGGACAATTGCCAAACTGATTGTCAACGATTATTTTATTTTTGTCGACAATTTTGGCGACTCGCCTACCCATTGCCGGGCTAGGGTCTCGCGGTCGGCTTTGCAGAAGCCTGAGAGGCGCTCGACTTTCGTACCTAAGGCGAGCAAGAATCCGGTAAGGGAGCGTGAGCAAAAGCTAATGGATGCACGAAATCAGGAGTCCCGCAGCCCGGCCTCCGACGGACAAATCGTCGATCGAATATTCGCAGCGGTCATGGAGCGCCGCCTGCAGCCTGGCGCGAAACTGCCGGAGAACGTCCTTTGCGATACTTTCGGCGTCAGTCGAAGTCAGATTCGACGCGTCTTCGTCGTCCTCGCCGAACGGGGCATCGTGGCGCTGCATCCCAATCGCGGCGCCTTCATTGCAAGTCCTACGCCCGACGAGGCTCGCGACGTCTTTGAAGCGCGCCGAAAAATCGAGCGATCCGTCGTCGCCGAGGCGGCGCGCCGGATCACGGCCAAGCAGATCGAGGAGCTCCGCAATTATATCGCCGGCGGGGCCGCGGCCGCCGCGGTTGAGAATCGTCAGGAGGCGGTTCGCCTCTCAGGCGAGTTTCACGTCAAGCTCGCCAAAATCGCAGGCAATCCGGTGCTTGCGCGATTTGTCGAGGAACTGGTGGCGCGCACGTCGTTGATCATCGCGATGTTCGGTTCGAGGCAGTCCTTTTCCTGTTCCGAGCAGGAGCACAACGCGCTGCTCAAGGCGCTCGAGGATCACGACGAGGCGCGCGCGACGGCGCTCATGGACCATCATCTCGAACATATCGAGCGCGAGCTTGTCGTGCTCGACGCCGAAACCGAGCCGGCTGACATCCGAAAGATTCTCGCCCTGTGAGCGGCTGCCGCTTCCGGGCTAGATTTCCCAACGAAGCTTATCGATCAGCTTTTTGCAATACGGGTTGTCCGGCTCACGCTGAAGTCCGATCCCGGCAACATCGAAGGCTCGTCTTGTATCACCGCTATGTAAATGGAGCCACGCCAGCCGTGATAAGTCCGTTGCCGAGGATTCAGCCAAATGCTGCTCCATTATCTTCGCTAACGAACCGAATACCGCAACGCGATCGGCTAGGTCGGCCAATCCTATCTTCTCGCGCTCAGTATTCAGCCAGTTTGCCATGTTACTCACTTCGTAGAGAAGCGGGCTCCTGACCTTCGCCGCTTCGAGAAAAGCTCCGCACGCACCAACAACATCTCCGGTCAACTTGTACAAAGCCATTAGTTTGCGCCAAGCATCATAGCCCTCGTCGTCCTCCGGCTTTGCCTCGAGATAACGTCGCACATACTCTGTCGCCTGATTGATAGAACCGCGCCCGCCGACTTCCTGGACTAAATCAGCAAGTAGCAGCCAGGCCGGAGAATAACTCTGAGCTATGAATTCTAGAACTGGTTGCATCGTTTCGAAAGAGACTTTACCGGAGGTAGCATTCTCGGCCACGCTACGAAATAAGCTTCTGATTCTGGGCTTAACTCCTTCTTTGAGAGATGTGGCCGCAGTCGGCCCAAGCTCCTGAAGCAAAGCAATATCACTTTCGATCAATGTTCGTATTGGACTCACCTTTAACTTCCGCGCGCCGAATATGGCTGCGGTGAGAGGCGTATCCAAAAAATCAGTCCCGTCTTGAGCGGTTATGCGTTGAACGAGCGACATTCTGACGAGTTCATCCACCGCCCCGGTGGGGTCAATACGCTCTGATTGACCCCGCAATAGAACTGCCTCCACTGCCAATTCGGGCACCAAAGATCGCCAACCGCTAAGTGTAAGAAATATTCTGCTGGCAAGCGGCGAAAGGTTGGAGAACGTCCGTTCAAACAACGCATCTAAGATTTCCTCTTTTCGAGCGATGATTTGCCTCGGCTTTCCCCTCCCCTTAGAGTCGGCTACCTCCCCCAGTACAATCTTGATCACGTACGGATGCCCGCCGGATTGCTCCAACACGTCTTCACGGAGCGAGGTCGTGATAACATTCTCAATGCCCAGGGTCCTGGCAGTACGATCTATGAGCTCATTTGCTTCTGCGGTTTCCATGCCCGAGATATCGATCGGATAATCCGCTTTGAAATCGCGAAACCGACTAGTGATCACAACCTTGTTTGGCAGTCGGATATTTGTGTCTATCCATTTGAATAGATCGACAGGGCTCCTAACAGTCTCAAAATTGTCGAAAACGAATAAGATTGGAGCGCTGAGCTCGCTCTTTCTGAGATTTTCTGCCATCCGAACAATGTTCTGAGATCGCGATGTATCTCCTTCTTTGGGTTCGCCCATCAGAGAAACAAACTCGTCGGCGATATCGTACTCGGTGAGGACTTGGGGCCTGACGACTTTTGGTCCAACGGGAGATAGGTCAATATCACGAGCGCTAAACCATAATATGGCTTCGTAGCGTGTAGTCGTTGCCACTTCGTGCAAAGTTGTCAGTGCGAGACATGTCTTTCCGATACCGCCGCGACCAACTAACGTCACTATCGGATGGCGATCATTTGAAATTGCCTCCACAATCTCACGCTCAAGTCGTGGGCGGCTAACGTAGGCATTCGGTATCGGCGGAAGATTTGTGAAGACCTTTCCAACTATTTCTAAAGTCCCTTTCCCATGCGTTTCGCTTGGAGGCCTCTGCGTAGCAGTAGAAAGATAAGGTCCCGGATCACCGTCGAGCCTGCTATCAGAAATCAGCGAGTGTAATTCGAAGCGCTTATCGTTAAAAGCTCCGTTTGGGAAGTAGAAATCGGATATATCGACATCGGTACGAACGAGATCAACAAGTCTTGGTTTGCCGAAGAGAATATAAACACCATCGGAATAATTTTCACCGGCAATGGCCTCTGCTGATTTGAGAGACTTGAATGCTTCATGGTCATCGTTAAGGGGGACTACCTTATATTTTCCGGATAAGTTTCGATGTAAGTAGGCCCAGGGCTGAACAAAGATCGGGTTGCGATCGCATAAAAGCGAAATGGACGATTTGAGATGCGGTGAAAGTCTCGCGCATGCGGCGCTGGTTGGCGCGCCGTGCCCTCGCGTCTTGTTGCGAAGTTCAGAAAACAATGAAAACCAGCTTCGAAGAGCTACCTTTCCAGACGGTATCTCCGACGAGGGCGCAATAGACTTCACAACTTTTGACAGCGACGCTACAGCATCATACTGCCACGCATTGGAGGCAAATCGCTCAGTAAAGACGCGACGAATATCTTTTGATTCTGCAAAAGAGTGCTGTGACGCCGTGCCAACCAACGCTTCATCAATGGCGTGCGCCCATTCCCCGATTCCGTCGGCGCGAACCAAACTGTGCAGCAGTCTATAACGGTGGAAGTCGCGATCATCGGCTATTGAAGCTACCAAGGCAGCGGCCGTTAGCTTGGTTATGAACTCTCCCGCGTAAAGTAGCTCCATAAATAGAGCCACGTCCGAGTCGTGCCCGGCTTTGCTGACCCGGGCCATCATGAGATCGATAGGTGCGAAAGACATAGTCCGCCCCCTCCGGACTAGCGAGCAACTGGAGCGTCACACTTGTAGACTAGGTTAATTGAAGGCGCTCCAAGATCACACGTCCAAATTCGCGACGCTCAGCGCATTGTCCTGGATGAACTCGCGTCGCGGCTCGACGACGTCGCCCATCAGCTTGACGAAGATGTCGTCCGCCTCGTCGGCCTCTTTCACCTTGACTTGCAGCAGCGTGCGCGCCTCGCGATCGAGGGTCGTCTCCCAAAGCTGCTCCTTGTTCATCTCGCCGAGGCCTTTGTAGCGCTGGATGACGAGGCCCTTGCGCGCCGCTTCGGTCACCGCCTCGAACAGCGCGCTCGGGCCGAAGACCGGAATCTCGTCGCCGCGGCGGACGAACATGGCCGCGCCGCCGAAAGCCTCGCCGACTCTTCGCGCATGCTCGTCGAGCCGCCTCGCCTCGGCCGAGGCGAGCAGGCCAGCGTCAAGCACGATCGCCTGGCGCACCCCGCGCACCTCGCGGCTGAGGACATAGCCGCCCGCCTCGACACGGCCGCGCCAGCCGCGCTCGATGTCTTCGGCCGAGGCGTCGAGCCGCGCCGCAATCGCCGCGGCGCGGGCACGCGCCTCGCTCTCGTCGATATCGGCGAGGGGCTTGAGCGCGCCCGCCAAAGCCGCCTGCTCGACCGCGCGCCGGTCATAGCGCGTGTGCAACTGGCTCATCACATGGCGCATCGTCCGCGTCTCTTCGACCAAAGCGGCGAGGTCGGGGCCGGCGCGGCTCTCGCCGCTCGCCAAGCGCAGCACCGCCCCTTCCAGGCCGGCGGCGACGAGATAATCCTCCAAAGCGCGCTCATCCTTCAGGTATTGCTCCGACTGGCCGCGTTTGACCTTGAACAGAGGCGGCTGGGCGATGAACAAATGGCCGCGCTCGATCAAATGCGGCATCTGCCGGAAGAAGAAGGTCAACAGCAACGTACGGATATGCGCGCCGTCGACGTCGGCGTCCGTCATGATGATGATCTTGTGATAGCGCAGCTTATCGATATTGAAGTCATCGCCGATTCCGGCGCCGAGCGCCGTGATCAGCGTCCCGACCTGCTCGCTCGACAACATCTTGTCGACCCGCGCCCGCTCGACATTGAGGATCTTGCCGCGGAGCGGCAGCACAGCCTGGTACTCGCGGTTGCGGCCCTGCTTGGCGGTGCCGCCGGCCGAGTCGCCCTCGACTATAAAGATTTCGGATTTCGCCGGATCGCGCTCCTGGCAATCGGCGAGCTTGCCGGGCAGATTGGCGACGTCGAGCGCGCCCTTGCGGCGGGTCAGCTCGCGCGCCTTGCGCGCGGCCTCGCGCGCCTGCGCCGCCTCGACCACCTTGCCGACGACGACGCGCGCCTCCGACGGGTGCTCCTCGAACCATTGACCGAGCGTCTCGTTGACAATGCCCTCGACCACCGGCCGCACTTCCGAAGAGACGAGCTTGTCCTTGGTCTGCGACGAGAATTTCGGATCGGGCGCCTTGACCGAGAGCACGCAGGTCAGGCCCTCGCGACAATCATCGCCGGTGAGGTCGACCTTCTCCTTCTTGGTCAGGCCAGAACTTTCGGCGTAGTTCGTCACCTGCCGCGTCAGCGCGCTGCGAAAGCCGATCAGATGCGTGCCGCCGTCCCGCTGCGGGATGTTGTTGGTGAAGGCGAGGATATTCTCATGGTACGAGTCGTTCCACCACAGCGCCGCCTCGACGATGATCCCGTCGCGCTCGCCCTTGACGAGGATCGGCTGATTCATGAGCGACGTTTTGGCGCGGTCGAGATAGCGTACGAAAGCTTCGAGGCCACCCTCGTAATAAAGCTCCTCACGCTTGATCTCGGCGTGGCGCGCGTCGGTCAGGACGATGCGCACGCCCGAATTCAAGAAGGCGAGCTCGCGCAGTCGATGCTCGATCGTCGCATAATCGAACTCGGTCATGGTGAAGGTTTCGGGCGACGGCGTGAAGGTGACTTCCGTGCCGCGCCGCGTCTTGCCGTCGATAATCGGCGCCGGGCCGATCACTTTCAGCTTATCGACCGCGTCGCCATGGGCGAAATCGATTTCATGTTCGAGCCCGTCGCGCCAGATGCGCAACTTGAGCTTGGTCGAGAGCGCGTTGACGACCGAGACGCCGACGCCGTGCAGGCCGCCGGAGACCTTATACGAGTTGCGGTCGAATTTTCCGCCGGCATGCAATTGCGTCATGATGACTTCGGCGGCGGAGACCCCCTCTTCCGGGTGAATGTCGACCGGGATGCCGCGGCCGTCGTCGGTCACGGTGCAGGAGCCGTCGGCGTTGAGCGTCACGCCGACCAATTTGGCGTGGCCGGCGAGCGCTTCGTCGATGGCGTTGTCGACGACCTCATAGACCATGTGGTGCAGGCCGGACCCGTCGTCGGTGTCGCCGATATACATGCCCGGCCGCTTGCGCACGGCGTCGAGCCCGCGCAGAACCTTGATCGATTCGGCGTCATAGGCCTCCGGCGCGCTCCCATCGGCGGGATTGGGAGGAGCGGACGGCGCAGGCGGATTGGCAGGGTTCGCGGAGACAGGCGGCGTTTGCGGTTCGTCGGTCAAAAGAAGCGCCTTTTGTGCTGAAATAAGGGCTCGCCGAAGGCGTCGCGCGCCTCGATTCGGAGCCAGACTTATATAAGGCGAATGGTCCGAAATTGCACGCGAAAACAGCCTTGAAAGAGCGCCGAAATGCTTCGCGCGGCTCGGATTTTTTGACGATCAGGGCCGCGATTTTAGCCGCTCGCGTCGCCTCATGGCGCGGGCCGTGATAAGAGCCCGGCAAAATCTCAAAATGGAGCGTTGAAAGTGAGCGGATCAGCAGGCGCGGACGCCTATTCCTTCATGACCCTTGCGCCAGTCATTCCGGTCCTCACCGTGCGCGACGCCCCGGACGGCGTCGCGCAAGCGCGCGCCCTCGTCGCCGGCGGCCTGCCCGCGATCGAAGTCACTTTGCGCACGCCGAAAGCGCTGGAGGCGATCCGCGCGATCCGCGATCAGGTCGAGGGCGCGTTTGTCGGCGCGGGCACGATTTTGCGCCCGGAACAGATCAAAGCCGCCTGCGACGCCGGCGCGCGCTTTCTCGTCAGCCCCGGCGCCTCGCCGCGCCTCGCCGAAGCCGCCGCTACGGCCCCCGTCCCCTTCCTGCCCGGCGCCGCCACCGCCTCCGAGGCGATCGCGCTGATGGAGTTTGGCTTCCGCTATTTGAAGTTCTTCCCCGCCGAAGCCGTCGGCGGCGCCAAGCACCTCGCCTCGCTCGCCGCGCCACTGCCCGATCTCAAATTCTGCCCGACCGGCGGGATCGACCTCGCCAAGGCGCCGACGTACCTTGCGCTGGCGAACGTCGTCTGCGTCGGCGGCTCCTGGATGCTGCCGAAGTCCGCGCTGACGGTGGGGGACTATGGCGAGGTGGAGCAACTCGCGCGCGAGGCGGCGGGGTTGAGGGAGGGGTGATGGCGGAAGCGCAGGCTTCCCGCTGCGCTAGGTCCTGCAATCAGCGCTTTTGCTACCCCATCGCGATCAGGTTGCGCCGCTCGCGCCGCGAGGAGATTTCGACTCGATAGGTGACGAGCGCGAATATGAGCCAGCCGGAATGAAAGAGGATTCCGGCGGCGACGACAAAACCGCCGGGAATTGGGCCTATCGCGGCCCGCTCCCAGACGTCAGCGACGGACATAAGCGGCGCGGGATGGATGGCAAGCTTGCCATAATAGGCCAGAGCCTGGATTGCGAATATCCAGCCGTAAGTTCGGCGAAGCCGCCGACCGATCGCGCGGGCGTAGCTGATGTGGTAGCGCGGATTGACGTAGTCCCCGGCCAGCAGCTCGGCCCAATCAAGACCTCGCCGCACGCCGGCGCCGTTGATCATCGGCGCGAAGAAGTCGGTCTCGAGCAGGCGCGCACGGTTGAAATAGCGGTAGCGGCGCGCTTCGAACATGAGGAAGACGGTGACGAGAAGTCCGACAAGGACCATGGGCAAGGGCGAAGCCTGAGCGTTGCTGTAGGTCGCGGAAAGCGCAATGCCGGTCGTGACCACCGCCCAGTTCGTCGAGCTGTCAAGACGCGTGCGCCAGACCGTGCTGCGATAGACTTCCCCACGATAGAGATGGGCGAGCGCGCCGATCTCAGCGGACGTGAATTCGAGCTTCCCAGCCACGGGGGCCGTCGGCTCGCGCGACTCGGCCAATGTCATTGCGGAGTCCTCCCGATCGTTGCTCGACCAGTATAACGCGCGTCAACGCAACCTCGCCAATCAGACCTCCGCTTCTTTGGCCGCTCGCGATTTACGCAGATAACGCTCCTAGCACCTCAAGGATGATCTCGCGCAGCCAAGCATGGGCGGGGTTGTTGGCGTTGCGTTTGTGCCAAATGAGGCAAATGAGCGCGACGCCGAGCGACATCGGCGCTTGGTACAGGCTCAAGCCATAGCGCGGAGCGACCTTGCGCGCGTAAGCCTCCGGCAGAAGGCCGACGAACTCGGTTTCCGCGCAGGCGACGGCAACGCCGGAAAAAACGGGCGTCGTCATCGCCACCCGGCGTTGGCGGCCCAACTTCGCCAGGGCCGCGTCGCCCGTCGCGGTCAGATTGCCTTCGGTCGAAAAGACGACGTGATCGAGATCGCAGTAGAGATCGAGCGGAATTTCCGCGCCCGGCTTCACTTTGGCCCGCTTCAGCCGCGCGTGAGAGCGCTTCGCCGCGACGACGAAGCGCGAGCGGAACGCGGACGCCCAGTCCTCCCAGGGTGCGAACTCGGCTTTCGGCGCGAGCGCAGCGTCGACGCCGTGACTCTCCAGCGTACGGACATAATCGTCCGGCCGCAGCTCGATGAGTTGCAGCCGCACGGCCGGCGCGATCGCGCGGACCTTCATCGCCAAGGCCGGCATCAGCATCTCAGCGTAGAACTCCGTGCCGGCGATTTTGAATGCAAGGTCGGCGCCGGCCGGATCGAAGCGTGACGGCCCGCGCAGCAAAGCTTCGATGCGGTCCAGCGTCGTACGCAGCGGCAATTCGAGAGCCTTGGCGAATGGCGTGGGCACGATGCGCTGCCCTTCGCAGACAAAGGGCGGATCGTTGAAAGCGTGGCGGAGCCGGCCGAGCGCAGCCGAAACCGCCGGTTGCGACAAGCCGATCCGCGCCGCGGCCTTGAGCGTCGATTGCTCGCCCAGAAGCGCGTCGAGCACCCGCAGCAGATTGAGGTCGAAGGCAGATAAATTCATGGCGATAATTCCATGTATATCGTTTATTCATTTGGTTTATAGCAGAGATAACGTCAGACTGCCGGCTTCTTCAATGGTCAGGACGCCGCGCGAAGTTCAATGGATGGGGACGACGTACCGTTTTTCGCTGACCGGAGAGGACGCGCAACGCGCCCTGGGCGCTTGGGAGAGCGTCGTTCCAGCGAGCGCTGGCCCGCCGAGACACGTCCACGAGCGCGAGGACGAGACATTTTTCATCCAGTCCGGCGAGGTGCAGTTCTGGATGCAGGCACGGTCCGTCGAATTGGGTCCGGGCGAGAGCCTATTCATCCGCCGCGGCGCCGAGCACACGTTCCGCGTGCTCGGCGAGCGCCCGGCACGCATGCTGACAGTCGTCACGCCCGGCGGCCTGGAAAGCTTCTTTGTCGATATGGCGGAAAAGAACCTCCGCATCCCCGACGACATGGCCGAAGTCGTCGCAATCGCGGCGCGCTATGGGGTGACTTTCACCGGTCCGCCGCTCTGATGTGGTCGCGCCGTGGATGCCTCGGATAAGCGTTGACATCGGCGGACGCGTTTGCCTCAGCAAAGCGCGGCGAGATCGGCGTGTCCTCGGCAAGTTCAAAAAAGGGGGCGCGACAAGCCCTAATTCCGCTTTGAACGCCAAGCCCCTGCGGCAAAGCGCAAATTTGCCCCGATAGGCTTTGGCTCCGATAACCAATTGAGCGAAACGCGAAACCAGACAAGCACATAACCCGCCTCGACATAGGCCGAAGAGGAATATTCTTGACATGTTCTCTGTTTGTTCTAAAATAAGGAATAACAACGGCGAAGGCGCGCATCGCGATGCAAACCTATCGATTGGGAAGCGGCGGCGTTGAATGCGATGAGCGTGGGCTCTTCGTCGGAGGGGTCGCGTTGCTTGAGCGCGACGAGGCGAGCGCCGGATTTGAAGCGCGCGGAATTGAAGTCATAAACGAAGAGCTGAGCCGCCGGTACGACGCGCCGATCGATGCGAAGGGCAAGCTTGAAGGCGTTGCTTTTGTCGCCCACTGCCTCAAGAGGGGAGACTTGGCGCTGGCGCAAATCGGGGCGCTGATGCTCCGTTTGCCCGACCCGCCGTCCTCCGCGTCAAGCGGGGTCGAAGGCCGCGGAAGCGAGCGCTTCGAACTCTTCGCGACGCTCGACGCCTCTGGGCTGCTGAAAGTCGGCGACTGGGACGAGGATGAACATCCCCGTACCGGCGCGCCGCCAAATCCCGGTTGGTTTGCGCCGAAGCCGAAAATTCAATTGGCGTCAAATGATGCGCCGCAGTTGCCCACCCGACCTGAACCGCGCGGCTGGCGCCTCCGGGTGCAAAGCGCGCTCGCTTGGCTTGGCCGAAGCGGACGTTTCGCCGCCCTGTGGATGCGCGTGACCGCGATGGCGGCCGAGAGGGCTTCTTTTTTAGTTTCGCTTCTTGAATACGGATTGAGCTTTTTTGCAAATCCGGCGTTGGAGCCTTCGACCGGAGACATCGTCGCCGACGAATACGGCGCCGAGGACGATCCGCCGAAGACGCTCGATGAGCTCCAGAAACCTCCGAACCATTATCAGCTTGGCTACGACCAGCACCACATTGTGGAGCAGAATCCCGCGAATATCGCCAAGCGTCTCGAATACTGGACGTTGTTGTTGCGAAAATTCGGCCGCGCGGCAATCGACGATCCGAGCAACATCGTTTGGGTCCCGCGGCGCAAGCATTGGAGAATAACTGCGATTTACAACAGCAAAGAAGCGGGCGATCCGCTGGGCCGTCTTCATCGTCAGGTGGTCAACCAGCTTGATTTCGCGAGTCAACGCGAGGCGGGCCTGGCGGCTTTGCGCGAAGCCGGAGTTCTCAAATGAGTTCCCCCTCCGACGATTTGAAACAATGGCCGACCTCCTTGCTCGTCGATCGATTCATTGCGCTTCTGTCGCCGTTCGGCTCGCTGCCTATGAGCAAATTCTTGCCGATTCCTGGACTAAAAAATCGGGCGAACGAATTCAAGACGGCGATCGAAGAGGCCCGCCCGGTCGCCGACGAGCTGAATCGTCGCCGCGACCCCGACGCAGGCGATCGTCTGATGGGCAATCTTAACCCCGGCGTGCGTATGGGCGTATTTGCGATGCTGACCCCCGGCGCGCCGAAAGAGATTGTGGCCGCGGGGATGCTTGGGCCCCTGTCCGGTCTACCGGATGAAACGGCATGCGGCCTTTTCGAACGCGCGCTGACGACCGGGGAAGAAAGCGTTTCGCTCGCAGAACTCAGTGAGGACGAGCTCGTCGACCGCCTGGTGGAATTTTGCCTGCGCAATTTCATGGCCTGGAATTTCTTCAATCTCCACAGCGATCAAGAGCAGATCGACGCGAGCAACAGCATCATCACCGAGATCATGCGCGTCTTAGTCGCGCTGAAACAGCGCGGAGCGCTCGGGCGCCTGGTCCCGCTGTTGAAGCATACCAACCAGAATGTGCGGCTGTGGGCTGCCGATGGCGCACTTTTCGTGGATGAGGCGGCGGCGCTGTCGACGCTGAACGCGATCATAGACGAAGGGGCGCCCGAGAGCGCCCGCATGTACCTTCCGCCCGGCCCCGGGCTCACCAACGTTTTCGCAAAACGAGCGCTGGACCTATGGCGGAAGGAGAGGCGCGGCGTCCATGGGCTCAATCCGGGACACAAAGTCGCGCCGTGAGGGCAAGGGCGTTTGCGGCGACCTACGCATCGGCTGATTTTGCCGACTCGCAAAAATCCTGCGCCGTTTCGAACAAAATATCCGCCAGCGCATCGACGCTTCGCTCCTCGGCCCATTCCTCCGCCGCATGCGCGCCGCCGCCGTCGGCGCCGAACATGACGCAGGGGATTCCCGCCGCGGCGAGGATCGCGCAATCCGTCCAGAAGGGCTCGCCGCGCCAGGCCGGCGTTTGACCGAGCCGCGTCGCTGCGGCTTCGCGCAAAGTGGTGACGATCGGCTCGTTCTCCGCGATTTCGAAAGGCGGCCGGTCGAGGCCTGCGATCAGCTCCGCCTGGAACGCGGGGTCCGCCGCTTCGATTTCGGCGAGGATCGCCCGTATCTCCTCGGCGACGCTCGCGCCGGTCTCGCCCGGCGCGGTGCGGCGCTCGATCTTGATGCGGCATTCGGCGGGGTAACTCGACCATTCCTGGCCGCCCTCGATCAGCGAGGCGTGGACTGAGCCGGCGCCCAGCCGCGGATGGCGCGGATGCGCGCGCAGGCGTCGGTCCCACGCCTCCAGCGCCGTGAGGAACTTCCCCGCCTTGGCGATGGCGTCGACGCCCAGATCCGGCCGCGAGCCATGCGCGGCGCGGCCGCTGACGACGATCTCGCACCAGGCGAAGCCCTTATGGGCGATCGTCAATTCGAGATGGCTCGGCTCGGTAACGATCGCGGCGTCGGCGCGGAAGCGCGCGACGACTTCTTCCGTGCCGAACGAAGCATGCTCCTCGTCGGCGACGCAGGCGACGATGACGTCGCCTTTGAGCCGCGCTTCTTTGGCGCGCGCCGCCGCGACCATCATCGCGGCGACGCCCGATTTCATGTCGAATGCGCCGCGGCCATAGAGACGGCCGTCGCGGCGAACAGGGTTCAACGGATCGCCATCGTACCCCGTAAGCCCGACGGTGTCGTAATGGCCATTGAACATCAGCGAGCGGCCGCCGCCTGCGCCCTGCGCGATCCCGACAATGCTCGGCCGGCCAGGCCGCGCTTCGAGGCGATGGACCTCGAAGCCGCGCTCTTGAAGCCAGCCCGCGCAAAAATCGCCGATCGCCGCCTCGCCGGCCGCGCCGGGGACGAGGTCGGGATTGACCGAATCGATCGCGACGAGCTGGGCGAGCAGATCGACGGCTTCAGCCATGAGACGGCTCCATGTCGGAGAGGCGCGCTTCGGTCGCGATCAGCAGGACGCGGCTGGCGCGGTCGAGTGAGAGGCGCGCGGCGAGAGCCGGATCGGCGAGCGCGGCGCGCAAGCCGGCGAGGCCGGCTGCGCCGGACGGCGTCGTCCGCGGCCCGCCCTTGGCGGCGAGAAGACCGGGCGCAGCGAGCAAGTCCGTCTCGCTGACGGCGATCGCCTCGGCCCTGGCGCGCAGGAGAATGGCCAGCGCCGGCGCCGAGGCTTCGCCGCAGCTCAGCATCTCCGCCGACGTCTGCAAATCGCCCGGGGCGACGACGACGCGCCGCGCCTTCAGCGCCGCGCCGACGCAAGCGGCGTTCGCCGGCTCGACCACGACCAAGCGCCGCGGCGGCGCCAGCGCCGCCTGCAGCCCCGAAACCAGAGCCGCGGCGAGCCCGCCGACGCCGGCCTGAACGAAGAGATGGGTCGGCGCGGCGTGCGCGGCGAGCTGGCCGCGGATCTCCTCGGCGATGACGCCGTAGCCGGCCATCACGTCGGCGACGACGGGATCGCCTTCCTCCGGGCTGGTGTCGGCGATCAGCAGATCGCCCGTTTCCTGCGCAGACGCCGCGGCGGCGCGGACCGCCTCGTCATAGGTCCCCGCCACGCGGACGACGTCCGCCCCTTTCGCCGCGATGCGGGCGAGCCGCGCCGGCGGGACGATGGCGGGCAGGAAGACCCGCGCCTTCGTCCGGGCGAGGCGCGCCGCGGCGGCGACGGCGAGGCCGTGGTTGCCGTCGCTGGCGCAAACCAAAGCCGGCAAAGGCGGCCGCTCGACGGAATGGTCGAGCAAGGAAATGGCCGGAGCGCCGACGGCCCGGGCGAGCGCCCTGAGACTCGCATAGACGCCGCCCAAAGCCTTGAAATTGCCGAGCGGCCGCCGCCCTTCATCCTTGACCAGGACAGCGGCGACGCCGAGCGCCGCCGCGAGCGGCGGCAACGGCAAGAGCGGCGTCGGCTGATGCGCCAAGCTGAGTCGCAGCAGAGCGGAAGGGCTGTCGAGGTCGTTCGCTTCGATCATGAGCGCGACGATAAAGCAGGAGGGGCGGCCGATTTCGGCGAAATCGGTTGCCTCAGCGCCTGTTTCAGGCGCAACTTGCCTGGACGATGCCGGAATCCGTTCTCGACCAATTCGACCTTGCGCTGCTCGATCTCGTTCAGCGCAACAACCTGACGCCGGCCCGCGCGCTGGCCGAGCGCGTCGGCCTTTCCGAAAGCGCCGTGCTGCGGCGCTTGCGCCGCTTGCGACGCGAGAAAATCATCGCCGCCGACGTTTCAATCGTACGGCCCGCGGCGATCGGTCTGCCGCTAACGATCATCGCGCTCGCCTCGCTCGAGCGCGAAACCGCGCAAGCGCTGGACGCCTTCGTCCGCCGGATCAGAGTCCGTCCGGAAGTGCGACAATGCTGGTACGTGACCGGGGAATCGGATTGGGTGCTCGTGCTGCAGGTCGAATCGATGGCGAGCTACGAGGCGTTCACGCGCGAAATTTTCTTCGCCGATTCCAACGTGAAGAGCTTCAAGACGTTGGTCGTGATGCGCGAAGTGATCGGCGTGGCGCCTCTTCTCGCCCGAAAAGAGAGGAGCCGGAGGTGAGGCGTACGGCGTCGAGAGCTTCGCTTGACTGCGTCCTTGGTTCTATTCCTCAAGCCCCGTACCCGTCGCCGCCGCCCGCCTCCGTCCGCAGTGCGGCTTCTAAGGCCTCGTTTGCCCGTCGCCATGCACCCTGTATTTGAACGTGCAGAGCTGCTCCAGCCCGACCGGCCCGCGCGCATGCATGCGTCCCGTCGCGATGCCGATCTCGCCGCCGAAACCGAATTCGCCGCCGTCGGCGAATTGGGTCGAAGCGTTGTGCAGGACGATGGCGGAATCGACCTCTTTGAGGAACCGCTCGGCCGCCTGGTGGTCCTCCGTCAGGATGCAATCGGTGTGATGCGAGCCGTAGGTCTCGATGTGTTCGATAGCGGCGTCGAGCCCGTCGACCACTTTCGCCGCGATGATCGCGTCAAGGTATTCCGTCCGCCAATCCTCCTCGCTCGCTTTCGTGACGCGCGGATCGGCGTCCATGGCGGCGGCGTCGCCGCGCACGGCGCAGCCGTTGTCGAGCAGCGCCTTGACCAGGGGCGCAAGATGGGTCGAAGCGCAAGCCTTGTCGACGAGCAGCTTCTCGGCCGCGCCGCAAACGCCAGTGCGCCGCATTTTCGAATTGATCAGGACAGCCCTTGCCTTGCCGAGATCGGCGGCGCGATCGACATAGACATGCACGATCCCTTCGAGATGGGCGAAGACCGGCACCCGCGCCTCGCTCTGCACGCGCTCGACCAGGCTCCTGCCGCCGCGCGGCACGATCACGTCGAGCGCGCCGCCGAGGCCGGCGAGCATTTCGGCGACCGCCTCGCGCGCGGCCGAGGGCGCCGCCGAAATCGCCGCTTCCGGCAGGCGCGCAGCCTTAAGTCCGTCGACGAGACAGGCCCGGATCGCGGCGGAGGAGTGAAAACTGTCGGAGCCGCCGCGCAGCACGGCCGCGTTGCCAGATTTCAAGCACAGCGCGCCGGCGTCGGCGGTGACGTTCGGCCGGCTCTCATAGATGACGCCGACGACGCCGAGCGGCGTCGCGACCCGCTCGATGACAAGGCCGTTCGGCCGCTCGAACCGCGCCAGAACGCAGCCGACCGGATCCGGCAAAGCGGCGATCTCTTCGAGCCCGCGCGCCATCGCCTCAATGCGCTTTTCGTCCAGCATCAGCCGATCGAGAAAAGCCGAAGCGACGCCGCGCGCCTTGGCGGCGGCGACGTCGCGCGCATTGGCGGCGAGAATGTCGGCCGCCTTGCCGCGCAGCGACCCGGCGGCGGCGACGAGGGCGCGGTCCTTCTGCGCGCGCGGAGCGTTGGCGAGGACGCGGGCGGCCCGGCGCGCTTCCGCGCCGATCGCGCGCATCGCCGCGCCGACGTCTTCGGACGCATGCGCGACAGGTCGAAGGGAGGTCATTTTTGTCTCTTTGACAAGCTTAACGATCGGCGCGCCGTTTAGCACGTCCGCTCGCGCAGACCCAAATCAGCGCCGGGCGCACAAGCGAGGGCGGCAAAAGCCGGAGTCAATAGCCGTCGGGCGGCTCGAGATCCCATCCCGGAAACGCCTTGAGACCATATTCCGGGGCGCTGTCCAGGTCCAATTCGTCCGGCGAGTCTTGGCGATGCCGGCGCACGATGCGCATCGCGGCGCCGCCGATGTCGCCGTGAATATGGATCGTCGCGCCTTCGGACCGAACCATATCGTACAAGACAGCAGCGTTTCCCGGCGCCAGGCGCACGCAGCCATGCGACGCCGGCTGTCCCAACGAGCCGACGGCGTTGGTGCCATGGATCGCATAGTCAGGCAAAAAGAAGATCGAATGCGGCATCGGCGCATTGTCGTATTTGAGCGAATGGACCATTGGATAGAGCGCGATCGGCCGGAAATCGCCGTCCGGCGTCACATGACCCTTGCGGCCGGAAGAGATGGGCCAATCGTACTCTTCGCCCGAATCCGAGGCGACGTGCATGCGTTGCGCCGAAAGATCGATATCGATGCGGACCACGGCCCCCGCCCCCGCAGGCGAAAGAAAAGCCGCGCCAGCGAGCGCGAGGAGCGACAGGACACGACGCATGAGACGCTCTTAACAAGTCCACCGACGCCGCCGCTCAAACTGGCGGGCCCTCGCGATAAAATCAAGCAAGACGGCCGAAAGTTGCGCGGTAACGCTAATTGTTGGGCGGCCGCCCGCGCCGATCGTCACGCGCTCGCCTGGCGATCCGCATCGGTCATATAGTCGCGGGTCAGCGGGGCGGCGTCGATCTCGCGCGTCAATTGCGCCTGGAGCACCATGAAGCCGCCATGGCGGAAGCTGGTCTCGCTCGCCGCGAGATAGAATTCCCACATCCGAAAGAAACGGTCGTCATAGAGATCGGCGAGTGAAGCGCGATTGGCGAGGAAGCGCTGGCGCCAATGGCGCAGCGTCTCGGCGTAATGCAGGCGCAGCACTTCAAGATCGCTGAGCCAAAGGCCGCTGCGCTCGATGACCGGCGCGACTTCAGAGAGAGCCGGAATATAACCGCCGGGGAAAATATGCCGCCTGATCCAGGCGCTGGTCAGGCCCGGGCCGCGCATGCGGCCAATCGCATGGAGCAGCGCGACGCCATTTTGATCGAGCAGCCGCGCCAGCGTGGCGAAGAATGTCGGATATTGCGGCTTGCCGACATGCTCGAACATGCCGACCGACACAATGCGGTCGAACTTGCCTTGCAGCGCGCGATAATCGGCGAGTTCGAAGCGCACGCGGTTGTCGAGCCCCGCCTCTCGCGCGCGTCGCCGCGCCACGTCGAGTTGTTCGCGCGACAAGGTGACGCCGAGCACCTCGACCTCGGCGCTGCGCGCCAGGTGCAGCGCGAGGCCGCCGAAGCCGCAGCCGATGTCGAGCACGCGCTGGCCGGCTTTCAGCAGCAGCTTGCCGGCGATGTGCCGGCGCTTCGCCGCCTGCGCTTCGTCGAGCGTCATGTCCGGCCGGGCGAAATAGGCGCAGGAATATTGCAGGTCGCTGTCGAGGAAGGAGCGATAGAGCCGCTCGGAAAAATCATAGTGGCGCTGGACGTTGCGCTTGGCGGAGCGCTGCGAGTTGTGTTGCTGCAGCAGGGCCAAGGGCCCGCGCGTCAGCGCTTCGAGGAAGCCCGCCGGCCGTTGCCGGAGCGCGACATTGCGGCCAAGCAGATCGAGCAAATCGAAGACGCTCCCCTCCTCCAGCGCGAGCTCGCCGTTCATATAGGCTTCGCCGAGATAGAGATGCGGATGCGCGGCGATCTTCGCCGCGGCGAGGAAGGACCGCAGCCGAACGACGACTTTCGGCGCCGGCGCGGCGACGTCACCAAAGTGCGAGACCGCCCCGTTCGGCCAGACGATCGACAGTCGGCCGATCCTGATGAGGCGATCGAGCTTTGATTTCAACATGAAAGCGTCTCGACGGCTCGCGCTCCCACTCGCGGCCCTTGGCGCCCAGGCGTCGCGCGGCGGAAGGTTCCCTCAGCGAAGCGCAAGGCGCGACGACCGCCCGACGACCTTCGCCGCCGTCGCTGTAAGGATGGGCAGATGCGGCGCGCCTCCGCTTTGAATGATTTCGTAGATTTCGGCGAGCGCGGCGATCCGATGATCGCGATCGGGCCCAAGATGTTTGACCTCCTCGTCGGCCGGCGAAGAATTCCGGCGTCTCAAACGACGCACCGTGCGCAAGGTTCTGGGCGGAGCGGCGCATTGTTGGCAATTCCGGGCAATGGGATGCTTTCGCTCGGGTCGGCCTCGCCTTTCTCAACGCCGGTTCAGGCGCCCGTTTGCATTTGCTCTGCGCTATTTTGCGGCGTGAACCGGTAGTGGATCAGGTCCATGACGACGGCTTCACTGCGTGTCCGATTTCGATAGCCGTGGCGACGGTCGGCCGGGAATCTCAGCGACTGCCCCTTCTTGAGCCGCCGCCACTCCTCTTTGGCCAGCAATTCGACCTCGCCGCGCAGGACAGTCACATGCTCCACGACGCCAACGTCGTGCGGCTCTGAAATGCTCTCGAAGCCGGGCGCGAAGGTCAACTCGTAAAGCTCGAAACCAAATCGCGACTCGTAGGGGAATAGGAGAGCCCGCTGCATTCCTTCCTCGGAAGGACGGACGCGAAGTTCGCCGGCGTCTCGCAAAAGCAAGACATCGTCATCCCCACGAACAGGCTTCTCCAGCAGAGCGGACATCGGCACCCGGAGGCCCGTTGCGATCTTCCAAAGCGTTGCGACGGTCGGCGAAGATTCGCCGCGCTCGATCTGCCCGAGCATCGCCTTGCTGACGCCAGTCCGCGCAGCCGCTTCATCGAGGCTCCATCCAAGGTCGCGCCTGATCGACTTGAGCAACGTCGACGTCTCGACAGGGCTGACGGACTTCACTGGCGGCGACCTCGACGATGTGCGCTATAGCGAGGTGTGCGCTATAGCGCACATCGCGAAGTGTGCGCTATAACGCACGCAGATGCAACCCGCCATCATTCCGGATCATCGCCCGATGCAGCCTGTCAGCGGAAGCCCTGTGGAACGCGTCAAAGCCGAGCAGCCGGCCACCAGGCTCGATCTCGGGCGCATTCTGAACGCGCGACAACAGATTTCGCGAGTGTTTCGCGAGACGCCGCAATTCGACTGTCCGGCCATAGGAAACGCGCTTGGTTGCGAATTCGTCATCAAACTGGAGACCGCGAATCCGATCCGATGCTTCAAAGGTCGCGGCGCCGAGGTCGTAGCCTCGCGTCTCGCCAGGGGTTCGGGTCCCAAAGCTGCGGTCTGCGCCAGCGCCGGCAATTTCGGGCAGGCGCTCGCCTATAGCGGGCGGGCGCGCGGCGTCGGCGTCACAGTGGTGGCGAGCGCAAGCGCCAATGCGGCAAAAATCGAGCGAATTCGTCAGCTCGGCGCAGCGGTCGAACTGGTCGACGGCGACATCGAGCACGCGCGTGAGCGCGCCCGAGAGATCGCGGCGCGCGGCGATGCGCTTCTCGTCGAGGACAGCGAATGCCTCGACACGTGCGAAGGCGCGGGCACGATCGGCCTCGAGCTCCTCGACGGGTCCGATCGCATCGATACGATCCTGCTCGCGCTGGGCGGCGGCGCTCTGGCCACCGGCGTGGGGCATGTCTTCAAAACCTTGTCGCCGAAGACGGACGTCGTCTGTGTCCAACCAAGGGGAGCGCCGGCGATGGCCATGTCATGGCGAGCGCGATCGATCGTAACCACCGAGCGCACTGACACGATCGCCGACGGCGTCGCAGGCCGATTTCCCATTCCAGCGGTTCTCGGCGACCTCTTGGCCGTCGCAGACCACGTTCCGTTGGTCGAAGAGGAGAGCATCGTCGCGGCGATGCGAATGCTCTATCGGCGCGCCGGCCTCGTCGTTGAGCCTTCCGCCGCCCTCGGCCTCGCGGCGGTCTTGGAAGACCCGTCCCGTTACCGCGGCAAACGCGTAGTCACTGTGATCTGCGGTTCGAACGTTTTATTCGATTCGTTCAGGACGTGGATGCAAGAGTAGGCGAAGCGCGCTGCGGGGCGCGCGGACTCTCCCCAAACTCCGGCCGCCGGGCGCTATCGGACGCTCTTGCCAGCCCCCCGCGCCGCCTGCGCCCGCCAGGCGCTGTCGGCGCGCACCGTATGCGCGTCGTCCTGGCAGGCGATGACGATCAGCGTGACATTGTCGCTCGCGCCGCGCTCCAGAGTCAGATCGAGAAGATCGGCGCAGGCTTGCTGCGGGGCCTTATCGCCGAGCGCGACGGCGATCTCCGCGTCTTCGACATGATTGGTCAACCCGTCGCTGCACAGAAGGAAACGATCGCCGGCTACGACCTGGCCCTCGCCCAATTCAATTTCCGCCTCCACGGCGACGCCGATGGCGCGGGTAACGACGTTGCGGCGCGGCCAAGCCTTGGCTTCTTCGGCGTCAATGAGACCGCGGTCGATCAGATCCTGCACTTCGGAATGATCGTGCGAAATCTGTCTCATCTTGCCGCTGCGCCAGAGATAGATTCGGCTGTCGCCGCACCAGAGACACGCATAATGCGGCGGGCGAATGAGGATCGCGGCGAGCGTCGCTCCGATCGCGCCCAAGCCTCTGCCGCGAGCGAAAGCGCGCAACTCGGAATTGGCGCGGATGATGCGGCGCTCGAACTGAGCGAGCAGTTCGGCCGCGGTGTCGGCGCGCTTGATCGAATCGAGCGCGGCGATGATCGCCTTGCTGGCGACGTCGCCCGCCCCGTGGCCGCCCATGCCGTCGGCGACGGCCCAGAGGCCGATATCCGGCCGCGCCAACAGATTGTCCTCGTTCACGGTCCGCACCCGGCCGACATGGGTCAAGGCGGCGGTCTCGAAGACGAGGCGGTCGGACATCGCTTCAACCCCCCGTTAAGCTAAGCGGGAACGACGAACGAACGATCGAACGAGCCGGTGAGCATTTCGGCGAAGCGCTCCGGCCGCGGCAGTCCGGTTGAGACGAGCGCGGCCGGCTGAAAGCCCTCGCCGCCGATCGTCCACCAGAAGGACTGGCCGGCGAAGGTCTGGCGATGGCCGAAGCGGCGCGCCGCGCGCAAGGCGACGGCGAGCTCGTCGCCGAAATCGCGCACCAGAATCGCGCCGTCGGCGAGCAGCGCGATGCCGGCGAGAGCGGTCTCAGGCGGAGATTGGGCCGGCGCGGCGAGCGCTGCGACGCCCGCAGCCAGGCTATCGAAGTCGCGCTCGGGTTGCAGCGCGTCGAGCAGGATCGCCTCGACCGCGTCGAACCAATCTTTGTTCGGCTCGATCTCGGGCGGCGGCAGCGAGCCTGAGCCTTCGCCGACGAAGATCGTCAGTGGGAAATAGCGACCGACGCCGTCGATCGACGGCATCAGGGCGCCGAGCACGGCCTCGCCGCAGAAATTGGCGCCGAGCCAGAAGCGCCAGATCGGCGCGCTGAGATAGGCCTCGCGCCACGCTTCGCCGAGAATCTGCCGCGACGCGGCCACGCTCGCTTGCAGCCACGGCTCGAAAATATCGAGGAAGGCGCGCGGCGTGTTGAACGCGACGAAATCGCGCTTGGCCGGGAGCTTGCCATAGAGGCCGGCGGGCATCGCGCCTCACAAGCCGTTAGGACATTTGAACTGCCGCAAAGCGGGCAAGCTCAACGGATTTTGAAGCGAGGCCGCAGTGAACTGGTACGATACTTCCCGCCCGCCGACGACGAAGCTGGCGCTCACCGCATTGCCTCGCTGCAGCGCCGAACCGGCGTCGACGAGGCGGAACAAGGCCCAGGCGCCGCTGCGCTCGAGTTTCGAGATGCGGTCAGGCAGATCGGGCGCCATGACGATCGAGGCCTCGCCGGCGCCCGCGCCGGGCCATTGTAGCGTTGCGGGCGTGTTCGCGCCTTGCTGGGCGACGACGCTGGCGCCATTGACTTGCAGCGTCGCGGTCTGCGCTTCGCCGCTCAAGGTCAGCGGCTTGACCTCCAAACTGACCGCCGGCTGCCCGCCGCCGGTGGGGAAAAACGTGTCCCGGATTTCCGCCGCCTGCTGGAACTGGCGCAAAGTCGTTTCGGACAGTTTGCGCGTCAGATGCGGATTGGGCAGCCAAGTCCAGGTCTTGCCCGATTGATTGACGAGCGGCGCGAGGCTCGAAGAGAAGAACTTGTCGATAATCCCGTTCGGCGCGAACAGGCGGGCGAAATCGGCCATCGGCACGTCGCGATCGCTCTTGGCGAACGGATAGCGATTGGCGACGATCTGCTGGCAGGGGCTGGTGACCTGTTCGGCAAGCGCCTGAGAAAGCTGCGCGATCGAGGTCGCCGCCGTATCGCCGTCAATGTCGTTGGCGACGGTCTGCATCATGCCGGAAAGCGGCTGCGGCAGGCGGGAGACATTGCTCCTCAAACTTGCGACCTGGAGTTGGACCTGGGCGAGGGCCTGCTTGGCCTGGGTCGGATTCTCCGCGGCCAGAAGCAAATCGCGATCGAGCTCGTTGAGATTGGCGATGAGCGCGTCGATCGGCCGGCCGCCGGCCTCGCCTTCGAACAGGACCTGGAACGGCTTGAAATTCGCCTCGATGCTCGCGCCCGGCACTTCCGCCGGCGGGTCGCCGGCGCGGCGTTGCGACTTCATCGCGATCGCGACAGCCTGGCTCGCCGTCGAGCCCATGCGCGATGTGATCCGCTGCGCCGCGAGAGTCTCGGCCGCCTTGACCTGATCGCCGTTGGCCGGCGCCGATTGCGGCGCATGGCGCTCCTTGGTCAGCGAAGTTTCGTCCTTGACCGATTCGAAGAGTTGCTTGATCGGCGACGTCGCGGCGGATGCGGCGCTGAGGGCGAGGTATTTCGGCTTGTCGGCGATCATCGGCCTGAGCTGCAGATTGCCGAGCGCGACGTTCCAAGCAGCGACGAAATCTTTGCCATAGAGTTCAAGAATGTCGGGCATCAGGCTGGCGTATTGCTGCTTGACCGCGCTCTGATCGCCCGATTGGCCGAGCACCCATTGCTCCTTCTCCAGCTTCTCGGCGATGGTCGGCATATGCTCGAGCAAGGCGCGGTAGAAACCGTTATAGGTAAAGAAGCCTGGCACCCGAACCGTATCCAGCCCCGCGCCATTGGCCGCTTCGAACACCAAGCCCGCGTCCGGGCCGCCGCGCTGCGAGGCGATCCAATCCTCGATCGCCTCGTTATGCGCCTCCGACTTGAGCAAGGTATAGGCGCGCTCGGCGACGCGCATGCGGGCGAGCGTCGCCTGGGCCTGCTCGACCAGCGGCCCGTTGAGCGAGATTTTCGGCGCCTGGCCGTTGTCGAGATCGAGCATCGCGACGAGATGCCGGCGCAGCAGATCGCGCCCTTGCCGATAGGGCGCGCCGGGATACATGTTCTCCTCCCAATCGCGCGCGAACCAATCGACGATGAGATCCTTGTCGATGCTGGGCGCCTTGCCGCCGAGCATCAGATAGACTTTCAGCGCCTCGTAGACGAAAGCCGGATCATTGACGTTCTTCTGAATCTGCTGTTCGAGGCGCAGGACGAGGCGCGGCCGCATCAGACGTTCGAGCGCGGCCTGGTAGGCCGAGTCGGACGCCGATTGCAGGCGCGGGCGCTCGCTGAGGCCGAAAGTCTGGGAAACCGGCGTCGGCGCGTCGCGATTGGCGTAGCCGACCGGCAGGTTGAGCAGCGCGTCGATGCGCTCGTAAACCGGCCGCAAGTCGGGATCGCTGACCGAGGTCTGCTTCAACAGCGGACCGGCGGAAGCGGCGTAATCGTCGAAGGCGCGGTTCGTCGCCGCGATCAGCGCGCTGTTGCGGCTATAGCTGACGTACCAAGCTCCGAGAATGGCGACAGTCGCCAACGCGATCAGCGAGAAGGCGGCGGCGCGGACGGCGAAGGAGCGGCGCACCGCCGCCATATTGGTCGAGACCCAGCCTGCTTCGCCGAAAATCACCTTGGCGAGCAGGTCGTGCAGGAAGAAGCTCTTGCCGGCCCCGGAAAAGGCCGCCGCGCCGAAACTCTCGACGCCGTAGCTGCGCTGCAGCGCGCCGATCACCGCGTCGAACGGCGTGCCCTCTTGCGTACCGGAGGTGAAGTAGAAGCCGCGCAGGATGGCGTTGGCCTGATAACGGGTCGGCTCGAAAATGCGGTTGAGGAAGTCGACGATCGGCTTTTTCAGCGCGCTGATCTGGGCCGGGAAGCCGAATAGGATCGCCCGGGCGCGAAGGTCAGGTTCGTCCTGCAGCCGCTCGGGCATGCGCTCGATCAGCCGCTGCACGAGGAGATCAATCTCGCCGGGCAGCGCGCCGATCTGATTGGCCTTGCGATCGGCGCCCTGGAAGGTCGCGCCCCAGACGACGCGGCGCTTGGCTTCGTCGAGATCGGCGAAATATTGGGTGAAGCCGACGACGAGGTCCATCTTGGTGAAGATGGCGTAGACCGGAAAATCGATCTTGAGCTCATTGTGCAGCTCGGCGAGGCGCTTGCGGATCGCGTCGGCATGCGCGTTGACCTCGGCCGGCGGCAGCCGGACGATGTCGTCGATGCTGATCGCGACCAGCACGCCGTTGATCGGCTGGCGCGGCCGGTTGTTGCGCAACAGGTCGAGGAAGGCGAGCCAGCTCTTGCGATCGGCCTTGGCGTCCGAATCTTGCGTCGTGTAGCGGCCGGCCGTGTCGATCAGCACGGCTTGATCCGTGAACCACCAGTCGCAGTAACGGGTGCCGCCGACGCCCTGGATGGCGCGCGCGGGATTGTCGCCGGCGAGCGGAAAGCGTAGGCCCGAATTGATCAGCGCCGTCGTCTTGCCGGCGCCCGGCGGGCCGATGATCAGGTACCAGGGCAGGTCGTAGAGATAGCCGGCGCCCGACTTGCTGGACCGCTTCAGCGTCGCCAAAGCGTCCTGCATCTTTTCGGCGAGAACCGGCGCGTCCGTCTCTTCGGGCGCGGGCGCGGCCATCGCCGCTTCGAGCGCCTTGGCGGCGCGGCGGCGCTTGACGATCTGGTAGGCGATCGAAGCGCCGACGATCGCGAACATAATGAAAATGATCAGCAGACGCGGCCAAACGCTCTCGAAAGGCTGCGTATCGCCGATGAAGACGATCGGGCCGAAGAACCAGACCAGCGCGGCGAGAACAAGCGCGCTGACCACGGTCAGGGCGATCCAGATCCAGGCCATGGCGTTCATCGAGAGAGCCGCTCCCGCGCGATCATCATCGGCCTCAATCGGCGCGCGGGATGGAGATTTCCACCCGCCTGTTCTTGGCCTTGTTCTCAGGCGTATCGTTCGGCGCGATCGGATTGTCCGAACCCTTGCCTGAAACAACGATACGGTCTGGCTTCGAGAGTTCCGGCTTCAGCAACGCAGCCACGGCCTTCGCCCGCGCCTCGGAGAGCTCCCAATTTGACGGGAAGGCGAGGGTCTTGATCGGATCGGTGTCGGTATAGCCGTCGATGCGGATGCCGCCTGGCTCTTTCTCCAGCGTTCTTGCGATCTTCGCTGCGATCGGCGCAAAGGAATCCGCGACCTTGGCGGTTCCGGACGGGAACAGGACGAGGTTGCCGATGCGAATGAAGATCGTCGTCGCGTTCTGATCGGCGCTGACCTTGCCGGCCATGATCTCGTTGGCCAGCGCGGCGCGGATGCGCTCGAGTTGGGTCGAGCGGCGGGCGGGATCAGGCGGCGGCTTGACCTGAGTCTCGCGCGCGATCGCGATCTCGCCGTTGGGCTGCACGCTCGCCATTTTCAGCGCCAAGGCTTCGGCTTGATCGCTGAGCAGGTTGCGCAGGATCAGGTAAACGGCGATGAGGATGACGGAGGCGGCGGCCGCCGCCGACCAGATCGGCACGCGAAACCTGGCGCCGGCGAGCGCGATCGTCAGGCCGCGCCAATGCGGCGAAAGGTCCTCGATCTCTTTCGACTGGACGCGCCTGATCGTCTCGTAAATGTCGCGGCGTATGCCTTGCAGGGTGCCGACGCCGCCGGCCGAGGTGCGGTACACGCCTTCGAAGCCGAGGCAGAGACAGGCATGCATGACTTCGAGCAGATCGAGATTGAGCGACGGATTCTGCTTGGCGCGGTCGAGCTCCTGGAAAAAGCGGACGCCGCCGGTGCGCTCGCCGAAGAAGCGCACCAGCATGCTGTATTTCGTCCAGAGATGGCGATCGTCGGTCGGCAGGTTCTGCACGATATCGTCGGCAGTGGCGGCGAGCGCGTATTTCGCAGCCATGACGCGCTCGGTCGGCACGCCGGCGGCGCGCGCGTCCGCCTCGAACTGGCTGATCGCCTGCGCGACCTGATCCATCAGCTCGCCGGAACCGGCGCGGGAAAGCGATGCGCGCAGGCGGCCGAGCAACAGCAGCAGAGACGAGGCGGCGCGCATCAGCGGATTGGTCGCGACCGAAACGATGTCGACCGGGATATGCGGAGAAGCCGGCGCCGGGACGATCGGCGCGACGGCGGCGGGCTGCTGCAGGTAGGGATTGGCCGGCTGCGGCGCGGGACCGGTCGACCAACCATCCCAGTTGAACTGGCCGGCGGCCGAGGACGCCTGCCCCGGCGGCGGTTGATAGGGCGGCGGCTGCGCGGGCGGAGGCTGGTAGGGCTGCGGCTGATAAGGTTGCTGCGGCGGCGGCGGTTGGTACGGCTGTTGCGGCGTCGGATAAGAAACGGGCGGGTTGGGCGCGCTGACCGGCGGCGCGCCGCCGGCGGGGCGGCGACCGCCCGGATTAGGGCGAATGATGGTTCGGTCGCGACGGCCGAACGGATCGTCGGGTTCGCTCATCGCCTATCTTCCCGGATCGCCCACAGCTCCATCTGCAGCTCGGGCCAATCGCCGGCGAAATGCATGCCGATCGCGCTCGCCACGCTGAATTCCGGCCATAGGGGCGAAGTACGATCGAGATAGAAATAGACGTGGTCGGAAATGGTCCTGATCTGCGGCGGCGGGGTCGGCAGATGGACGAGATTGACGCCCGGCAAATGGGCGTGAACGATCTCGTTCATCTTGGTGTTCGGGCCGACTTTCAGGAAATGCGGCAATTGCTGCTGGATTTCGATCAGCGGCCGGCGCGCCGAGACTTCGAGGATCAGGGTCGCGCTACGGAACAAGCTGCGATCCTTGATCGTCGAAATATAGGCGTTGGGCGCGCGCTCGATCAGTTCGAGCCGGATCGCGCGGCGGTCGAGCCGGGCGCTGAGGAAATCCTGGATGTCGCGCAAGACCGGCGCGAAGGTGAGTTCGAGATCGTCGTGATCATAGGCGGGGTACTCTCGCGCCCGCCTCTCGCTCGTCACGAAGGTCGCCAGCTCGCCGGCGATGCGGAGCAGCTCTTCATAGAGCCGCTCCGGATGCACGTAGCCTGACAGCCGGAAATGCTTGAGCGCCGGCGTGACGCGGTTCAGCATCTGCAGCATCAGATAATCGGCGCTTTGCAGGCCGCCGCCGGCGGTCACGTCGCTGGCGTAGCGAGCGAGCTCGTCGAGCTTGGCGTTGATCCAGCCGATGACCCGATCAAGCCAGCCCTCGACCGTGGGATGGGCGGCGCAGATAAGCAAGGGCGGCGCGAATTTCTCGTCGAACACGATGGTGCGGTCATGCACTTCGACGATGCGGGCGACGGCCAGGCCGACATAGCCGGGCTTGGCGGTCTTGCGGACTTCGTAGGCGAGCCGCGGATAGGCGACCTCGATCTCCTCCTCGATGCGCAGATGCGAGCTCGAATCGATGACGGTCGCGGCGCCGGCGACGAAGCGGGAGGCGCCGTCGGCGCCGTCCTGCGCGACCTCGCGGGCGTTGATCGCCTTGGCCGGCATCGCCAGCCAGACGAGTTGGCCGGCCGCCGCCTCCGGGACTTCGATCGGCGCCGGCGCAGGACTATCGGCGGGGAAATCGAAAATCGTTCCGTCCGGCATGATTCCGGCGGCCCGCCGCAACGCGAATTTGCTCTGCTGGGCAAGGTCCTTGTCGATTTCGAGGAGCGAAAAGCCCCAAGGATAGGGCGTGATGCGCCGGGTGCGGCTGTCGAGGAGATTTTCGAAATAGCGGTCGGCCTGCTGGAGATGGTGGGGCCGCAGGAACAGCCCTTCCGACCAATTAACTTTTGCGTACCACGACATGGCCGGAACACCCCAGTTCCCCGGACAACGAGAGCCGCCGGCGCGATTGGCGCGGCGGCGAAGGAGCGCGCGCTACGGCTCCCTTTTCTGCAATCGATCGTAACTCTCCGCGAACAGCGCCATGAAAGCCTCGGAGAGGCGGCCGTCGCTCCTTTTCGCTTTGGCGCGCCAGCGCTCCACATAGACGTCCCACAATCTCGCTTTACGGGACCCGACCAACCCGCCGATGCCGCGGTCGGGCTCGACCGACCGGTCGATCTTTTCCGGCGCGAGGTCTTCGAACAAGGCTTCGAGCACCGCCTGCATGGCGCCGAACGTCTGCATCTGATGCGCCTTGAGGTCGGCGAAGCTCCGCTCCACCGCGGCCTGGGCGTCGAGGTAATTCCGCGTCGGCGGCCCGAACATGATGGACAGCGCTTCTTCCGGCGAAGCGGTGAATTTCAGCGGATTGTTTTCATGCGGCCGGATCATGGTGCGGTTGGCGCTGCGGATCAGGCCCTTCGTTTCGGAGCGGGAGGCGAGCATCTGCGCCAGATGATGCGCGACCAGCCGCAAGACCGCGCCGATCTCGTCGGCGACCGCGCCCGGCTCGCGCCCGGCGAAGGCGCGCGCGTCAATGCCGGCGGCCCGCGCGATGCGCAACAACAAGTCGGCGTCGGCCGCGAATGCGGGCTCAGCCGGTTGCGGCCGCGGCTGCGGCGGGGCCGGCGGCGCAGTCGCCGCGCTTGCCGCGGCCCGCGCGGCGGGCCGGCGCGGCGTCGGCGCGGGCGCGGGCGGCTCGGCCGGCGCCGGCTCGACGCGTCCGCGCAGCCAATCTTCGTCGAAAGCGACAGCCGGCGCCTCCGCCGGCGCATAGCTCGCCTCGTTCGCCGGCGCGGCGGGAATGCCGCTTGCATAATCGAGGAAATCCGGGGCGTTGGGCCGCGGCGCTTGCGGCATGTAGGCGCGGCGATCGTCCGGCGCGGCCGCAGCCTCGCCGACGCTCCAAGGATCGAAGACGACCTCGCTTTGAGTCGCCGCCGGCGACGCCGAAGCGGGCGCTCCGGCCTGGCCCTCGACCTCGACCGCGATGATGTAGGGGCCGATGCTCAACCGGTCGCCGTGGCGCAAGAGATAGGGCTCGTTCAGCCGGAACTGCGCGCCGTTGACGAAGGTGCCGTTGGTCGAGACGTCGTGCAGCCAATAGCCGCCGTCGCGAAACCGGATCTCGCAATGCTTGCCGGAAATGTGGCGGCTGGGATCTGGCAGGGTCCAATCGAGATGCTGGTCGCGGCCAAGGTCCAGCCCGCGATTCTTCACCTGGATGCGCAACGGGCCTCCGTCCGGCAACCGATCCATATTCTCGATCGACAGACGAAGCGTCATCTGAACTCAGCCTCAACCGGCGATGCGGGCGAAGTCATTGCATTATCCAGCGCTTTAGGGTCCGCGGCAAGGCGGTCAGGCCAATATGCGGAACCGAGTCGGCCCCGCCACGGCGATTTGACGCGGCGCAGCCGATTGCCTTAGCCTGGCTCTATTCTTACGGGGATGGAGTCCCCCAAAACCGCCCTTGCAGGCTGATGACTCCTGCCGCGCCGAGCGCGCGAGCGGGAGTCGTTTGGTCCGATCTTATCGCCCAATCGTCTCTCGTTGCGCCCCGATTGATGAGGTTGGGCGATGGGACACGTATGGCTTCAATCGGCTTTATGGATTGGGCAAGTCGCCGCGATCGTCTCGATCCGCGTGACGATCTCGGTCGCGTCGAAATCCTGGTCGGAATCGTTGGCGGCAACATTCGAGCCGCGCGAAGGCGTGCACACGACGCTTCTCATGTCGACCGGCCTGATCTTTGGCTCCATCTCGGGGTGCTTGGCCTCACCAACCACATCGTCGACCGCCCAACATACGGTTCGTTACCGCGATGATCGGCAGCGCCGTCGTGGCGAGTCTCATCGCGCAGAAATGGCTCCAGCCGTCATTTCCGACGCGAGACGAAAGCGCGATCGACATGCGGGCGGCGGCCGAGGAAGGGTCAATTGGCCCGGCGCCGAGCGGAGCCGCAAATCAATACGAATTGCAAATGCGGATCGAAGGGGAGCTGCTGAATGTTGTATTTCTGGGTAATTTTGGGAAGCGCGCTGGGGGGCGGCGCTCGTTTCGCGGTCTCGGGCCTTGTTGCGGCGCATTTCGGCGAGACGTTTCCGTGGGGGACCTTGATCGTCAACGTGAGCGGCTCCTTCATCATCGGTTTCTTTTCGACGCTCACCGGGCCTGACGGAAGGGTGTTCGTCGGCTCGGAAGGCCGCCAATTCGTCATGACCGGCCTTTGCGGCGGCTACACCACTTTCTCCTCGTTCAGCCTGCAGACGCTCAATCTTGTCCGCGACGGCGAAATGGCGCTGGCCGGGGGGAATATCGGCTTGTCGTTTCTGCTCTGCCTCGTCGCTGTGTGGCTCGGCCATATCGCCGCCGCCGCGCTGAACCAGCTCAAAGGAGCATGAGCCATGACGCTGCCCCGCGACGCCATGTTGCTGCGCATCTTCTTCGGCGAAGATGATAAATGCGAAGGCCGCCCGCTTTATGAGATGCTCGTCCTCAAGGCCCGCGAGGCGCGCCTCGCGGGCGCGACCGTGCTGCGCGGCCCGATGGGGTTCGGCCATTCGAGCCGCCTGCACACGACGAAAATCCTGCGGCTCTCCAGCGACCTGCCGCTGGTCATCGAGATCGTCGACAGCGAGGAGAACATCAAGGCGTTTCTGCCGACGCTCGACACGATCATGCCGAGCGGCCTTGTCACGCTCGAGAAGGTGCAAGTGCTGCACTACGGCAGGCATATCAAGCACGATCCGGCGTGACTGCGGCGCGGGCTGAGCGCTTGCGGGCGCCGCTTACTCTCCGTCCAATTCCGGCAGGCTCGGCCGCCGCTCCGCCCAGGGTCGTGCGCGCTCGAACGCCGCTGCGCATTTCAGCAGGAGGACGTCCGCGCCGCATCGGCCGACGAGCTGGATTCCGATCGGCAGGCCGGCGGAATCGAATCCGCATGGCAGGCTGACGGCGGGATTGCCGGTGAGGTTGAACGGCATCGTGTAAGGGTACCAGGCGGCGCGAAGATTGGGGACGGGAACGCCGTCGATCTCGATCGGGCCGAAAAAGTCCTGGTCGATCGGCAGCGCGGTCCGCGACAGCGTCGGCATGGCGACGACGTCGCAGGTTTCGAACCAGGATTGGACCTGCCGGAACAGCCGGGTGCGCGCGAAGATCGCCTCGTAAAGATCGGCGGCCGAATAATTCTGCGCCGAATCGAATTGCCTGCGAAAGGTCGGGCACATGATCGCGCGATGGTCGCGGACGCGGTCGCCATATTGGGCGCGGCGATAGGCGCTGTTGATGACGTACCAGAGCCGCTCCGGATTTTCGATCTCTCCCCGATGCTCGGACACAGCCGCGCCGAGCGCGGAGAACGTCTTCATCGCCGCCTCGCAGGCGGCGAGCACGTCGGCGGCGACCGCCGAATTGCCGAGGCGCGGCCGCCAGGCGATGCGAACCCCTTCAAGATCGCTCTCGTCGCGCGCCGCGGCGAGGAAATCGGGCGCCGCGCGGCCGGCGGTCAGCGGATCGGCGGGGTCCGGTCCGGCCATGACTTGCAGCATCAACGCCGTGTCGAGCACGATGCGGGTCATCGGCGTCACGTACGAGATGTTGCCAAACCCGTCCTGGGCGTATTCCTGCGGGACGAAGCCGAGGCTCTGCTTGAAGCCGACGACGCCGTTGCAAGAGGCGGGGATCCGGGTCGAGCCGCCGCCGTCGGTCGCGACCGCAATCGGCCCCAAGCCTGCCGCGACCGCGACGGCCGCGCCGCCGCTCGAGCCGCCGGAGGTCCGCTCGGCGCTCCAGGCGTTGCGCGTGCGGCCGAAGAGCGGCGCTTCAGTCAGGCTTTGCTGGCCGAATTCGGGCGTCGTCGTCTTGCCGATCAGCACCGCGCCGGCGCGCTTCAAGCGGGCGACCGCCGTAGCGTCGCGGGTCGGTACGTTGTCTTTGAAGATCAGCGAGCCGAAGGTCGTACGAATTCCAGCGGTCGGGACGAGGTCCTTCACCGAAAACGGGACGCCGTGCAGCGGCCCGGGCGCGGCGCCGCTCATGACCGCGCGCTCCGCTTCGCGCGCCGCCGCCATGGCCTCCTCCTCGGCGATGGTGATGAAGGCGTTCAGCGCCGGCTGCGAACGTTTGACGCGATCGAGCGTCGCGGCCGCGACTTCGACCGGCGACACTTTCTTGCTGCGGATCATCGACGCCAAATCCACCGCGGAGCAATAGGCGAGCTCGTCCATTTCGGCGCGTCTCACGCTCGCTTGGCGAAATTGGCGAGGAGGATGTCGAAGAACCTGTCGCGATCGGCGTGCAGCGCGACGTGGCAATTGGCGGGCCTGCTCGTGCGCCGCTCGTGATCGACGACCGTGCGGCCGATCGTATATTCTCCTTTGGTCTCGACGACCACGTTGAGATGGCGCGTCGCGATGACCTTCTCGTCGACCAGAGCGGCGATGCAGAGCGCGTCGTGAACCGGCGCGGTGTCGGGCACGCCGGTCGGCTGATTGGCCTGATAGCCGGCGATCCGGTATTCGATCAATTGCGCGGCGGCTTCGCCGGCCGGCGAAGAAAGCGCGCGCAGGCGCCGGCATTGATCGAGCGAGATCAGCGCTTCGTGGATGGCGTCGAGCGGGACCATCGTCGCCTTTCGCCAGCCGGCGCCGAGCACGACGGCGGCCGCCTCGGGATCGGCCCAGATGTTGAATTCGGCCGAAGGCGTGACGTTCGACTTGTCGATCGCGCCGCCCATGATCATCAATTCGGCGACGTTGCCGACGAAAGCAGGATCGAGCGCGATCGCGGCGGCGACGTTCGACAAAGGGCCGACGGCGACGAGCGCGATCTCGCCGGGATTCTGGGCGAAGACCTCCGTCAGGAAGACGGGCGCGGGAAGACGCTGCTTGCGGCCCTTTGCCTCGGGCAAAGGCAGGACCTCCATATGAACCTTGGCGTCGCGCTTGGCCGCGCGCGGGGTCGGGAAATCGCAGCGCGCGATCGGACGGGCGAGACCTTCGTAGACCGGGATGTCGGGCCGGCCGATCCATTCTAGGACGCGCAGCGTGTTGTCGGTGCAATGCGCGACTTCGACATTGCCGTTGACCGTCGTCGCGGCGAGCAGTTCGAGGTCGGGATGGAGCGCGGCGAGCATGAGAGCGACGGCGTCGTCAGTGCCGGTATCGACGTCGAGGACGAGTTTTCTGGGCATGCGGGCTCCTTGCGCTCCTCGATGTTCTGTAACGGATGCGGCGACGACATTTAACAGAAGGCGCGAGTTGTGACGATCCCTGGTCGCAGCTATAGGCGGCAGCCGCCGCGGCGCCACGCTGGCCCGATCGCTGTCAAACCGCCATAGCGCCATCAACACTTCGACGAAAGGTACGAACGCCTGAAGGGCTCTATGGCCGGCCCTCCGCTTCGCTCCGGCCCTTATGGGTGGCAGCGCTCGTCCGGCGCGGCATTGTTGGCTACTGGGAGCTTTGGTTATGAAACTGCCTTCATTTAGGCAGTTTCATCATCAAAGCTCGCCAGTAGCACAAAACCATCGCCGCGCGGAGGCGTCAAGGCTCGCCTCGCCATCGCCCTGTGTATGTGGACGTACTCCGCGCTCGCCATGGCGAGGCGACCGCGAAGCGGCTTGGCCTTGACGCCGAGCACGGCGATGGCATGCAGAATATGGCGCGTTAACACATGCGCGATCGAGCACCGCCGCTCGATTATTTTTCATCCGTTTCGCACTTCTAGTCGACTTCTACGGACGCCCCTCCCCTATTCCCCGATCACATGCAGCGCCACCTCGCGCCGATGCGGCCGGCGGCGGTGCTCGAAAAGATAGATTCCTTGCCACGTACCGAGCAACAGCTCGCCGCCGTTAATCGGTACGGCCACGCTCACGCCAGTCAGCGCCGTGCGCAGATGCGCCGGCATGTCGTCCGGCCCTTCGTCATTATGGACATAGCGAGTCGGGTCTTCGGGCGCGATCTCGGCGAAGAAATTCTCCAGGTCCGTCCGCACCGCGGACGCGGCGTTCTCCTGAATCACCAGCGACGCCGAGGTATGACGGCAGAACAGCGTCAGCAGGCCGGTCGAGACGCGCTGGCGGCTCAACCAGTCTGCAACCTCGCTCGTGATCTCAAGCAGGCCGCGCCCGTTCGTCTGAAATCGCAGAATGTCGGCGGCTTGGCGCATGGCGAAATCTCATCGGCGCTCAAGGGGCGCGCCATCCGTCTATAAACGCCTGACTGCGCAAATAGGCCGTGAGCCGCTCGGCGAAAGCGCGGCGCTCGGGCGTCCGCGCCGGCTTGCCGGGCGGCGCCGTGGCGAGGCGGCCGCCGTCCTTGGCCAGTTCCGGCCAAGGCGAGGCCGCGAACCAAGCGCGGTAATTCTCCGCGAACCGCGTCTCGCCGCGCCATAAATCGTATTGCCACGGTTTGGGCGCGTTGACGAAATGCAGCACGATCGGCGCGAATGCCGCTTCGAGATCAAGAAGAAGAAAATCGCCCATGAAATTATAGCGCGGCGACAGCGGCGCGAAGCCGCCGGCGATGATCTGATTGAGGGCGCTCTGTTCGAGAAACGGATAGCGCTCGGGCGCGCGCCGCAGGGCGTCGACTGCCCGCCCGCCGAGTTCCCGATTGGTCCACTCGTTGCGGTCGATCGCCAATACGCCAGCGTTGAAATAGGGCGTCTTCAAGTCGAGGCCAAGCGCGGCGCGATCGGCCTGGAATTGCCTCGAAAGCTCGTTCTGAGCGAAATCCATCAAAAAGATCATGTCGTAGGCGGCGGCGAACGGCGCGCCGCCGAAATCGAGCGTCGCCAGCCGGCCGAGGCCCGGCCGCGCGACCCAAATGTCCGAATCGATCGAGACGATGCGCTCGTATTCCGCCGGCAGCACGCGATCGAGGAACAGGCGGCGGAAAACGGCGCGAGAGAAGCGGCCCTCGGCGCGCAAGCCGCGATCGAAGGACGAGAAATCGGCGCAGAGGAGTTCGATACGACGGCGCAAATCGGGGGCGAGCTTATCGAAACCCGGCGCGACGTCCTCGCTCTCGCACACGACGAAGACGTCGAACTGATCCGAATCGCTCTGCGCCAAAATTGTCGCGGCCGTGCAAATCGCCGGACGAAAGAAAGCGCGGTCCGGCGTGAGGCAAAGGGCGGTTTTCATGGGAGGCTTGGGACTGGGGGGCGCGGTTGTCGTCGCTGCAACCGAGCGGCAATGACGACGTTGGTTACCACGCGCCGAGCGCCCTGAAAAATCCCGCTATTCCGCGGCGGTGGCGACCGGCGGGGGCGCGATCTCAATCGGCGCGCGCCTTCGCGCCCGCCGCGGCCGGTCGGTGGCGACGAGGAAGCCGACTTTGGGGGGCTCGGTCAGCAACCGGCGGACCTCGTCCTCGAGCAAGCGGTCCGCATTGGTCACGCGCTCGCGCAAATGGCGCAGTTCGAGCCAGGATTCGATCAGGAACGTCTCGACGAAACGGCCGGGATCGGCCGGATCTTCGAACACGCCCCAGGCGAAGGCGCCGTCGCGCTTGCGCTCGTAGCCCATTTCCTCGATCGCTGTGAGGAAGGCGGCGCGGTCCTTTTCATCGACACGGTATTCGACCGTGACCAGGACAGGGCCCTGATCGTTCTGGACCTTCAGTTTGAAGGCGGGCGCGCGCCAGTGCATCGACGGCGTCAAGTCGAGGCCGGCGGCGGTCTGCAGCTTCCAGCGCCAAGTCAACGGAATTCCCAGCGCTGCGCCCGCAGCCGCGATGAACAAGGCGGTCGACAGCGATTCCATGCCGGCGATATGGCCCCAGATCGCGCTGCCGGCGGTCATCGCGCCGAAATAGACCGTGAGGAACACCGCCAAGCCGCGGCCACGCACCCAATCGGGCAAGGCGATCTGAGCCGACACATAGAGCGTAGCCAAAACGACGGTCCAGGACGCCCCGGCGAGCAAAGCCGCGCAAAAAGCGAGCGCCGTTTCGTGCGCCAGCCCGAACAGGACCAGGGCCGCGGCGGTGGCGAGCGTGCCGACCGCGCCGAGCCCGTCCGGTCCAAACGCGGCTTTGAGCCAGCCCAGCGTCAGCGAGGCGATGATCGCGCCGAGGCCGATCATGGCGAGCAGCAGGCCATAGACTTCCGGGCCATTGTTCATCTGATGCCGCGCGACCAAGGGCAGCAGCGCCCAATAGGCGCTGGCGAACGGAAAGAAGGCGAGCGCGCGCATTAATGTCGCGCGCAGATGGCGGTTGTTCGCGGCGTAGCGAATGCCGGTGCGCACCGCGCTGGTGAGGCGCTCGGCCGGCAGGCCTTGCGAGCATTTCGGCTTCGGCCGCCACCACAGCAGAGCGGCGATGATGACGAGGTTGCCGGCAGCGACGGCCCAAAAGGGCGAGGCGATTCCGGTCGTCGCAATGACCACGCCGCCCAGCGCCGGCCCGACCGCCCTCGACAAATTGTAACCCGCGCTGTTAGCGGCGGTGGCGTTGTCGAGATCGTCGCGCGGCACCATCAGCGGCGTGATCGCCGACCAGCCCGGCGCGGTCAGCGCGCCGCCGGCGCCAAGCGCGAAGGCGGTCAACAGCAGCGCCGCCGGCGTCGCCAGTTGCAGCGAGACGGACGCCGCGAAAATCGCGGCGAAAATCGTCACCAGGGCTTCGACGAAGATCAACAGCCGCCGGGCATCGATAATGTCGGCGAGCGCGCCGGCCGGCAGGGTGAAGAGGAACATCGGCAAGGTGGTCACGACCTGGACCATCGAGACGGCCATCGGGCTGGCGTTGAGGCTGGTCATCAGCCAGCCCGAGCCGGTGTCGAACATCGCAAGGCCGATATTGGCGACGACGCTCGCCGCCCAGATGACCGTGAAGGCCGGCTGGCTGAACGCGCCCCAGCGCGAGGATTCCGCCTCCGCCGCCTCAGTGTTCAAATTCGCGCTCAATTCGCTCTCCCGGCGCCTGCGCAGCCGCCGAAGGCCCGTTCAGATCCCGTCGAAGCCGAGTCGGACAAAGAATTCCACCAATAAATCAATACCAAATCTTCGGCCGCCGCTCCCCCCGCGTCCGCCGAAACACGCCTCAGCGCCGGCGTGGCTAATCTGGCCCACTTTTGTCATAGTGCCGACTCGTGGACGTCTGCGGCCGGGAAATAAGGGTCGAAGGCGGCTCGCTCAAGGCGTTCCCCGCTCACGAAGTGGATAGGATGGAAATGACGCCTTCTACACGGCCGTTCGCCGCGATCGGGTTCCTCTCGTTTTGGCTCGGCGCCCTTTCTCCCGCCGACGCGGCGCCGCCGCTTGAAATCGGAACGTCCATGCCCAAAGACCCGCTCCTCTCCGCTCGACCGGCGAATTTTGCGACCAAAGACGAAGCGGAAGCTTTTCTTGCGACGGCCCTGCCTCAGGCGACCGCCGCCAACCCAAAATACCGGTCGAAAGACGGCGGCCTGACGCAATGGCTCACCAAGGAGGTCGTCTTCGGCCCGGGCGCCTCAGGCCAGGGAATTTCGGTCACCATGAAAGAGGATATGTTAGAGTTCCGGAACGGCCGTCAAACCGCCGCTGGGTCGCATGAGGTCCGTTTTCTGATCGAAGACGTCCAGATTTCCGAGCTCACGGACAGCCCTGACCGGACCGAGAATGGCGAAAAGGCGCTCGGCGTGCTGTTTCGCTGCAATGCCGGAAAATGCATCAACGCCAAATGGAACGGCGTTCCGACGCCGAGCGAGCAGTCCGATATATCGATTCAGGACAATGCGACCCGCGCAAAGATTCTCGCCGCGTTCCAGGCGCTGAAACGCTTCGCCGGCGATCGGGCAGGCGCAAAGCGTTAGGGCGATAGCGCCAAGTTTGCCGCCCGCTCTTCACTGCGAGGAGCCCGCAACGAGCATCCATTCATAGAGTTGAGCTTCGCGGCGGCGGCCTCAGCCCTTGTCGTCCGAATTGACGAGCGCGAGAAATTCGCCGCGCGTCATCTGATTGTCCCGGAAGACGCCAAGCATGTGGCTGGTGACGAGATCCGCGCCGTGCTTTTTGACGCCGCGGCTCAGCATGCAGTGATGCGTCGCCTTGATCACCACCGCGACGCCGACCGGCTTCAGCACAGTCTCGATCGCGTTAGCGATCTGCGCCGTCATCCGCTCCTGAATCTGCAAGCGCCGCGCATACGCCTCGACCACGCGGGCCAGCTTGGAAATGCCGACGACCCGCCGGCTCGGCACATACCCGACCCAGGCGCGGCCGATGATCGGCGCCACGTGATGCTCGCAATGGCTCTCAAAGGGCACGCCGCGCAGCACGACCATTTCGTCGTAGCCCTCGACCTCCTCGAAGGTCTTCTTCAGAATTTCCTCGGGGTCCTCGTCGTAACCGCAAAAATATTCGCGGAACGCGCGCACGAGGCGCTGCGGCGTCTCCCGCAAGCCGTCGCGGTTGGGGTCCTCGCCGATCCAACGGAGGATTGAGCGGAAAGCGTCCTCCGCGGCCGCGTCGGTCGGCTGCGGCTCTTCGCCTCGCTTGGCGAGGTCCTCGGCGGATTTGGCGACCAGTTTCGTCGAATTGGCCATGACGCGTCCTTCGAAAAGCGCAGCAAGGACCTGCGCTCGTGGCGAAGGCTTGTAAGCGTCTTGCCGCGCCAAGGCGAGCGAAAAATCGCCGTCGCCGGCCCTACTTCGGCCTCAGTTCGACGCCGACGCCTTTATTGACGAATTGCGTGGTGTAAGCCTTCTTGTAATCCGTGTCCGACTTGACCAACCCCGCCTTCACCATCTTGTCGAAAAAGTCCTTGATCCGCGCCTCGTCCATCGCGCCGATGCCGAGCTTCAACGTGTCGCCGGAATCGACGATGCCGTATTCTTTGAGCTTGCCGATCGAATAGGCGATCTGCTCGTCGTTCATTTCGGGGTTATCTTTTTTTATGGCCTCGTTCGCCTTTTTATTGTCGCCGTAAAGATAATGGTACCAACCGATCGCGGAGGCGTCGACGAACCGCTGAACAAGGTCGGGATTTTTCTCAACGAGATCGCGACGGGTCTCGATCAAGGTCGAATAGCTCGAATAGCCATAGTCTGCGAGCAGGAAGATGTTTGGCTTGAACCCGCCCTGCTTCTCCACTTCGAACGGCTCGGATGTGATGTAGCCCTGCTGGATGGAATGTTTGTCGGCGATGAACGGCGCCGAGTTGAATGTATAGGGCTTGACGTTTTCGTCCTTGAAGCCCCAGGCGGTGCGCATCCATGCATAGAACGAGGTCACGCCGCCTTGGCTGATATAAGCGGTCGCTTTCGGCAGGTCCGTCCATTTGTCGAGCCCCACCCCGGGATGCGACATCATGATTTGCGGATTCTTTTGAAAATCGGCGGCGACCGGGATGGTCGGGACGTTTCGTTCGACGCCCAAGAAGTCGCCGAGCATGTCCCCGCCCATGAAGAATTCGATCTTGCCGGCGACCAGCAGCATGCCGCCATTGGTTTGCGGCCCGCCCGGCATGATCGTCACGTCGAGGCCGTATTTAGCGTAAGTCCCGTCGACCACGGCCTGATAGAAGCCGCCGGCCTCCGGGTCGGCGAGCCAATTGGTCCCGAATGTGACCTTATCGAGCGCCAACGCGGGGCTCGCCGACAGAACTGCGCCGCCCAGAAAGGCCGCAAGGCCGGCCGCCCGGACGCCGGCGGGCGCGCGACGGGCGCCGGTCGGCCTTGTGCAACTCATGACTTCCTCCCTGTTCGGGCGCCGTTCGACAAGAAACCGCCGCGCAGCGCGAATCCCTGTTTCAGATTCGAGCCCCGCAGGCCGCCGCTCCTTGGGGAGCCCCCGTTTTCGTCAATCATGTTGCACTCACTCCCCTCATTCCCGCAAGGGCGAAGTCGCGCCGTGACAAGCAATTAAGGGGCCGCCCATTCCCCGTTCATGGACAAGCGCCGCCTGGTCGCGCAGGATCGCGGCGCGGCGAGCAACCTCCAGGCTTCTGTTCAGATGCGTCTATGGCTCAAGGACCCGTTGGCGATTTTTGCGGATGGCGCGGAGCGCGGCCTCGTCGTCGACGGGACGCGCATTGTCGAACTCGTCGGCCGTGGCGCGGAGCCCAGGGCGCCGGTCGCGGCGACGTTCGAGGCGTCGCGCCATGTCGTGCTGCCCGGCCTGGTGAACGCCCATCATCATTTCTACCAAACGCTGACGCGCGCTCATCCGGCGGGACTCAATCAAGAGCTCATTCCATGGCTCGTCGCGCTCAATAAGGTCTGGGCGCGGCTGAAGCCTGAACATTTCCGAGTCGCGGTCCGGCTCGCCTTGATCGAACTGATGTTGTCCGGCTGCACGGCGGCGGCCGATCATCATCAAATGTTTCCAAAGGGCCTGGAGAACGCCATCGACATCGAGATCGAAGAGGCTTTGAAGCTCGGGATGCGCATGACGGTGACGCGCGGGTCGCAGAACGTTTCAGAAAAGGACGGCGGCTTGCCGCTCGACGAAATCGTACAGGACGAGGACGCGATCCTCGCCGACAGCGAACGCGTGCTCAAATTGTTTCACGACCCCAAGCCCGGCGCCATGATCCGCATCGCGCTCGCCCCATGTTCGCCGCTGGCGGTGACGAAGGGCGTGATGACCGGATCGGCGCGGCTTGCGGAGCGCTACGATTGCCAGATCCATACGCATCTCGCGCAAATTCCCGACGAGGAAATTTATTGTCGCCAAGCCTTCGGCATGGGGCTCGTCGACAAGCTTGAGGAGATCGGCTGGCTGGGGCCGCGTCTATGGCTGGCGCATGGCTCCTGCTTCGAGGCTGAAGACGTCGCCCGGCTCGGCGCGGCGGGCGTGGGAATCTGCCATTGCGCGGCGTCCGACATGCTGCTCGGCCTCAAGATTTGCCCGACAAAGGATTTCGAAGCCGCCGGCGCGACGATCGGCCTGGGCGTCGACGGCTCGGCCTCGAACGATTCCTCCAACATTATGGAAGCGCTGCGCCACAGCTTGATGCTGGGCCGGCTGCGCTATGGCGCGTCCGGGGTGACGCATCGCGACGTGATCCGCTGGGCGACAGAAGGCTCGGCCCGCTGCCTCGGCCGCAGCGATATCGGCCGCATCTCGATCGGTCTCGAAGCGGATCTGGCGCTGTTCACGCTGGACGAGCCGCGCTTTTCCGGCGCGCACGATCCGCTCGCGGCGCTGGTCCTGTGCGGCGCGCACCGCGCCGACCGGGTCATGATCGCCGGCGAATGGCGGGTGATCGACGGCGCGCCGGTCGGGGTGGACCTCGCGGCGCTGCTGGCCGAGCATCGCGCGGCGGCGCGGGCGCTGGCGTGAGGGCGGCATAGCTACGTACGACCCGAGTCTCCTACAGCGCCTCCCCGCCATCGATCGTCAGCGTCGCCCCGATAATATGCCGCGCGCGCTCGCTGGCGAGAAATAGCGTCGCATCGGCGATGTCCTCGACCCTGGCGATGCGGCCGGCCGGGATGCGGCGCATCATCGCCGCGCGGTCGAGCCGGCCGGCGACGAAATCCGCCTCGACGCCTTCGGTCGCGACATGGCCGGGCGCGAGGCCGTTGACGCGAATTCCCCGGCTCGTCCATTCGAGCGCCATCGACTTGGTCAGCGAGTCGAGCGCCGCTTTGCTCGCCGAATAGAGCCCGCAGCCCGGCGCCGGCCGCTGGCCGGCGATGCTGCTGATATTGACGATCGCGGCGGTCCTCTGGTTGGCTATCGCCCAGCGCGCCAAGGCTTGGCTGCAAAAGAGCGGGCCGTTGAAGTTGACGCCGCTGAATCGCGAGGCGTCCTCGGGGGCGACGTCGAGCAACGGGATCAAGGAGAAAAAGGCGGCGTTGTTCGCCAGAATGTCGACCGCGCCGAAGGCGGCGACAGCGTCGTCGACGAGCTTTGCGCATTCCGCCGGAACGGCGACATCGGTCTTGACCGCGATGAGCCGCGCGCCGGTCTCTCGCCCAATCTCGGTTGCGGCCTGTCGCGCGGCCTCGCCGTTGCGAGCGGCGATGACGACATTGGCGCCCGCTGCGGCGAAGGCCTGGGCGATGGCCCGGCCGATCCCGACGCTGCCGCCAGTCACGATCGCGGTCTTTCCCGTGAAGTCGAACGGCGCCTCGGATCGGCTCGCCATGAATCGTCCATTTCTCTCAGATGAGGCGCGGAGGGTCGGAATAGCCGGGCGGCCGCTGCGCCGCCTCATACGCGCCGCCAGCCGCCACGCCGGCCTCGTTTTCGAACGAAGCCGGCGCGCGCAGCAGCGCGGCGGCGATTTGCTCGCGAGTCCAGACGCACATTTCCCGCGCCGGATAAGGCTGGATGTAGTCCGTGACTCGATAGTGGACGTCCCGCGGCAGATTGAATGGTTCGCCGAAAAAATCGATCAGCCGGAACCCGCCGGCTCTGACGTCAACGTTCTTGAATTCGCCTTTGTTGATGTGGGTCGTGATCATCGCCAGCCTGATCTTCGAATCGCAAAAGTTGCGCAAGGCGCGAAAAATCAGGGCGTTCGGCAGGTGGAAGAGACAGTCGCGGCAAAACCAGACGTCGGCGCGCGGAAAAGGGTCGTGGGCGACGTCGAATTGAATGAACCGACGCCGCGGGGTGGCGTATTTCTTGCGGTTCTCCTTGACCAGAGACGCTGCGATGTCGCCGCCGATATAGGTTACGCGAGGCGGGAAGGCGACTTCCTTCATCCAGTTGAAATCGCCGCAGGGCGCGTCGAAAAAGGTGCGGATGTCGAAATTCCGGGTGAAAGCCTCCAGTCGGCTGCGCAAATAGCGCGTATAGAACAAGGTCGAACCGTCGCCGCTGCGGCTCTCGCTGTTCCGCCATTTGTTGCGGACGGCGATGTGCTCGAAAATTCTCTTCAGCTCCGACATCGTTTCCCAGCCGAGCGCGCCTCGATTTAGGCTGCGCCCTCCTCCTTCCATGCGCCTTAAGACGGCGCAAGCGCTGAGTCGGCCTTGACCGCATCCTTGGCGACCCAATCGGCGAGTTGCGCCGACAGCGCGCCGCCGTCATAGGCGCGGTCGAACCGTTTGAGCGTCCCCAGCCGTCGGAAAACGCCATGCAGGAAGGATCCTATAGGCGGCGCGGTCCAAAGATCGTAACCGGACCGCTCGAACATCGCGCTCCACAGATGCAGGAAGGTCGATTTCTTCGTCGCCTTCGCCACCGCGTCGTAATGGGCCGGCAGGAGCGGCAAATAGAAGCGATCGGCGTCGATCGGATAGAATTCGGATTCGTCGCGGGCAAGTTGATCGACGCCGTGGCGCTCGGCGAGATCGGTCAAGAGGAAGGGCCCGATCGCGCCCCAGGATTGGTCGGCGTCGGCGGCGGCTTCGGCGCGGCGGATCAGATCGAGCAGCAGCGGATGGTCAGGCGGCAGCTTGAGCACCGCATTGTTGATCAGCGCCTTGCCGCGCGCCTCGGCCTGGCGGCCATAGACGATCGCCTGCCGCGAGAAATCAGGCCGGCGCAAGCAGACGAGGTCGGCGTCGACCCAGCAGCAGCCGGTCTCGCGAATCAGCCTATAGCGGAACATATCCGCGAACATCGCAATCGACGGCTTGCCGCCGACGCGATAGCGCTCGCGCAGCGACGGGTCCGGGCAAATTTGGCGCGCGTCGGCCTGCTCGACGCCGGCCGGCAAATCGAGCGCCTCCTCGTAAGCATAGACCCGCAGCTTCGCGCCGGCGCGGGCGAAGGAGGCAAGGCAGCTATAGGCGATCGGATTGAGCGGCCCGCTCCAGAAGGTCGCAAATTCCACCGCCGGCGCGGCTTTGCGTCGCGCGGCGGTCACGCGAGCGATCCCCTTGCAAGCACGGGAAAGGGGCGCGTCAACAGGTCAAGGCAGGTCAGAGAATCCTCGCCAATACGTTGCGGTTGACGTCTTCCCAATCGCCGAAAAAAGTCTCGGTCGCCAAGCGGCCCTGCGCGACGAATTCGCAGTAGACGTCGAAAATCCAGCTCGCATTGACGTCGTCAAGGAGAAGGTGCTTGCCGCGACGGCCTTCCGCGAGCCTGACGCAATTGCCGACATCGGCGCGGCAGACGTCGTCGGTATGGCCGCCGTCGACGTGATAGAGATCGAAGCTCCATTCCGATCGATTGGCGGCGAGTTCCGGCAGGACCTGCCGAGAATCGCCTTGGATGTAGCGCACCCGGCCGGGGAACTCCGCCGCCAGATAGCGCACGCATTCATCGGTATATTTGTGAACGCCGAGATCGACGCCGGTATAGGTCAGGCGCGGATTGGCGGAGAGCGCAAGCAGCGCGCTATGACCGGCATTGACGCCGATTTCGAGCATTGAGTTCTTGAACCGTACGGCGCGCCACAGGTTGCGCCGCGCCGGCGCCAAGTCCGGCGCTGGCGGGCTGTCGTGATAGGCGTCGTCGCCGTGCCAATAGAATATCCCGCCTTCGAGGCGTTCGCCGGTCGCCTTGACAAAGCCGTTGAGCGCTTTCAACCGCGCCATCAGGGCGGGCGCAAAGATTTCGGTCCGATCGTCACGCTTGATCGTGTAGTCCGGAATCTCTTCAGGAGGAATCGGCTTGCCCGGTATCAGGGTCCGTCCCGCCGATTGCCAGGCCGCGAGAGGATAGATCGGCGGCTTGCCGAAATCCTCGGCGGGCGCTCCGCTCGCCGAGTCCGTCTTTCGAACGTCCAGCATCTTCTACGACGTCATGCTCTGGAACCGACGCGCCAGCGCGCTGATCTTCGCCGCGGTCTGAATGTCGAGATCGGTGACTTTGTGGCCGGCGTCATGCGTGCAGAAAGAGAACGAGACCTTGTTGTAGGAGTTGTGGAACTCGGGGTGGTGGTTCATCACCTCCGCCTCGATCGCGATCTGTACTATAAAAGAGATAGCGTCGCGAAACGTCTTGAAGTCATAGGACGCTTCGATGTTCGGGCTCTTATAGGTCCAGTCCTTCAGTTTCGCCAGTTCCGATGCGATCTCGGCTTCGCTGAGGATCTTATATCCGGCCATATGCGCCTCCTCGATTTGATATCCAGGGTAACGGGTTTGCAGCCGCCCGACGGCCTTCGCTTGGTTTTACCCGCTGAGCCGGCGCCCATGCAACAAATCAGGAACTCGTGTGGTTTCGACCATCGTCGACATACGGGATGTGGCGATCGCCACAGCGCGTCCGTAAGGCCGGCGTTATGACCAAGATCAAATTCCGGCGGCCCATGAAACTTACGCTCGGTTGCCAACGTAAAGGAATTGCGCAAAGGTCGCGCGTTCCGATCTCGATCGCCGGGGGCGGATCGAAAGAGAAAAAATTAGCTGATTTTTCAAAGGCGACGACCATGTTGGAAGTTCGCAGGAAAGAGATTGCGCGCGCTTCTGTGCTCGGGGAGCTTGGCCTTTCGCCCCTCGTGCCGACGACGCCGGTCGATATTTCGGCGGCTCATCATGCTCACGTCGTTGAACAGACGGTCCCCGCCCATTTCGTGATCGACGGTCTTGAGATCGACGCGCCGGCTGGCGTTTATCATCCGACGCCGAATTCGAGTTCGCAGCTTTTCCTGCGCAACTTGAAGGCGATGGACAAGAACAAGAATCGCAAGATTCTCGAAATTGGCGCGGGCTGCGGCGCGATCTCCCTCTATCTCGCCAAATATTGGGGCGCCGAAGTCGTCGCTTCCGACATTTCGGAGACCGCGATCGAGGCCATGCGCAAGAACGCCGCGGCAAACGACGTGAGAATCAAGACGGTCAAATCCGACCTCTTCGAGAATATCGATGAGGAGAATTTCGATCTCATCATTTTCAACGCGCCGTTGATCGACAAGGCGCCTGAAAACAATGTCGAACGCTACGCCTTGTGCGATCCGGGCGGCCAGATCACGAGAGCCTATCTCCAAGAGGCGGGACGGTTCTTGAAGGAAAGCGGGATGGCGATCGTGTCGATTTCCAGCAATTCCGCCTATGAGGCGCTCGATGACATCGATCTGAAGCTCAAGATCGTCGGTTTCGAACTCTCGTATAGCGGCTTCTGGTGGGCGATCGTCGGCGCGCAGCTCCGGCGCCCGGATTTCTCATAGGGAGCGGAAGCGACGCAGCCGGGCGTAGGGCCTAAGTCCTAAGGGGTTGCGTCGCCGCCGAGCCCCCCCAATAATGCTCGCGTCAAAGCGTCAGGACCCTTTCGCCAGATCGGCCACATGGTCCGGCAATCGCCATTTCTGCTTCGGATCAGGCGTGTGCCGAACGGGCGCGATGTCGCCGCGCCACGCAGCGCCCATGATCTGCGCAGTCTGATAGACCAGCGTCCGCCACCCTTGCCCCCTCAGCGCGCGCAATCCGGCCGCGACATACGGCGAAGCGAGATCATGGAACAGGATCATCGCCGTCGGCTCGAGAAAGCGGCTCGTCGTCAGCGCGTCGATCTTGGGCGCGTCGGCGTCGTGATCGCCGTCGATGAAGGCGAACGACCAGCGCCAGCCGCTCTCGCCAAGCCGGACCACCTCGGCGGGGCTGAAGCCCGGAACGAAAATGGCGCGGTCGCTTGCGCCGACGCCCTCGACTGCGGCGGCGAATTCGCGCCGCCAGTCGGCGTCGGCGAGCTTGGGCTCGACGATGTGCAACGTCTTCAAGCCGGCGGCGAGCAGATGGCAGCTTGACCAACCGCGCCATGCGCCGATCTCCAGGCCGCTTTTGCCGGCGAACAGGCGCGCATTGGCGTAGAGAATGGCGGCTTCGTCCTTGTTGATGAAGCCGATCTGCGGATCGCGCCGATCGACGTACCAGGTGTGGTCGATCTCTTTCCTGAAATAAGGCCAAGTCGCCTTCGTCTTGTCGCCCGCGACCATATTCGGGAAATGGCCCGAAAGGTCCGGAAGCGCGAGATTATCCGACACGTAGTCCGTCGACATTGCTTGAAGGCTCCGGCGGTTGGCTCAGGCGCGCGAGCCCAGACGCCATTTGGGTCGCAAAGCGGCCTATGGCGAGACATAGGGCTTTGCGCCGCAAATTCCAACGCCTCGCTCTCCGTAGCCGCGCGGCGTTCGGCTTGATCTAAACGGCGCGCGCCGTTAGAGCTTTAGGCGGCTGGACCATCGCGCGTTGAAGCCGTCGAGGACGAGGGGCGTCAGATCCCGTTTTTGCGACTTTTTTCGCGGATGCTGCTTCATCAGCCGGCCATGGCCATATTCGCGTAAAGGCCGCCTTCGACATTTCGGGACGGCCAGAACAAGAGACGATACGCCCGAATGCCCGGACCTTTCCGCATCCTTGGTTACGCCATCGTCTCGGCCGACGGCATGATCGCCGACGCGACCGGACTGATGCCGCAAGAGCTTATTTTCGATGCGGACAAGGAGTTCTTCGAGCAGGAGTTGGACCGCGTCGACGCCGTGGTCCAGGGCCGGAATTCTTACGAGTACCAGACCAACTCGGCTGGACGCCGGCGGCTGATCCTGACCCGCCAGGTCAAGGCCTTGGCCCCGGATCCGAATTTTCCGCGCGGCTTTCTTTGGAATCCGGCGGGCGCCTCGTTCCCCGAAGCGTGCCGGGCGCTCGGTCTCGATAAGGGGACGATCGGCATCCTTGGCGGACCCTATGTTTACAAGTTGTTTCTCGAGATCGGCTTCGACGGCTTCTATCTCTGCCGCGCCGCCAATGTCGCCTTGCCGGGCGGCGTCGCGGTTTTCCCTGGCGTCGGGCCCGGCCGCACGCCCGAGGACGTTCTCAAAGAGTATGGATTGGAGCCCGGCCCGGTCGAGACGCTGGACGCCGCCAACGCGCTGACCATGGTCGCCTGGGCGCCGCGCAGCGGCGGCTGAGCGGCGGCGTTCGGCTGATCATCTCAAGGCTCAGCAGTCGATTCCTTCGACCGCCGAGATTTCGATGCCGAAGCCGGATAGGCCGACGTACTTTCTTGGATTTTCGGTCCTGAGCCTGATTGACGAGACGCCGAGATCGCGCAGAATCTGCGCCCCGAGGCCGACCTCCCGCCATTGCGTCGCCCGGGCGTTCTCGGAGCTCTTCGTCGGATCGGTCGGCGCCAGGTTGGTCGGCACGCCCGCCGAGCCGTCGCGCAGATAGACGAGAACGCCGCGCCCGTCCTGCTTGAAACGCTTCAAGGCGCGGGGAATCGCACCGCCGCCGAAAATATCATGGACGATGTCGGTGCGATGCAGCCGGGCCGGCATGTCGCGGCCGTCGCCGATCGGGCCGTAGACAAAGGCGAAATTCAAAACCGAATCGAACGGCGTGCGATAGGCGTAGCCGGAAAGCTCGCCGATTTCGCTTTTGACCGGGAAATGCGCGACGCGCTCGACCAGTTTCTCCCGCGCCTGGCGATAGGCGATGAGATCCGCCACCGAAATGCGCTTGAGGTTATGCTTCACGGCGAAGGCTTCGATCTGCGGACCGACCATCACCGTGCCGTCGTCATTGGCGAGTTCGCAGATCACCGCGACCGGCGGCAGGCCGGCGAGGTTGCAGAGATCGATCGCCGCCTCGGTATGGCCCGAACGCATGAGCACGCCGCCTTCCTTGGCGATGAGCGGAAAAACATGGCCCGGCCGGGCGAAATCGCTCGGCCCCATATTGCGGTTGGCGAGCGCGCGGACGGTATTGGCGCGCTGCTCGGCGGAAATGCCGGTCGTCATGCCATGCTTGACGTCGACCGAGACGGTGAAGGCCGTGCCGAGCGGCGCCTCGTTCATCGCCACCATCGGCGACAAATGCAGGCGCTGCGCCTCCTGGCTCGTCAACGGCGCGCAGACGATGCCGCAGCCATAGCGGATGATGAAGGCCATCTTCTCGGTCGTGCAGAATTGCGCCGCGCAGATGAGGTCGCCCTCGTTCTCGCGATCGTCGTCGTCGGTGACGATGACGATTTCGCCCGCTGCGAGCGCTTCGACGGCTTGGGTCACCGAATGGGACATGGGACTTTCCTGATTGGCGCTGAGCGGGGCGCCGAGAAAATCATTCGGCGTCACGGCGCCGCGGGTCTCTTTGACAATGAGCGCGGCGGTCTCGCGCGAAATCCAGGCGCCCTCGTCATTGCAGATTTGCGTGATCGCGCCCGGCGAGACGCCGATGCGACGGGCGAAATCCGCCCGCCGGATATTGTGGCGCGCCAGCCAATCGCTCAGCTTCATGCGGTCATTTAAGCACAGCTAAACGGCAGCGGCAATGACGGAATGAAAGATTTAGCAATACTAAAAGATCGAATCTTCGGAACGGATTTCAACGCCGTCCGCCGTCAGCGTTTTCCCCTGCTCTTTGGCTTCCGCCAGCCGGTCGATTCGCACCAGCGCCAGGCCGTCGGCGCCGACGAGAGAGCCGAGCGCGCCGACCGCCGTCTCTCCCGCCAGAACCGGCGTCCCCGCCGCCGGCCCGGCCGCGGCCAGCGTCACTTTGACGATCCGCTTGCGCACGCCGCCGCGATGGCGCATGCGCGACACCACTTCCTGGCCGACATAACAGCCTTTTTCGAAGTCGACGCCGTTGAGCAGATCCATATTGACGTCATGCGGGAAGGCGTCGCCATAAGCGAAGTCGACGCCGCCCTTGGGCGCGCCGACGGCGATGCGATGCGCTTCGTAATCATCGAGTCGCGGCGTACCGAGGGCCATCGCCGCCGCGCGCGGCAGAATCGCCCGCGAGCCAAGCCGCGCGTCGCGCGGATCGGCGAAGACGAAGCCGTCGACGCGCTCCGGCTCGCCCTCCCAACAGGCGGCGACGGCCTGGTCCGAGCTGGCGTCGGCGATCGTGACTTTAGCGCGCAGCCGATAGAAGCCGAGGCGCTTCAAGAGGTCCGCGGCGCTCGCCGACGGGCAATCGATCAAGAAGGACGCGCCCGCCTCGGCCGGCATACGATAAATGAAAAAGTCGAACAGGATCTTGCCTTGCGGCGTCAGCAGCGCGGCGAAGCGCGCCTGCCCGACCTCGAGGTGTTCGATGTCATTGGTCGCCAGCCCGTGGAGAAAGCTCGCCGCGTCCTCGCCGGCGACACTGAGCACGCTTCGGTCGGGCAGCAGCGTCCAATTGGTCATTGAAGGTTCCTCGCGCGTCAGGTCGTGTAGATAGGGTGCGGCGCGGAGGACGCAAGCGCGGTCGGCGGGGCCCCCGGAAGGACAGCGTCGCTCAGGCCGGCTTCGAGAGTTCCTCTTCGACTTGCCCGAGCCACTCCTTGCCGAAGAACATCTCCTCGCCGACAAAGAAGGTCGGCATGCCGAAGACGCCGCGCGCGACAGCGGCCTCGGTGTTGGCGAGGCGATCGCGGTCGAGGCCTGCGCTACGCGCGATAGGCGAGATAGACGTTGGGACTGCCGAAGTCGAAGATGAATTCCAGCGTCTTGCCCATTGTCACCATTTCTCCGACCAGGGCCGCAAGTCCATCTCGTGCGTCCAGGCCGAACGATGCTGCTTGTGCAGCCAGACATAGTTCTTGGCGATCTCGTCGGGCCGCAAAATGTCGTCGCGCGCCAGGCGCTCTTCCCAATCCGGCGTGATCGAGCGGATGAAGGCGCCGTCGATCGCGCCGTCGACGACGACGTGGGCGACGTGGACGCCTTGAGGGCCGAGCTCGCGCGCCATGCTTTGCGCGAGCGCGCGCAGCGCGTGCTTGGCGCCGGCGAAGCCGGCATAGCCTGCCCCGCCGCGCAGGCTCGCCGTCGCGCCGGTGAAGAGGATCGTGCCGCGGCCGCGCGGCGCCATGACCCGCGCCGCCTCGCGGCCGGCGAGAAAGCCGGCCAAAGCGGCCATCTCCCAGACTTTCTGATAGACGCGCGTCGTCGTTTCGGCGACCGGAAAGCGCACATTCGCGCCGATGTTGAAGACGAGGACTTCGAGCGGCGCGATGTCGCGCTCGATGCGATCGACCAGGGCGGCGACCTCGCGCTCGACGCGCGCATCGAGGCCGAAAGCCTGCGCCTCCCGGCCGGCCTCGCGGGTCGAGGCCGCCAAGGCTTCGAGCTCCTCGACATGGCGGGGCCGGCGCGTGACGCAGACGGCGAGGCCTTCCGCCGCAAAAGCGCGAGCGATCGCCGCGCCGAGCCCGTCGCCCGCGCCGACGACGAGGCAGGCGCCGCTCGCTGTTGATGGTTCGGCCATTGGCGCTCCTTGATCGAGCGAAGCGCGAACAAGTCCCGTCGTCAAGAAAACCGGGTTCGCCTTTCCTCCCCCGCCGCCCCGGGACGGAGAAACCCCGCGGCTTCGCAGACCAAGTCGGCGAGCCTTTCCGCCGCGTCCGGGACGCCGGCGGCTTTCGCCGCGGCGGCGGCCGCGGCAAGCGGAGCCGGATCGGCGAGCGCCTTGCGCAGCGAGGCGGCCAGGCGCTCCGGCGTAAACTCGTTCTGCGGCACGACCTCCGCCGCGCCGGCCGCGGCGAGCGTCGCTGCGTTGGCGGCTTGATCTTGATCGAGCGCGTGCGGGAACGGCACGAGGATCGACGGCCGGCCGATCACGGCGAGTTCGGAGACGGTCGAAGCGCCGGCGCGGCCGATGACGAGATGCGACGACGCGATGCGGTCCGGCAGATCTGCGAAGAATTCGGCGATCTCGACCGGGAAGTTCAATTGCGCGCAGGCCCGGGCGACGCGCAGCTTGTCCTCGCCGCGCGCCTGCTGGGTGAGGCGCAGACGCTGGCGCTCGCTGTCGCCGAGCAGGGCCAGCGCAGCCGGCACAATATCGGCCATGACGCGCGCGCCTTGCGAGCCGCCGGTGACGAGCACGCGCAAGCGGCCGTCGGCGAAATTCGGGAACGGCGTCGCCGCCGCGGCGACGACGGCGGGACGCACCGGATTGCCGGTGTACCGGGTCTTGCCGCGAATGCCGTCATCGACGCTCTTCAGCGTCGGAAAGCCGGTCGCGATGACGCTGACCCGGCGAGCGAGAAAGCGGTTGGCGCGGCCCATGACAGCATTCTGTTCGTGCAGCAACGTCGGCACGCCGAGCCAGGCCGCGGCAAGGAGGGGCGGCACGGTCGGATAGCCGCCGAAGCCGATGACCGCGAGCGGCTCGGTCTTCTTGATCAAAGCGCGGGCGACGAGCGTCCCGCCCGCGAGCACGAGCGCCGCGCGGGCCTTGGTCAGCATTCCGGCGCCGGTCGGCGTCGCCGACGGAATGGCGTGGATCGCGCGCGCCGGAAAATTGCCGCCATATTTCAGCGCGCGCTCGTCCGTCGCCAGCTCGGCGGGGACGCCGCGCGCCGACAGAGCCGAAGCCAGAGCTTGGGCGGGAAAGAGATGGCCGCCCGTGCCGCCGGCGGCGATCAGGATCGCGCGTCCTTCGGTCAAACCGCCTCCGGCAGAGGCGCAGCGGTCAGGACCGCGCGCGGGCGCTTGCGCGTCAGGGCGATTAGGAAGCCCATGCCGAGAGCGAGCGCGAGGATCGACGAACCGCCATAGGAAATGAACGGTAAGGTCATGCCCTTGGCCGGGATGGCGCGCAGATTGACCGCCATGTTGATCCAGCTTTGCACGCCGAACATGATGACGAGGCCGGCCGCGGCGAAGCGGCAGAACGGGTCTTCGTTGCGCGACGCGAGCAACAGACCGCGCAAGACAATGAAGCCGAAAAAGGCGACCAGGGCCAGGCAGGCGATCATGCCGAATTCTTCGCCGGTGACGGCGAAGACGAAATCGGTATGGGCGTCGGGCAGAATGCGCTTATAGACGCCCTCGCCTGGCCCGCGTCCGAGCCAGCCGCCCGAGAGAATGCTCTGCAACGCGGTGTCGACCTGGAACGTATCGACCATGCCGCCGCTACTCGCCTCGGGATCGATGAAGCGAAGCACGCGGTCGTGGACGTGCGGCGAGAGTTTGAAGGCGAGCGCTGCGCCGACCGCGCCGACGCCGCCGACGCCCGCCACCCAGAACCAATGAAGGCCGGCCATGAAGAAGAGCGCCGCCCAGACCAACGAGATCAGCATGGTCTGGCCGAAATCCGGCTGCGCGATCAACGGCCCGATCGTGATCGGCAGCAAAGCCAGCGCGATCGCGACGCCGGCAAACCTCGTTCGGCCGTTCGCCCCTTCGGAAAAAGCCCATGCGGCGAGGACGATGAAGGCGGGCTTCAAGAATTCCGACGGCTGCACGCCGAATATCCAGCGCCGCGACCCTTTGATTTCGACGCCGAACAGCAGCGTCATGACGGTCAAGCCGAGGCTCAAGATGAAAACGACAAGCGCGGCGCGCCGGACATGGCGCGGCGAGAGGAAAGAGGTCGCGATCATGAGCAGCGCCGAAGGCAGCAGCAGCAGCGCCTGACGATTGACGAAATGAAAGGCCGACAGATTGAGCCGCTCCGCCACCGCCGGGCTTGCGGCTAGGGTCATGACCAAGCCGATCACCATCAGCGCGCCAAAGCAGCCGATCAGCCAACGATCGACAGTGCGAAACCAATCGGCGAATAGCCCGCGTTCAGCGCGCGACGGCATGAGCCCTGCTCCTAGTACGGCGACGCAGGCCGA
>JAJPHH010000122.1 GCA_021325385.1 Alphaproteobacteria bacterium
AGGAGAAGGAGAAGGAGAAGGAGAAGGAGAAGGAGAAGGAGAAGGAGAAGGAGAAGGAGAAGGAGAAGGAGAAGGAGAAGGAGAAGGAGAAGGAGAAGGAGAAGGAGTCCTCTCGCTCCGCGAAGCGGCGGAAGAGCGGCCGCAAAGCGGCCGAGTGAAACGGATTTCCAACCTCTCTCTTACGTCCCCTCGGCCCGCCGGTTCGCCAGCGCCACCGCGAGCGTGATGGCCAGGCAAAATGTCGCTGACAGGGAACGGAAGGCGCCGAAATCGCTCTCCGCCACTTCGAAGCGCGCCTTGGCGAAGCCGGCGAGCGGCGATAGGGGACTGTCGGTGATGACCACGATCGGCACGCCCCGGTTAGCGGCTTGGCGCGTCAATTCGACCGTGAAGGGCGTATAGGGCGCAAAGCTGATCGCGATCAGCGCGTCGTCGCCTCCAGCATGGGCCAGTTGCTCGGCGCCAAGACTGCCGACATTGTCGATCAGAGCCGCGCGGACGCCGAGCTTGGCGAGCGCGTAGGCCAGATAATGAGCGACCGGAAAGGCGCGCCTCTGGCCGAGCAGATAGATCATGCGAGCGCCGGCCAAGGTCTCGATGGCGAGGTCGAGCGTTTCCCGCGTCACGCTCTCGCGCAACCGGGCGAGCGAGGCGGTGGCGGAATCGGCGAAGCCGGCGAGCAGGTGAGTCGGATCGCCCGAATCCATCGCCTTGTCGTGCAGCGCCATCATCCGCTCGGGATAATCCGGCCAGCGCTTGCGCAAGCGCGAACGGAAAATCTCCTGCATGTCCGAAAAGCCGGAAAAGCCGATCGACTGCGCGAAGCGGACCAGGGTCGAGGCCTGGACATGGGCATGGCCGGCGACGCTGGCGGCGGTGCCGAGCGCCATTTCGTCCGGATGCTCCAAGGCGAAGGCGGCGACTTGCTGCAGCCGCTTGGGCAGTTCAGGCTGAATTTCGATCAGCCGCAACTTGAGTTCGTCGAAATCGACTGGCGGAGTCATTCGAAAATGCGCTTCCTTGCCCGACGTCCCTGGCGCGAGGGCCGCGCCTTCAGACTTGACACTGTCGGCGTCAGACAGAATGAAATTTCCAAAAACCTTAGCCGGAGAATGTTTATTATAGATGGCGAGCGGGCGCGAGTCTTGCGCGCGCATCGTGCCCATCGAGCGAAGGAGGAGGCGCGCCATGACCACGATCGGCGTCGGCCTGATCGGCACCGGATATATGGGGAAATGCCATGCTTTGGCTTGGACCGGCGTGAAGGCGGTTTTTGGCGACACGCCCGACATTCGGCTGGCCTCGCTCTGCGACGCGACGCCCGAACTCGCGGCGAAGAAGGCGGCGGAATTCGGCTTCCTGAAGTCGACCGCGGACTGGCGCGCGCTGATCGCCGACCCCGAAATCGACGTCGTCTCGGTGACGACGCCCAATCACCTCCATGCCGACATGGCGATCGCCGCGCTGGAGGCGGGCAAGCATGTCTGGTGCGAAAAGCCGATGGCGCCGAAATACGCGGACGCCGAGCGCATGACAGCGGCGGCGCGGCGCTCGGGCAAGGCGGCGATCCTCGGCTACAACTATATTCAGAATCCGGCGATCCGCTACATCCGAAAATTGCTCGACGAGGGCAAGATCGGCGCGGTCAATCATGTCCGCATCGAGATGGACGAGGACTTTCTCGCCGATCCCGATCAGCCGCATTCTTGGCGGAGCGAAGCCGCGGCCGGTTACGGCGCGCTCGACGATTTCGCGGTGCATCCGTTGAGCCTGATTTCGACGTTGTTCGGCCGGGTCGAGAGCGTGTTTGGGGACATGGCGAAGCCCTATCCGGATCGGCCGCATCAGGGCGGCCGGCGCGCCGTCGAGACGTTTGACATCGCGACCGCCTTGCTGCGCTTGCCGGGAGGGATCAGCGGCGCGATCCATGTCAACCGTTGCGCCTGGGGGCGCAAGGGGCGCATTTTCGTGCAAATTTTCGGCGGGCGCGGCATGATCGCCTTCGATCAGGAGCGCTTGAACGAGGTGCAGATCTACCTCGCCGAGGGTCGCCCGGAGGATCAGGGCTTCCGCGTCATCTTGATGGGGCCGGCGCATAGGCCCTATGACCGCTTCATCGTCGCGCCCGGCCATCAACTCGGCTTCAACGACCTCAAAGTCATCGAGTGCCGAGCGCTGATTGGCCGTATTCTCGGCGAGGAAACCGTGGCCATCGATTTCGACGAGGGCCTGGCGATCGAGCGCGCCGTGCATGCGATCGCCCAAGCATATCGCGAGGGACGATGGGTGACGGTTTGAGCGAGGACGTTGCCGCGCCGCTCGCCTCCCCAGCGCAGCGGGAGAGGCGGACCGCGCCGAGGGCGGGGGAGGAGGCCGCGGCGTCTGTCCACCATCCTGATGCGCAGCGCCGCGTCAACCGTGTTTCGCACGGTCCTCCCGCGCGGCCTGCGCGGCAGAGGGTCCAAGCGATCGACGTCGCGCGCGGGGCCGCGCTGCTTGGCATGGCGGCGTACCATCTGAGCTGGGATCTCGCCTATTTCGGCCTCGCGCCGCCGAATTTCCCGCTGGCCCCGCCGATGCGGCTCTTCTCGCATTTGGTCGCCAGCGTCTTTCTCGCGTTGGTCGGCGTCTCGTTGGTCCTCGCCCATAGCGACGGTTTCAACCGTCGCGCGTTCCAGCGCCGGTTCGCGATGATTTGCGGCGCGGCGGCGCTGGTGACCGGGGCGAGCCTTGTCATCGCGCCGCAAGCAGCCATCTATTTCGGCATTCTCCATTGCATCGCCGTGGCGAGTTTGCTCGCCGCGCCGCTCCTGCAAGCGCCGCTTTGGATCGCCTTCGCCGCCGCAGCCTTGGTCTTCGTCGCGCCGTCTCTCTTCGCCAGCGCTGCTTTCGATCAGCCCGCAATCATTTGGCTTGGGCTCAATACGACTCTGCCCAGCACGTTCGATTGGCGCCCGCTCGCGCCATGGTCGGGCGTGGTCTTCCTTGGCGTCGCCTTGGGGCGCCTGTTTTCGCGGTCGCTGATCGCATCAAAGTTCGCGCAATGGGATCCGAAAACCTCCGCCTCCCGCGCGTTCGCCTGGGCCGGCAGGCGCAGTCTATTGATCTATCTGGTTCACCAACCCGTCTTGTTCGCGCTCCTATGGGCCGCCACCGGCTTCGTCTCGCCGGAAACGAGGCGCGACGAAGCCAATTTTGGGACGGCATGCTTGTCGCAATGCGCTCGCGGCGGCGGGGCGGCGGATCATTGCCGGCGCGCTTGCCAATGCGTCGTAGACGGCTTGCGCGGCTCCGGTCTGGCCATCGCCTTCTCGCGCGCAGGCCTCGACGAAGCCGAGCACGCAAAATTTTTGAACATCGTGCAGGGCTGCGCGCGAGCGCCCTGAGGTCTCGGACCGAGCCCTCTCGGTCATTTCAACATCCAGGCGTGGTCAGGATCGTTGTAAAAGCGCCATGTGCGCTTCGGGCCCGCCATGACGTTCAGATAGTACAACTCGTAGCCATGTGGCGCGCCGACCGGATGATAGCCGCGCGGCACCAGCACGAGGTCTCGATCGCCGACGGTGATCGTCTCGTCGAGCGTGCGATCGTCGGTATAGACGCGCTGGAAGGCGAAGCCCTGTGGCGGCGTTATCCGATGATAGTAAGTCTCTTCGAGGTAGGATTCGTCCGGCAGGGCGTCGCGGTCGTGCTTGTGCGGGGGATAGCTCGACCAATTGCCGCCAGGCGTGATCACCTCGACGACAAGCAGGCTTTCCGCTTCGACCGTCTCCGACAGAATGTTGCGTACATAACGCGTGTTCGATCCCGCGCCGCGCGTCATGGTCTCGACCTCGGCAGGGGCGATCACCCGCGCCGGCAATTTGCCGGAAGCCGGCGCAGAGCAGATGGCGATTTCGCAATCCGTCTCGGCCGCGATCTCGTAGTGGTCTCCGGCCGGCAAGTAGACGGACCAGGGCAGGCCGTCGAAAACATTGGCGCGCTCGCCGATCACGCCGGAATCCAATTTCTGCGCCGTCACCCGCGCCTTGCCGGAGAGGAGGACGATGCAGGCTTCTCGCTTGCCCGTCCCGGCCGAATAACCGCCGCCCTGTTTCAGATCCCGCGCCTCGAATCCGACATAGGTCCAGCCTGCGCTTTCCGGCGTCACGCAATGGACAAGGCCGTCGACGGATTCTTTCGGTCGCAGAAGAAGTTCCGAGCGCGCCATGACGCATGCTCCCTTCGCTCGCTAAACCAAGCCGCTTTCTTTCAGCGTCGCCCGCAGATGGGCGACGCCCTTCTTCGCGTAAGCTAAAGTCGGCGCCTTCGTCGGATCTTGCTCGGCCTCCAGCACCACCCAGCCGGAATAGCCCCGCAGCTCCTTGAACACGGCGGCATAGTCGACGACGCCGTCGCCCGGCACGGTGTAGACGCCGAGATCCGCGCCCTTGCCGAGGATCGAATCGAGGAAGCTCCAATCGCCCGCCTTCGCCTCCTCCATCTGCCGCCGCCGCACGTCCTTGCAGTGAACATGCGTGATCCGGGACTTGTACCGACGGGCGAGATCGGCTGGGTCCGCCCCGCCCCAAGTGGCGTGGCCGGTGTCGAGCAGGAGATTGGCCGGCGGCTTCGTATGCGCCATGAATGCGTCGATGTCCTCCGGCGACTGGACAATCGTCCCCATATGATGGTGGTAGCAGAGCTTCAGGCCTTCGGCGGCGAGCAACTCTGCGAACTCCGTGATCTTCGCGCCATAGCTCGCCCATTCGCCGCTCTTCATCACCGGCCGCCGCGACAGAGGCTTGCTGCGGTCGCCGTGGATCGCGTTGGACGTCTCGGCGACGATGAACACGTCCGTACCCATCGCCTTCAAGAGATCGCGATGCGGCTTAGCGAGGTCGAACTCCTCGCGGGCCGTCCGTTTGAGCAATTCGATCGAATGCCAGCCGCCGATACAGGCCAGGCCATAGGGCGCGAGCGCAGCCTTCAAAACCGCGGCCTGACGCGGGAACTTGTTGCCGAGCTCCATCCCCTCGAAGCCGGCTTCCTTGGCTTCGGCGAGGCACGTCTCGAGCGGCGTCGCGCCGCCGATTTCCTGCAAGTCGTCGTTGGACCATCCGATCGGATTCGCCCCGAGCCTGACCGCCATTCTCAATCTCCCACGCGCTGGTCGGCCAGCGCCGTTTCATATTTCTTGCGCGCCGCGACCACGGTCTCGCGTTGCGAGACTTCCGGCACCGCGACGTCCCACCAGAAGCCGCCCGCGTCGGTGACGACCATCGGATCGGTCTCGATGACCAGGACTTGCGTGACGCTGGCGTCGCGGGCTTTGGCGAAGGCCGCCTCCAGTTCGCCGATCGATTTGACTTTGACCGCTTCGGCGCCGAGGCTACGCGCATGCGCGACGAAGTCGATCTCCGGCAGGGTCTCGTGCCGAGCGTCGCGCAACAGATTGTTGAACGATTCGCCGCCGGTAGCGCGCTGCAGACGGTTGATGCAGGCGAAGCCGCGATTGTCGTTGACGACGATGATCAGCTTCAAGCCGAGCATCACCGAGGAGGCGATCTCGGAATTCATCATCAGGTACGAGCCGTCGCCGAGCACGACGACGACCTCGCGGTCTGGATGGGCCAGCTTGACGCCAAGTCCGCCGGCGATCTCGTAGCCCATGCAAGAATAGCCGTATTCGGAATGGTAGCCGAGCGGCGCGCCGGCTCGCCACAGCTTGTGCAATTCGCCGGGCAGGCCGCCGGCGGCGCAGACCACGATATCGGACGATTTGCCGCCGCGCATCAGAGCGCCGAGCACCTGCGCGTCGGAGGGGATTTCGGCGTTGGTCGGCGCGACATAGCGCGCCGAAACCTTGGTCCATTCCTCTTTCGCCTTCGCCGCTCCCGCGCTCCAGGCTTCGGGCGCCTTCCAATCGTCGAGCGCCGCGCCCAGCGCGCCGATGCCCGCGCGCGCGTCGGCGACCAGCGGCGTCGCGCGGTGCTTGCAGGCGTCGAAGACCTGCACATTGAGGCCGATGAAGCGGCGCTCTGGATTCTTGAACAAGGCCCATGAGCCGGTGACGAAGTCGGCAAGGCGCGCGCCGACCGCCAAAATGACGTCCGCCTCCTCGGCGTATTTATTCGCCGCGCTGGTGCCGGTGACGCCGATCGCGCCGAGCGACAGAGGATGATCGACCGGAACGGCGGATTTGCCGGCGTGAGTCTCTGTCATCGGCACGCCGCGCTTCTCGCAGAAAGCGAGCAGTTCCTTTTCGGCGCCCGAATAGAGGACGCCGCCGCCGGCGATGGCCAGCGGCTTCTTGGCGCCGCGCAACAGAGCGGCGGCCTCGCGCAGTTCGTGCGGGTCCGGCCCTTGGCGGCGCTGGCGGTGCATGCGTTCTTCGAAGAAGCTTTCGGGGTAATCGTAAGCTTCCGTCTGCACGTCCTGGCAGAAGGCGAGCGTGACCGGCCCGCATTCGGCGGGATCGGTCAGCACGGAGACGGCCCTGGTCAGCGCCGGCACGATCTGCTCGGGCCGCGTGATGCGATCGAAATAGCGCGACACAGGCCGGAAGCAATCATTGGCGCTGATCGCGCCATCGCCGAAATCCTCGACCTGCTGCAGGACCGGATCCGGCCGGCGGTTGGCGAAAACGTCGCCCGGCAGGAACAGGACCGGAAGGCGATTGACATGGGCCGTCGCCGCGGCGGTCACCATATTGGTCGCGCCGGGGCCGATCGAGCTGGTGCAGGCCATGATGCGGCGCCGGCGCATTGCCTTGGCGTAGGCGATCGCCGAAAGGCCCATGGCCTGCTCGTTATGCGAGCGATAAGTCGGCAGCACGTCCTGCGCCTGCTGCAGCGCTTCGCCCAGGCCGGCGACGTTGCCGTGGCCGAAAATGGCGAAGATTCCGGCGAAGAGCCGGACCTTTTCGCCGTCTATTTCGGTCATTTGCTGGCTCAAAAAGCGGACTGTCGCCTGCGCGGCGGTGAGACGGATGGTTTTCACGAGGCCTGCTCCGTTGCTTTAAGTCGTCACGTCGAGGGTTTTCGGACGCAGCGCGCGCAAAGCGGGCGGCAGAAGCGCGTCGACGGCCGAACTGATCGCCTCGCGCTTTCGCTGGTAAAATATGCCGGCAAAGATCACGCCGAGACCGATGAGGGAGACGATGAAGGAGAAGGCGAGAACGTCGTTGAACACGTCAAAGGCGAGATAGCCGAGATACATCGCGACGCCGATCACGCCGAGCACGGCGTATATCCGGCGATTGAGGAAGACCGCGAAGCCGATCAGGCCGATATTCAACAGGCAATAGATCGCCTTGCCGATTTCGGCCGCGTCGGAAGCTGAGGTGATCGCGCCCCAGAAGGTCAGCGCGCCGAACAGATGCAGCCAAAAGCCGAAGTCGCCGGCGGCTGGTCGCTTCAGGTCGATCGCCCAGGCGGCGAGGATCATCGCCGCGCCAAAATAAAGCGAAACGCGACGCCGCAACTCCCAATCCGAAAGCCAGTCGCTGACCGTATAGGCTTTGACCAGCAGAGCCGCGAGGTCCATCGACAGGAACCAGAGCGCGATCGCCGCGACCATCAGGATGAATGGAAAGGCGAAAAAGCGCAGCGCCAACATTGCGGCGAGGACCGTCCCGACCTCCATATAGACCCAGCTCGCATTGATGAGCGGAAAGAAGCTCTGATAGTTTTTCGGCTTGTCCGCCGCCCAAAGATCGAGCGCGTCCTGGACGCCATAGATCGCGAGCGGCGTCATCGACACCGCGACTGCGACCGCCAAACCGGCGGGCGTCCTAAGGTCCGGCGTGCGCCAGAGAAAGGCGCCGAGCGCGGTGAAGCCGGCGGCGTAGACCAGCGCGGTCGCGGTCAGAGCGTAGCCGCCGAGCGCGTTGAACGCGACGTTGGAGAACAGGCCCATCGCGGACATGACCAACAACGCGCCGGCGTAGTAGAGGACATGGGTGACGTCGAATTTCGGCGCAGGCGACTTCAACGGCGCGCCGGCCCGGCTGTCGAAGAACGCGACGAGGCGGTCGCGAGTCTCGGCGTCGATCACGCCGGCCTCGAACGCCGCCTGCAATTCGCGCGCTTGCGTCATGCGACCTTTCCGGCCGGCGCGCTCGCCGGCGCTTCGCCTGCGACACGCCAAGCCTCGCATAGTCTAGCGAAACTCTCGGCCATGAGTCGCGTCGCTTCTTCGTCGCCGATCTCGCCGGCGAACCACGCCTGGGCCGGCTCGGCGAAGATGGTCCGGCCGACGGCGAAGCCCTTCACTTTGGGGCAACGCCGCGCGATCCGGAACGCGCTCGCCAGGTCCTGCTCAGGCGCCTCCAGGCCGAGCAGCACGATCCCGCGGCAGAACGGATCATGCGCTTCGATGACCCGGGCGATATTCGCCCAGGCCGTATCGTTCGCCTGGCTTTCGAGCTTCCACCAGTCGGGCTTGATCCCGATCTGATAGAGCCGCTCCAGCACGCGCGAGACCGTCGCATCGGTGACGGCGCCGTGCTTGCCGGCGATGATCTCGACCAGCAACTCGCGGCCGATCAGGCGCGCGGCGTCGTAGAGCCGCAACAATTCGCGCTCCTGGCGCGCCTTTATCTCGTCGGCGTCGTCGGGATGATAGAAGCACAGGCATTTGATCGTATGGCCGACGGGCCACTCGATCAGCTTGGCGCCGAGCGAGCCGCCGAATTCGAATTCGAGCGGCCTCGAGCCCGGCTCTTCAACCGGGCGGCCGATCCAGAAAGGATGATCGGCGGCGCGGAACAAGGCGTCGCGCCCGTATCTGCCATCAAGCAGCATGCCGAAGCCCGCCCGTCCGGCCGCGACATTGGCCGCCGCATCGACGGCGAGGCGCTTGAACGCGCCGATCCGCGCCCGCGGCGCCTTGGCTTCGTCGGCGATTTTCTCGAGTTGGGCGCGGTGGTCGATCGCGAAGGCCATCAAGCTGTCCGGCTGCGGCCGGCGCGTCGTCGCCCAATGGATATGGGTCAAGGTCTCGTCATGGCGCAGCGCGCGGTGCGGCGAGCCATGCTTGAGGAAGTGCTGCATTTCCGGCCAGGTGAGGTACTCGGCCGAACAGAGGAGCCGCGACACCGCAAACGCGCCGCCCGCATTGGCGTAGGCGCAACACGTCTCGATCGGTTCGTCGCGCAGCCAACCGCGCAAGAAGCCGGACATGAAGGCGTCGCCTGCGCCCAGCACGTTATAGACCTCGACCGGAAAGCCGGGGCCCTTCAGGCCTTGTTCGATCGTCGCAGGAATAGCTCCTGGAAAGACGACGCAGCCCATCGGGCCGCGCTTCATGACGATGGTCGCTGCGGTCAAGGCGCGCACGGCTTTCAGCGCGGCGTAAGGATCGTCGATTCCGCCGGCGATCATCAACTCCTCCTCGGTCCCGACGATGAGATCGCATCGAGGAAGAATCTTCTGCAGCCTTTCGCTGACCTCGCCCGATTTGATGTAGCGCTCTTCGCCCGCGCCGTGGCCGGCGAGGCCCCAGAGATTGGGCCGATAATCGATGTCGAACACGACTTTGCGGCCGTGTTTCTTGGCGTAGCCGATGGCGAGATTTTGCGCGGCGGCCGTATTGGGCTTGGCGAAATGCGTGCCGGTTACGACGATCGCCTTGGCGCTTGCGATATAGGCTTCGTCAATGTCGCTTTCGTCGAGCGCGCCGTCGGCGCAATTCTCGCGATAGAAGATGAGCGGGAACGTCTTGTCGTCGCGGATGCCGAGCAGGACGATCGAACTCAGGCGTTTGGGATCGGTATGGACGCCCGAGACGTCGACGCCTTCGCGCGCGCATTGTTCGCGGATGGCCCGCCCCATATGCTCGTCGCCCACGCGAGTGATGAGGCCGCTCTTCAGTCCCAGCCGAGCCACGCCAATGGCGATGTTGGTCGGGCAGCCGCCGACCGCCTTGGAGAAACTCGCCATGTCTTCGAGACGGCCGCCGACCTGGGCGCCGTAAAGGTCGATCGACGACCGGCCGATACAGATGACGTCGAGGGTCGGGACGCTCACGCTGGAATTACCTCCTGCCCTTCAAGCGAGGCGCGAAGGGCGCCGCCTCGTCACGGCTCGAGCGGCTCATCGCCGACGCCGACGATAGTCTGATCGAAATCGATATTCGAGCCGGTCATCAGGCCCGATTCCTCGGAGGCGAGATAGACGCAAGCGCGCGCCACTTCCCTCGGGTCGATCAGCCGGCCGAACGGCCGGCTCCTGGCCGCCTCTTCCAGCCAGCCGTCCTTGCGGTCGTGGTACGTCTTCTGGATGCGGTCTTCGCCGGGCGTCGCCATCCAGCCGATATTGAGCCCGTTGACGCGGATGCGGAACTTGATCAGCGAATGGGCGACGTTGCGGGTCAGCGTCGCGAGCGCGCCTTTCGAGGCGCAATAGGCGGAAATGAACGGCTGGCCGCCATGCGCGGACATCGATTGGATATTGATGATCGAGCCCGGAATTTTCTCGCGGCGCATGATTTTCGCCGCCTCCTGCATCAGGAAAAACGGGGCGCGGACATTGACGTTGAAAATGTCGTTGAAGCGCTCTTCGGTCGTGTCGAGAATCGTGCCTCGGTCGGTAACGGCGGCGGCGTTGACGAGGATATCGACGCGCTTGAACCGGCGATCGGCTTCGGCGATCACCTTGCGGCAATCGGCGACATGGCCAAGATCGGCGGTTACGAATGAGGTCGGGCAGCCGGTCGTTTCAAGCTCGTCGGCGACGCGCCGGCCGTTTTTTTCGTTGCGGCCGCAAATCACCAAACCTGCGGCGCCGCGTTCCGCAAAGAGCCGAGCGATCGCTTCGCCCAGGCCTTGCGAGCCGCCGGTGACGACCGCGACCTTGCCGGCAAGACTCGCAGTCCCGGAAAAGTGGGCCCCGTGCGGCTGAGAGGCGCTCGCCATGACGTTTCCTCTTTAACTGGTTCAGATTAGTTGGCTCATACCGGGAGCGAAAGCGCTGGCGCGCGCCTCGCTCTTGAGAGATGAAACAAAAATTCTATTCACAAGTCAAGTTGGAACGGTTATTCTTTTCTGGCGCACTATTCAGGGAGGATTCCATGCGGTTTGGCGTTATCGGCGCGGGTCGGATCGGCAAAATCCATGCGGCCAATATCGCCGCGCTCGAGGGTTGCGAAGTGCGCGCCGTCGCCGATGTCGACGAGGCGGCGGCAAAAGCGCTGGCGGAGGCGACAGGCGCCAAAGTCGCGAGCATTGACGCGATCATGGCCGCCTCCGATATCGACGCCGTGGCGATCTGCGCGCCGACCGACATGCACGCCGATCTGATCGAGAAAGCGGCGCGCGCAAAAAAGGCGACGTTCTGCGAAAAGCCGGTCGATCTCAGCGCCGAGCGCATTCGCGAATGTTTGAAGGTCGTCCAAGCCGCCGGCGCGCCGCTGATGATCGGCTTCAATCGCCGCTTCGACCGCAATTTCGCCGCCGTCCAAGCGCGCATCGCCGACGGCGCGATCGGCCAGGTCGAAATTGTCCAGATCACCTCGCGCGATCCCGGCCCGCCGCCGCTCTCCTACATCGCCCGCTCGGGCGGCCTTTATCGCGACATGATGATCCACGATTTCGACATGGCCCGATTCCTGCTCGGCGAGGAGCCAGTTGCGGTCAGCGCCTTCGGCGCGGCGCTCGTCGACAAGGCGATTGGCGAAGCGGGCGACATCGACACCGCGGTCGTCATCCTGCAGACCCAGTCCGGCAAGGTCGCCGAAATTTCCAATTCGCGCCGCGCTGCTTACGGCTATGACCAACGCATCGAGGCGCATGGCTCGAAGGGCATGCTGCGCGCCGAGAACGTCCACGAAAGCACGGTTCAGTTCGCCGGCGCGCATGGCTTTACCGGCGACAAGGTCCTCAACTTCTTCCTCGAACGCTACGCCGGCGCGTATCGCGACGAGATCGCCGCTTTCGTCGCCGCGGTCTCCTCCGGCAAGGCGCCTAGCCCGAGCGGCGAAGACGGGTTGCGCGCCCAACTGCTCGCCGACGCCGCCGATCAGGCGCGGCGGACTGGCCAAGTCGTGAAACTGTAATCGCTTCTAGGCCTTAGGCTTGGCTCCGCGCGCCCAGCGTCCGCTCTGATTTGCGGGGGCCCGATCGCGGCGATTTGCCGAACAGGCGGCGAGCCCGACCAGCGAGCCGCCGCCTCGCGCTTGCTCCCCCTGCCCCGTCCCGCCATATAGCCGCCGGGCGGGGATGCGATTTCAGGGCGCATGACGAAAACGCTAGAAAAACGCCCGCCCGCCGCGGCGGACAAGATTGCGGCCAGACGCATCGAGAGGCTGGTCCAAGCGCTGGAGGGGCGGCGCGCGCTGCTGCATCGGCTCGGCGTCGCCGCCAGCCTCCTCATTGTCGCAGTCTCGCTGTTTTTCTTTGTCCGGGTGCTGGTCGCGATCGATTTGCGGCAATTCAAGGCGGCGATCGCCGGCACGGGCGGCGATCAAATCGCGACCGCTTTTTTCCTTTCGGCTTTGAGCTATCTGGCGCTGACCGGTTATGACGCGATTGCGCTGCGTCATTTACGAGCCAAGACGCCCTATCGGCTGACTGCGCTCGCCTCGTTCGCCAGCTACGCCATCTCGTTCACCCTCGGATTTCCGCTGATCACGGCCGGCGCGGTGCGCTATTGGATTTACGGCCCAGCCGGTCTGTCGGCCGGCAAGGTCGCAAGCCTCACGCTCATCGCCGGCGTGACCTTCTGGCTCGGCATGGGCCTGGTGGTCGGCGTCGGCCTCGTCAGCCAAGCGCCGGCGATCAGCGAGATCAATCATTTCCACTCGGCGGTCAATCAGGTCTTCGGCCTAGGCGTCCTGGCGCTGCTCGCCGCCTATCTCGCTTTCGTCAGTCAGCGCGGCGTCAAGCCGATCCTGTTTCACGTCAGGTTGCCCGGACCGTTCGTGACGCTCGGCCAGATGGCGCTGGGCGTCATTGACGTCTGCTCGGCGGCGGGCGCCCTCTATGTCCTTTTGCCGAAAGGGCATGGTCTAGCCTTCATGACCTTCGGCGCGCTCTATTCCTTCGCCTGCATGTTGGGAATCGCCAGCCATGCGCCGGGCGGGCTCGGCGTCTTCGAAGCGACGATGTTGAAGACCGTCCCCGCCGAAAGCGGCTCGGTTCTCGCTTCGCTGTTGCTGTTTCGCGCCATTTATTACTTGACGCCTTTCGTCTTCGCGATGGCGCTGCTCGGCGCGCATGAGGCGGTCCGGCGGTGGCGCTCGTTGCGCGAAGCGATCGAGGCCTCGAGCGACTTGGGCGAAGAGTGAAGATGCGCGGCCGCCCGGCCGCGCCACTTGACTTCGCTGCGCTCTCGCCTCTTTCAAAGTCAAGGCGCGACGAGGCGCGCCGGCCATGAGCGACATCACCCTCTCCGATCTCGAGGCCGACGTAAGGTCGCAATTCTGCGCCGACCTTATCGGCGCCATGCCGGAGCCGGCGGTCGTCGTCGGCGCCGACATGAGGCTCATCGCGGCCAACGCGCCGGCTCAGGCGGTGCTCACCGCGGCGAAAGTCGGCGAACCGCTTGTCCTCGCTTTGCGTGCGCCTGACGTGCTCGACGGGCTTCGCCGCGTCCTCGCCCAGGGCGTAATCGAGACCGTCTCGTGGAGCGAGCGAGTGCCTGTCGAGCGCGTCTTCGACGTCCATATCGCGCCGTTGACGGCGCGGAATGGCGAGATCGGCGCCGCTTTGCTTACGCTGCGCGACCTGACCGAAGCGCGCAAGGTCGAGCGCATGCGCGTCGATTTCATCGCCAACGCCAGCCACGAGTTGCGCACGCCGCTCGCCTCGCTGCTCGGCTTCATCGAGACTCTGCAAGGCCCGGCCCGCGACGACGCAAAGGCGCGGCAGAAATTCCTCGGCATCATGCGCGAGCAAGGCCGCCGGATGGCGCGCCTTGTCGACGATCTGCTGTCGCTCTCGCGCATCGAGCAGAATCAGCACGTCCGGCCGGAGACGCCCGTCGATCTATCGTTGATCGCTCGCCATGTCGCCGACACCTTGGCGCCGCTCGCGCAAGAAATGTCGGTCGATCTCGACGTACAGGCGACCCGTTCGGTGATCGTCATGGGCGACCGCGACGAGCTTGTCCGAGTCGCGGAGAACCTGGTCGAAAACGCGATTAAATACGGCTCGCCCGCGCCCGAGGAGAAGCGTCGCGGCAATGTCGAAATCCGCGTCGCGCGCGTAAAGCGCGAAGGCGCGCTCAGCGTGAAGGATGATGGGCCGGGCATCGCGCCGGAGCATCTGCCGCGGCTGACCGAACGCTTCTATCGCATCGACGCCGGCCAGAGCCGGTCGCGCGGCGGCACCGGCTTGGGCCTCGCGATCGTCAAGCACATTATCGCCCGTCACCGCGGCCGGTTAACCATCGCCAGCGATATCGGCCGCGGCTCGACCTTCGCCGCCAACATTCCTCTGCACCCCGATGATTCGGGGTTTAAAGACTAGAAACATTTCAACGGTTTATACTGTCATCAAACCGTTTCCTATCTGTCATAGATAAAGGGCGTTGGCTCCGTAGAAAGCGGGCCCGACGGCCGGTCAGCCCCTCAAGGGCGCCGGTCCGCGCATTCCGCAACCGAGCCAGAGAGGCAATCATGTACCTTCGATCCTTGACCAGCGCGGCGATCCTCGTCGCCGGTCTCGCCAGCGCGAGCGCCGCCGATATTTCCGGCGCGGGCGCAACCTTCCCGTATCCCATCTACGCCAAATGGGCCGACGCCTACAAAAAAGAGACCGGCAACGGGTTGAATTACCAGTCGATCGGGTCCGGCGGCGGCATCAAGCAGATCGAAGCCAAGACGGTTACTTTCGGAGCCTCCGACATGCCGCTGAAGCCGGCCGCTCTAGATAAGGCCGGCCTCGTCCAATGGCCAATGGTGATGGGCGGCATCGTGCCGGTGGTCAATGTCGCCGGGATCAAGCCGAACGAGTTGACGCTTGACGGCGACACTCTGGCCAAGATCTTCCTCGGCGAGATTAAGACGTGGGACGATCCGTCGATCAAGAAGCTCAATCCGGACGTCAAGTTGCCGTCCGCGGCGATCGCGGTGGTTCACCGCTCCGACGGTTCCGGAACCACCTTCAATTTCACCGACTATTTGTCCAAAGTCTCGGACGAATGGAAATCGAAGGTCGGCGAGAGCACGTCGGTCGAATGGCCGGTCGGAATCGGCGCCAAGGGCAACGAGGGCGTCTCCAATAACGTGATGCAGACGCAGAACGCGATCGGCTACGTCGAATCGGCCTACGCCAAGCAAAATCATCTGACCGTCACCGACATGATCAACCATGACGGCAAGAAGGTCGAGCCGCTTCCAGCGAGCTTCCAGGCTGCAGCGGCGAACGCGGATTGGAAGAACGCTGCGGGCTTCTATCTCCTGCTGACCGACCAGCCTGGCGCGCAATCCTGGCCGATCACCGCCTCGACTTTCATTCTGATGCCCAAGCAGGCGCCGGATGCGGCGGCCGCGAAAGAGGCTTTGCAGTTCTTCTCATGGGCCTTCGCCAATGGGACGAAGATGGCCGAAGACCTCGACTATATTCCGATGCCGGCCTCGGTCGTCGCGCTGATCAAGGACGAATGGAAAGAGATCAAAGGGCCCGACGGCAAGCCGTTGATGTAAGAGGATCGAGAGGGCGTGCGCGGGCGGCTCGCGCCGCGCGCGCTCCCTTCTAGCCGATTGATGCGAGTTCGAGAGAGTTCGGTGGCCGACATTTCAATCCCCATCGCGCAAGCGCGACTGTCGAACGAGGTCGTATCGCGAGCGCGCGCTCTGCGTGGGCTGATCTTTCGCGATCGGATATTTCGAATCGTCACCCGCGCCGCCGCGGCGCTGGTGCTCGCGCTGCTCGGCGGCGTGATCCTGTCGCTGGCTTGGGGCTCGGCGCCGACGATCCGGACCTTCGGCCTTAGCTTCCTGATCACCGAAGTCTGGAACCCGGTCACCGACGAATACGGCGCCTTCGCGCCGATCTGCGGCACGTTGATCACGGCTTTTTTGGCGATGATCATCGCCGTTCCGATCGGAATCGGAATCGCGATCTTTCTGACGGAGCTTTGTCCCCAGCCATTGCGCCGGCCGATCGGCATCGCCATCGAATTGCTCGCCGGCATTCCGTCGATCATTTACGGCATTTGGGGATTGTTCGTCTTTGCGCCCTTTCTGCAGGCCTATGTGCAGCCCGCGCTGATCAACGCCTCGCAGCCCATTCCCATTCTCTCGACGCTGTTCGCAGGGCCGCCTTACGGCATCGGCATGCTGACGGCGGGAATCATCCTGGCGATTATGGTTCTACCCTTCATCACGTCGATCTCGCGCGACGTGTTCGAGACCGTGCCCTCGGTTCTCAAAGAATCGGCTTACGGCATTGGCTGCACGACCTGGGAAGTGGTCCGCAGCGTCGTCCTGCCCTATACGCGCGTCGGCGTGATCGGCGGGGGCATGCTCGGGCTCGGCCGCGCGCTTGGGGAAACCATGGCGACGACCTTCGTCATCGGCAACGCTCACAAGATTTCCGCTTCGATCCTGGCGCCGGGCACGACGATTTCGGCGACGATCGCCAATGAATTTACCGAAGCGGTCGGCGACCTTTACACGTCCGCGCTGATCACGCTCGGCCTCATTCTTTTCGTCATTACCTTCTTCGTCCTAGTCGCTGCGCGGCTGTTGCTGATGCGCCTCGACAGAAAGGCGGGTTGATATGGCAAAGTACCGAGCTCGCCGACGGGTCGACGCCGCGGCGAAGATCCTGTGTGTCGCCGCCACGATTTTCGGCCTCGGCTGGCTGACTTTGATTCTCGCCGCCTTGGTGTGGAACGGATTTGGCGGCCTGTCGCTTGCGGTCTTCACCCAGATGACGCCGCCGCCTGGCTCGAACGGCGGCTTGCTCAACGCCATCGTCGGAAGCCTGATCATAACCGCGCTCGGCCTCGCCATCGGCGCGCCGATCGGCATTCTGGCCGGCACTTACATGGCCGAATACGGCCGCTATTCGCGGCTCACTTTCTTCGTGCGCTTCATCAACGACATTCTGCTCAGCGCGCCGTCGGTCGTCGTCGGTCTGTTCGTTTACCAGATCATGGTGACGCGAATGGGCCATTTCTCCGCCGTCGCCGGCGGCGTCGCGCTCGCCATTATCGTCATTCCAGTCGTCGTGCGCACCACCGAGGACATGCTGCTTCTGGTGCCTGGCTCGCTGCGCGAGGCCGCCGCGGCTCTCGGCATGCCGCGCGCCGCTGTGATCCGCCACGTCGCCTATCGCGCGGCGCGCGCCGGCCTGCTCACCGGCATTCTCTTGGCGATCGCCCGGATCAGCGGCGAGACCGCGCCGTTGCTCTTCACCGCGTTGAACAATCAGTTTTTCAGCGCCAATCTCGACGCGCCGATGTCGAGCCTGCCCGCGGTGATCTTCCAGTTCGCATTGAGCCCCTACAAGGATTGGCAGCATCTCGCGTGGACCGGCGCGCTGCTCATCACCTTTGCGGTCCTGGCCATGAGCATCGCCGCGCGCGTGCTCGCTGCGCGAGCGGTCAACAAGTGAGCGCGTCAATGTCCTCCCGAGAGTCCGCAAACATGAACGAGATGGCCCAGACCGCGCGCACGAATGCTGTCCAGAATGCGTCGCGAGAAAAAATCGCAGTGCGCGGATTGAGCTTCTATTATGGCGGCTCGCGCGCGCTCAAAGACATCAATCTTTCGTTCTCCGAGAACAAGGTCACCGCTCTAATCGGCCCCTCCGGCTGCGGTAAATCGACCTTTTTGCGTGTCCTCAATCGGATGTACGACCTTTATCCGAACCAGCGCGCCGAGGGCGAAGTCCTGCTCGACGGCGAGAACATCCTCGACGCCAAGCTCGATTTGAACTTGTTGCGTTCGCGCGTCGGCATGGTGTTTCAGAAACCGACGCCGTTCCCGATGTCGATCTACGACAATATCGCCTTCGGCATCAAACTGTATGAGAAATTGAGCAAGTCCGAACTGGACGGTCGGGTCGAATCGGCCCTGCGCCGCTCCGCCTTGTGGGACGAAGTCAAGGACAAGCTGGCGGCGAGCGGCCTCTCCCTCTCTGGCGGCCAGCAGCAGCGTCTCTGCATCGCCCGCACCATCGCGATCAAGCCGGAAGTCATTTTGTTCGACGAGCCGTGTTCGGCGCTCGACCCGATTTCGACTTCCAAGATCGAAGAGCTGATCGACGAGCTGACCGACGATTACACGATCGTCATCGTCACCCACAGCATGCAGCAGGCGGCGCGCGTCTCCGAATACACCGCCTTCATGTATCTCGGAGAGCTGATCGAATTCGACGACACCAGCAAAGTCTTCACCTCGCCGCGGGAGAAGCGCACCCAGGATTACATCACCGGCCGCTTCGGCTGAGGAGATTTTGATGAGCGAACACATCGTCAGGGCCTATGACAAAGAGCTCGATGCGCTCGGCCGGCGCATCGGCGAAATGGGCGGCATCGCCGAAAAGATGGTCGTCGACGCGATGGACGCGCTCGGTTCGGTCAATAACGAGTTGGCCCAGCAGGTCATCGCCACCGATCCGCGCCTCGACACGCTGCAGCGCGAGATCGAAGAGCAGGCCATCTTGACGATCGCGCGTCGCCAGCCGATGGCGGTCGATTTGCGCGAGATCATCGGCGCGATCCGCGTCGCCGGCGACCTCGAGCGCATCGGCGACCTCGCCAAGAACATCGCCCGACGGTCGGTGAAAATCGGCCCGGAATCGCGCGTGCCGCGCGCTTCGGTGGGCTTGAAGCACATGAACGATCTCGCCACCGAGCAATTGAAGGACGTGCTCGACGCTTACGCGCTGCGCGACGCCGACCGCGCGCATGCCGTATGGACGCGGGACGCCGAGCTCGACGCGCTCGAAGATTCGGTGTTTCGCGACCTTCTCACCCATATGATGGAGGATCCGCGCAACATCTCCTTCTGCGCGCATCTCCTTTTCTGCTCCAAAAACATCGAACGGATCGGCGATCACGCGACCAACATTGCCGAGACGGTCTACTATCTCGTGACGGGCGGAACGCTTCCGGCCGAACGTCCGAAGGGACATCCCGACCAGGCGACGCCGGCTCCGCTCGGGGCGGTTGAGCAATGAAGGAGGAACGCCGGGATCTCAGCCGGGCGGCGACGGTCGCGGCGCCGCGAATTCTCGTGGTCGAGGACGAATCCGATCTCGCCTTGCTGCTCGCCTATAATTTGGAGGCCGAGGGCTACGCGCCCGAATGCGTCGAGCGCGGCGACGAAGCGGAGCTACGGCTGGCTGAAAACCCGCCCGACCTGTTGATCCTCGATTGGATGCTGCCCGGCGTTTCGGGCCTCGAAATTTGCCGCCGATTGCGGGCGCGAGAATCGAATCGAACGCTGCCGGTCATCATGCTGACCGCGCGCGGCGAAGAGGGCGAGCGCGTGCGCGGGCTTTCGGTCGGCGCGGACGATTACGTGGTCAAGCCTTTTTCCGTGCCCGAACTCATGGCGCGCGTGCGGGCGTTGCTCCGGCGCAGCCGGCCCGAGCGCATCGCCGAAAGGCTTTCCGCCGGCGATCTCGACCTCGATCGCGAGACAAAGCGGGTCCGACGCGGCGCGCGCGACATCCATCTCGGTCCGACCGAGTTTCGCTTGCTGGAATATCTGCTGGAGCGGCCGGGCCGCGTCTTTTCGCGCGCGCAGCTGCTCGACGGCGTCTGGGGGCTTTCGGCCGAAATCGACGAGCGCACGGTCGACGTCCATATCGGGCGCCTGCGCAAGGCGCTGTCGCGCGGCAAGGAGCGCGATCCGATCCGCACGGTGCGCGGCGCCGGCTACGCCTTCGACGAGACTTTCGGAAAGTTGTAGCGCGCCTCGTCGTTCCGGGCCGTTCCGGCGGCCGCGGCATAAATTGGATAACCAGATTTGCCTTAGCCGGCCTTTGTCGGGACGCGCGCAGACGCCCTCTCGCCGCCCCCTTCCGCCGAAGACGGGCGACCGCCGCTCACGCAATGCGAGCGGCGGCGCGTCGCTCGCGCTCTCGCTCGCGCCGTCGGTCCTGCGCCGGCTGATAGGCCATCCGGCCATGGTGGACGCAATAGGGGCCGTCGCCCTGGGTCTGGATGCCGCAATAGCGGAATTCCGAGGAGGTAGGGTCGCCGAGCGGCCAGCGGCACATCGCCTCTCTCAGCTCGACGATCGTCACTCGGAGCGACATCGGGATGACGACGTCCTCGCGGAACTCGGGCTCCGCCTCGATCTCCGCGTCGCGCGCCAGCGCGAGCGCCGTATTGCCGCGAAAGCCGCCGCCGCTGCGCGGCGAAGGCGGGCGCGTTCCGGCCGGGCGCTGCTGCCTGACCCGCGGCGCAACGGGCGCGCTGGCCTTGACTCGGCCGGAAAGGCCGAGGCGGTGCACCTTGCCGATCACTGCGTTGCGCGTCACGCCGTCGCCGAGCTCGGCGGCGATCTGGCTGGCGCTCTTGCCGTCGAGCCACAATTGCCGCAGGAGCTCGACCTTCTCGTCAGTCCACATCTTGGCCTCGTTTCCGCCGGCGACCGCAGAGTTCGCCGGCCGTCTGAAAGCGTATGAACCCTGCGCTCCGACCCCTCGAACGGAATCCGACGCCCCCGCTCGCTCGGCTGCGCCGACGAACGCTCCGCACTTCACGCTCTCTAGAAAACCGGCTCCACGACATCTCGTAGCCGACGAAAAGGAATCTACACTACGCGTTGAATCGCGCGCAAGAGTCCTACTTCCACTCCCGTCGCTGTTTTCAACAGAGGATGCGCGAGGCGCCCAAGACAAACACGGCCGCGGCCGTACTTCCCGCGCCGCGCCAACGCCTAGAGAATTGACCCCAAAGCGGCCGGCGCCTATGATCCTGCTCCGCAGAGCGGCCGTCCCAGCGGGGCGGCGTTTTTGTTTGCGCCGCCTGGGGTTGTGGGTAGGCGTCCTATCCGGAACGCTGGAGTTGAACAACGTGTCTTCCGCGATCGTGCCGGTTTATGCAAGGGCCGACATCGCCTTCGATAGGGGCGAAGGCGCTTGGCTGATCTCGACGACCGGCGAGCGCTATCTCGATTTCGGGGCCGGCATCGCCGTCGCCTCGCTCGGCTATTCGCATCCGCATCTGGTCGAGGCGCTGACGCGTCAAGGCCAGAAGCTTTGGCACACGTCCAACCTTTTTCAGATCCCGGAAGGCGAGAGGCTGGCGCGCCGCCTCACGGAGGCGACATTCGCCGATCTCGTCTTTTTCTCCAATTCAGGCGCGGAGGCGAACGAGGCCGCGATCAAGATGGCGCGCAAGTGGCAGTCGGTCGGCGGCCGGCCCGAGCGCTACCGCTTCATCACGTTCGAGGGCGCTTTCCATGGCCGCACCTTGGCGACGATCGCCGCAGGGGGGCAGGCCAAATATCTTGAAGGCTTCGGGCCGAAGGTCGAGGGTTTCGACCAGATTCCGGTCACCACGATCGAGGCGGTCGAGAAAGCGATCGGGCCGGAAACTGGCGCCATCTTGATCGAGCCGATCATGGGCGAGGGCGGCGTGCGCGTCGTGCCGCCGGCCTTCCTACGCGGCTTGCGCGCCCTCTGCGACGCCTACGGACTTCTGCTCGTCTTCGACGAGATCCAGACCGGGGTCGGCCGCACGGGCAAACTCTTCGCTTATCAACATTCTGGCATTCACCCCGACATCATGACGATCGCCAAGGGGATTGGCGGCGGCTTTCCGATGGGCGCGTGCCTCGCCACGGCCGACGCGGCCAAGGGCTTCACGACCGGGACGCACGGCACCACTTTCGGCGGCAATCCGCTGGCTATGGCGGTCGGCAATGCGGTGCTCGACGTGGTGCTGGCGCCCGGCTTCATCGAGCGCGTCGCGCGGCTTGGCCTGATGTTGCGGCAGCGCCTCGCCGAATTGAAGGACCGCCACGACGCGATCATTGAAGAGGTGCGCGGCGAAGGCCTACTGGTCGGCTTGAAGGTCAAGGTCGCCAACGCCGATTTCGCCGCCGCGGCGCGCAAGGAGAAGTTGCTGACCATTCCGGCCGGCGACAACGTCGTGCGCTTGGCGCCGCCCTTGATCGTCAGCGACGAGGAGCTGCTCGAGGGCGTGCGCCGCCTCGATGCGGCCTGCGCCCGGCTCGAAGCGGAAGCGACCGCCGCCGCTCAGAAGGGCGCGGCCGAATGACCCGGACGCCGCCCGCAGCGCCCGTCCGGCACTTTCTCGACCTGTCGAAGGTTGCAGCGAGCGACCTGCGCCACATTCTCGACAGGTCCTCGGCGATGAAGGCGAGCCGCATCCGCGGCGAGCCGCCGAAGGCGCGTCCGCTCGCCGGCAAAACCCTGGCGATGATCTTCGACCAGCCATCGACCCGAACCCGGGTTTCTTTCGAGAAAGCGATGCGCGAACTCGGCGGCGACGCCATGATGCTGACCGGCGCCGAGATGCAACTCGGCCGCGGCGAAACCCTCGCCGACACCGCACGGGTCCTGTCCCGCTATGTCGATGCGATCATGATTCGCGTGCTCGACCACCAATCGCTGGAGGAATTGGCGCGCTATGCGACCGTGCCGGTGATCAACGGTCTGACCAAGCGGTCTCACCCTTGTCAGGCGATGGCCGACATCCTAACTTTCGAGGAGCATCGCGGTCCGATCCGCGGGCGGAAGATCGCTTGGAGCGGCGATTACAACAACGTTCTTTCGTCCTGGATCGACGCGTCGGCCCGTTTCGAATTCTCGCTCGACATCGCCTGTCCCCCCGAATTGCAGCCGCCGGCCGCCCGCATTGAGGCGGCGCGGGCCCTCGGCGCGGACGTGAAGATCGGCGCGGATCCGTTTGCGGCGGTGGCCGGCGCGGCGGCCGTGATCTCCGACTGCTGGGTGTCGATGGGCGACGAGGACGAAGGGCGACGGCACAATCTTCTCGCGCCCTATCAAGTCAACCAGCAGCTGATGAACGCGGCGGCCAAGGACGCGATTTTCATGCACTGCCTGCCTGCTCATCGCGGGGAGGAAGTGACAGACGACGTCATGGACGGACCGCAATCGGTTGTCTTCGACGAGGCGGAGAACCGTCTGCACGCCCAGAAAGGCATTCTCGCCTGGTGCTTAGGGGCGCTGGACCCATAATCAGTCCCGCCTTTCGCGACAGGCGGTCTGACAAGCGTTAAGGAGCGTTCGAACGGTGAACGACAACGTTCGCAGCCGCGCGGTTTCCGACGACCGGCGCGAAGACATCGTATTGCCCTTCGCGGTCGAGCCGCTGAGCACGCGCGGCCGCGTGGTGCGGCTCGGCCCGGCGATCGACGCGATCCTGAAACGCCACGCCTATCCTTCGCCGGTGGCGCGCATCGTCGGCGAAGCCGCGGCCTTGACGGTTCTGCTCGGCTCGGCCCTGAAAATCGAGGGCAGCTTTCAACTGCAGACCAAGACCAACGGTCCGCTGAACATGCTGATCGTCGATTTCGATGCGCCGTCGAATTTGCGCGCGCTGGCTCGGTTCGACGCCGACAAAATCGCGGCGGCCAGCGAGCAGGCGCGGTCCGGCGACCTGCTCGGCGACGGCCATCTCGCCTTTACCGTCGATCCCGGCGCCGGCCTGTCGCGTTATCAGGGCGTCATTCCACTGGACGGCCAGGGCCTCGAAGCCGCGGCGCACCAGTATTTCCAGCGCTCCGAACAGATCCCCACGCTCGTGCGTCTGGCGGTCGGCGAAGTGGTCACGCCGGACGCGGTTCATTGGCGCGCCGGCGGCTTGATGGCCCAGTATCTCCCCGATTCGCCTGAACGGCGGCGGCAGGCGGACCTCGATCCCGGCGACGCCCCGGAAGGCGCGCCGCGCGATATCGTGCTCGAGGACGACGCATGGACCGAGGCGCGCGCCCTGGTCGGCACGGTCGAGGATCACGAATTGATCGATCCGACCCTCTCGAGCGAGCGTTTGCTTTATCGGCTGTTTCACGAACGCGGCGTGCGCGTCTTCACGCAGGGCGATCTGCGCGACGCCTGCCGCTGCTCTCGCGAGCGGATCGAGGCGATGCTGCGCCGGTTCTCGTCCGAAGAGCGCCGCGACATGGTCGGCGACGACGGCAAGATCGGCGTGACCTGCGAATTCTGTTCGACGAAGCGGGTGTTCGATCCGGCGGAGTTCGAAAGCTGAGTTTTCGCGGGAGGCCGCCCTGCAATCGCGTTGGCGCTTACGGAGCGCATGGGAGTCTGATTGCGCCGGAATCTAATCTTCCGGCGCAATCGCCGGGGGCGCTCGCGAATGTCGAGCGCGCCGCGCGATTTGCCTGATCGCGCGCTCCGACATTAAGGTGCCGCCCAATTGCGACAGGGGAGCCATAAAATCCTGCATGATGACGAAATCCGGCCCTGACGAGTTCGCCGTGCGTCTCAAAGAAACCGGCTCGGCGGTCGAGGCGATGCTTGAGCGCCTGCTGGCCGATGCGCCGCTCGCCGGAGAAATTGCGCGCCCGCCGCGGCTCGTCGCCGCGATGCGGCACGGCGCGCTCGCCGGCGGCAAACGGCTCAGGCCATTTCTGACGATCGAGACGGCGAAGGCGCTGGGCCTGGGCGGCGAAGGGCCTTTGCGCGCCGGCGCGGCGATCGAACTGGTCCATTGCTATTCGCTGGTTCACGACGACCTTCCGGCGATGGACGACGACGACCTCAGACGCGGCCGCCCGACCGTCCACAAGGCTTTCGACGAGGCGACGGCGATCCTCGCCGGCGACGCGTTGTTGACGCTCGCTTTCGACGCAATGGGCGAAGCCGCGACCCATCCGGACGGCGCGATCCGCGCCGCGCTTTGCGTCGGTCTCGCCCGCGCCGCCGGACTTGGCGGCATGGCGGGCGGACAGATGCTCGATCTCGAGGCGGAATCGGCGGCTGCGCCGCTCGATAGCGACGCGATTTTACGGCTGCAGGCGATGAAGACAGGCGCCCTGCTGCATTTCTCGGTCGACGCCGGCGCGATCATCGCCGCCGCGCCCCCGCCGGCGCGCGTCGCGCTGTCGCGCTACGGCCATGCGCTTGGCGCAGCCTTCCAGATCGCCGACGACATTCTCGACGCGGAGGGTGACGAGGCGACGCTCGGCAAACGCGCCGGCAAGGACGCCGGCCGCAACAAGGCGACCTTCGTCGCCGCCCTCGGCTTAGACGGCGCCAAGGCGGCGCGCGACCGGCTGGTCGCGGAGGCCGAGGCGGCGTTGAACGAGACCGGGCTCGGCGACAAGGTTGAAATATTGCGCGCCGCAGCGCGATTCGTCGCGACGCGGGCGAGCTAAGCCCGGCTCTGTTCGCTTGAGGACAAAGACCGGGACTTTCCTAGATACTCGCAAATCGCCTTGCTGACTTCCGCCGGCCGCGTGAAGTCGACGCGCGGATGGCGAAAGGGGACCCACTGAAAGCGCGCGTACCATAAAGTTCCCGGATGGGGCGGGCGGCTATAGTCGTATGCGCCGAGCGGCCGGAAACATTCGCGCTCGACGCCGACATAGCTCAAATTTTGCTGCTCGGAGGCGTAGAGCCGCAGCAGCGCGCGTTTTTGCTCGCGCTCCGTCTCGCTGAGGGCGATGATCGTCTCACGGCCGTTCGGATAGGGAAACGCTTGCGCGCCCGCCTTGCCGCCGAAGTAATTATACTCCGCGAATTCCAGAACGCTGACCTCGTCGACGAACAATTGGCCGAGCGCATTGAGCGCGTCGTGATCCGGATTGCCGCCTTCATAGGAGGGGAGCCAAATCTGATCGGGCCGATACGCGGCGACCGCCGTGCGAATCTCGGCATGGACTTGCGGAAGCTCGCGCCACAGGAACCGCGCCGGCCGCGTCGCCCAGCCGATCGGCGTCAATCCGAGCGCCGCCGCCGCGCGTTCCGCCTCGCTTCTGCGGCGGGCGACGAGTCGAGCATGGCCGCCGCGCCGCCACGCCCACATCGTCTCGCGCGAAAGGCAGCCATCGGTGAGGTAGAGGGCGAAGAGAGCGGCGCCTTGCGCTTTCGCCCGGCCGATCGAAGCGGCGGCGGCGACGACCTCGTCGTCGGGATGGGGGACAAGCAGAAGAATCCGCGAGCCGAACATGCCGCTTACCGCCGATCTCCGCGTTCACCCTGAGGCTCGCGCCAGCGCCGCGCGCCAGCCCGGCGTCAGATCCTCGCGCAGAACGTCCGCCCAGCTCGCGAGACGTCGCGCTCCGTAATCGAGCGCCGCGCGCCGCATCTTCTCTCGCAAGGCTTCGCTTCGGGCCATTTCTTCGAGCGCCGTGGCCCAAGCCTCGGCGCCGCCCTCGACAGGGCGGATCGCCTCGTTGTGCTCGAAAACGCCCGCCGAACTTGCCTTGCGCGCCAGCAGCATCGGCGCGCCGGCGGCGATCGCTTCGGCCACCGCCATGCCGCCGATCTCCACCTCGGAGGGCAGCGCGACAAAGTCGACGCTGGCGTAAAGCCGGCCGAGTTCGGCCGGCGAGACGAATCCGGGCAAGCTGATATGACCGGCGAGGCGCTCGGCCAGCTCCGTTCGCATCGGGCCAAGGCCGGCGACGACGAGATGGAGCGGCGCGCCGGCGGCGATCGCGCGCTGAGCCGACTCGACCAAGATCGGCACGTTCTTGCCGACGTCCAGGCGACCGACAAAAAGGGCGATCGTACGATCCTGCGGAACGGCGTAGTCGCGTCGCAGCGCCTCTTGCTCGCGCCGATGCGGACCAAAGAGCAATTTGTCGACCCCGATGCGCAGCCGACTGACCCGCTGCGCGCCGAGAATTTGCGCAGCAAGGGCGCGGTCTTCGTCACGGGTAAAAAACACATGCGCCGCAGCGCGCAAATGGCGCTGCAACAGATGCGCCATCTTGGCGCCTTGCCGTTCGTCGAGGCGCAGCTCATCGATCAGCTTCCGCCGCAGCCAGGGTAGGCGTCTAAACACGCGCTCGATCGTCTGGCGGGTGAAAATCCTCGCGTAAGCGGGCGTGTCGGTATGGAAGGAGCTGGTCAGCGGCATGCCGCGGTCGCGCGCGACGCGCTCGGCGGTTTTGGCGAAGGCGAAATAAGCGTCGGTCGTGTGGATCAGGTCATGGGCGGTCAGATCGCGCGCCAGCCGCCGATGATAGGAGGCGAGGTCCGAATGGGCGGGCACATAAGGGATGAATTTGAGCCGGGCGGTGCTGAAGACCGGCTTGAGATGCCGCAGCCTGACATGCGGCGCGAGCGCCTCCTCGCCGCGTTCGCCGGAAAAGTAGACGGTCAGGTCGAAAGGGAAATCGCCGAGGTCGGCCTCGGCCGCCGCCGCGGCGACACGCTCCCAATATTTGACATGGCCGCCGGCTTCCGCCGATCGCGGCAGATCGACTAGCGCGGCGATGCGGAGGCGGCGGGCGGGAGAGGGCGAAGTCAAGGCTGCGTCAGGCTGTTGATGGCGCCGGGTTAGGAGAGGGTGATCACGCCGTCTCTGCGATCAGGCCGATGCAAGTCGAATGGATAGACGTTCGTATTAGCGTAGATTTCACCGCCTGAAGCGCCCGGTCCTTGGAAGCCGCCGAGCGAATTATGCTACGGACGCGGACGCCAAGCCGACGACAACTAGGGGTGACGAACCCACGCCCCGCAATGTCATGCCGTAACCGTCACTGTCACTGCGATCGCCGAGTCGGAGCCGTCTCGCCAATCCTCTTGATCTCCCACTCCAACATCACGCCGCTCTTTTCATATACCCGCCTTCGCACTTCTTCGCCCAGCGCCTCGATATCCGCCGCCGTCGCGGCGCCGCGGTTGATGAGGAAATTGCAGTGCATTTCGCTCACCTGGGCGTCGCCGATGAGGAGGCCGCGGCAGCCGGCTTGGTCGATCAGCGTCCAGGCCTTGGCGCCGGGCGGGTTCTTGAAGGTGGAGCCGCCGGTCTTTTCGCGGATCGGCTGCGAGGCTTCGCGCGCGGCGGTGATCCGCTCCATCTGGGCGAAAATTTCCGCGGGTTCGCCTCGGCGGCCTCGGAAGATCGCCTGAGTGAAGATCACGTCCTCGGGCGCGGACGAATGGCGGTACGAAAAGCCCAGCGATTCGAGCGCGAAGGCGCGGACCGCGCCGGAGCGGTCGACGCCGCGCGCAGAAACGAGCACGTCCTTGGTCTCGCCGCCATGCGCGCCCGCATTCATGCGCAAGGCGCCGCCGATCGCGCCGGGCACGCCGCGGTAGAATTCGAGGCCGGCGATTCCCGCCTGCGCCGCGGCGCGGGCGACCGCGGCGTCGGGAGCGGCGGACCCGGCGACGATCGTTTGATCCTCGCGTGCGTCGATCGAACCGAACGCCTTGCCGCCGAGCCGGATGACGAGACCTTTGACGCCGCCGTCGCGGATGATGAGATTCGAGCCAAGGCCGATGACTGTGACCGGAGCCTCGCGCGGCAGCCGCGACAGGAGATAGGAAAGGTCGTCCTCGTCAGCCGGCTGAAACAAAACCTCGGCGGGGCCGCCGACGCGGAACCAGGTGAACGGCGCAAGCGGCGCGTCGGTTGTCAGCCGGCCGCGGAGGTCGCGTGCGAGGAGGCGGATTTCGCGAGCCAGATCTAGCCGCATGCAGGTTTCGCGCCGTGCTGAGGACTGCGCGCTGTCATTCCCGCGAAAGCGGGAATCCAGCACGGCCGATCCGGCAAGCGCGCGGGCTCCCTGGATTCCCGCTTGTGCGGGAATGACATCGGTCTCCTCACGCCGCCTTTTCCCCGGCCGCCAACTCGCCCGGCAGCGCATAGGCCCATTGCGTGATGTTGCCCGCGCCGAGGAAGACGACGTAATCGCCCGGCTCGGCAAGCTCGCGCACCAGCGGCGCGACGCGCTCAGGCGAGCCGAGCGTCAGCGCTTGCCGATGGCCATGCGCTTTGATCGCCGCCACCAGAGCCTCGGCCGTGGCGCCGGCGATCGGCGATTCGCCGGCAGGGTACACGTCGGCGACGACGACCAGGTCGGCGTCGTTGAAGCAGCTCGCGAATTGTTCGAACAGGGACGACAGCCGCGTGTAGCGATGCGGCTGCATGATGGCGATCACCTTGCCCTTCGTCGAGGCGCGGGCGGCGCGCAAAACCGCGGCGATCTCGACCGGATGGTGGCCGTAATCATCGAAAATCGAAACGCCGTTCCACTCGCCCGTGCGGGTGAAGCGCCGCTTGACCCCGCCAAAGCCGGCCAAGGCCTTGCGGATCGTCGCAATCGGCGCCTTCAATTCGTAGGCGACGGCGATCGCCGCGGTCGCATTGAGCGCGTTGTGGTGGCCGGGCATCGGCAGAACGAGATCGTCGATCAAAGTCTCGCCGCCGCCCTTGCGATCGCGGATCAGGACGCTGAACCTCGACTTGCCGCCATTGAGATCGACGCCGACCAGACGCGCGTCCGCTTGCGGATTCTCGCCGTACGTGATCACCCGACGATCCTCGATCGTTCCGACCAGCTCCTGCACCGTCGGATGGTCGAGGCACATTACTGCGAAGCCGTAAAAGGGAATGTTTTCGACAAAGGCGCGGAACGCCTGCTTGATCGCGTCGAACGTCTCGAAATGATCGAGATGCTCGGGATCGATGTTGGTGACGATGGCGATGTCGGCGGGCAATTTGAGGAATGTGCCGTCGCTCTCGTCCGCTTCGACGACCATCCAGTCGCCGGCGCCGAGTCGGGCGTTGGTCCCATAGGCGTTGATAATCCCGCCATTGATCACGGTCGGATCGAGACCGGCCGCGTCGAGCAATGTCGCGACCAGCGAGGTCGTCGTCGTCTTGCCATGCGTGCCGGCGATGGCGACGCATTGTTTCAGCCGCATCAATTCGGCGAGCATTTCGGCGCGGCGCACCACCGGCAGCCGCTTCTCGCGCGCCGCGGCGAGTTCGGGATTGTCGCGCTTGATCGCGGTCGAGACGACGACGACCGCGGCGTCGCCGAGATGAGCGGCGTCGTGGCCGACAAAGATTGTCGCGCCCTTATCGCGCAGACGTTTGACATTGGCGTTGTCGCTCGCATCCGAGCCCTGCACCTTGTAGTTGAGGTTGAGCAGAACCTCGGCGATGCCCGACATGCCGATGCCGCCGACGCCGATGAAATGAATGGGGCCGAGCTCGCGCGGCAGTTTCATCGAAATGGACCTTTTTGGCGGAGGCCCAAGCCGGTCCGCCCCTCTGTGAGGCGTGGCATAAGGCGAATCGGCGATCGAGACAAATGTGGCGCCGCGAACGCGCGGCCCGCTGGCGGCGAACAAAAACCTGAACGTTTCAGCGCCGCCCGGTCAAACCGGCCGTCGCCGCGCAGCCCAGACCGGCATTGATCTCTTAAAGAAAAAATAGTCCGGAAAGCCGGCTCGGCCGCCGCAAGCGAGAGGCGCGCGGGAGTTACGCCCGATTGGCGATTTCGATGAGGTTTCCATCCGGATCGCGGATATACACGGAGACGAGCGCCCCCGCCGCGCCCTCGCGCTCCGCCGGTCCGACTTCGATGGCGACGCCGCAGCCCTGCAGGTGAGCGATTATGTCGGCCATCGACGTCTCCGCGATGAAGCAGAGATCGCCCGAGCCAGGCGTCGGCTTTTCCGCCTTCGGCTCGAATTCCCGACCCGCTGGGTGGAGATTGATTTTCTGATCGCCGAAGCGCAGCGCCTTGCGGCCTTGCGCGAAAGTCTCGACAATCAAGCCGAGGACGCGGCCGTAGAAGGCGCAGGTACGTTCGACGTCCTGAACGGTCAGGACAAGATGGTCGAGACGCTCGACGACGATCATGTCGCGCGGCCCGCGGCTTTGGCCAAGTCCTGACCGCCCGAGCCGAACCGCTGCTCCAGCAGCGCGAACAGCGTCCGCGCCGCTTGCACTTCGCCGCCTTCCGGCCCATGCGGCCGCGGCTTCGGATTCCAGGCATAGACGTCGAAATGCGCCCAGGCCGCCGCTTTCTCGACGAAACGCCTCAGGAACAAGGCCGCAATGATCGAGCCGGCGAAGGGCCCCGGGGGCGAATTGGTGAGATCGGCGATTTTGCCGTCGAGCATCGATGCGTAAGGCGCCCAGAGCGGCAACCGCCAGACCGGATCGCACGTCTCCCTCGCGCAGCGGCCGATATCGGCGGCGAGCGATTCGTCGTCGGTGTAGAACGGCGGCAAATCCGGCCCGAGCGCGACCCGCGCCGCGCCGGTGAGCGTGGCGAAATCGATCATCAGCGCCGGGGCCTCCTCGTCGGCGAGGGCGAGTGCGTCGGCGAGAATGAGCCGGCCCTCGGCGTCGGTATTGCCGATCTCGACGGTCAGGCCCTTGCGGCTTTTGATGACATCGCCCGGCCGGAACGCCGCCGCCGAGATTGAATTTTCCACGATCGGGATCAGCGTGCGCAGGCGCAGGTCAAGCCCGGCCTCGACGACCATCCGGGCGAGGGCCAAGGCCGCGGCCGCGCCGCCCATATCCTTCTTCATCAACTCCATGCCGCTCGCCGGCTTGATGTCCAGTCCGCCGGTGTCGAAAGTCACGCCCTTGCCGATCAACGTCACTTTCGGCGCGTCGGCGCGGCCATGGACGAAATCGACGAGGCGCGGCGCTTCGCCCGCGGCGCGGCCGACCGCATGGATCAGCGGCAGGTTGGCGTTCAGGAGGTCATCGCCGCGAATGACCTCGACTTTGGCGCCGAGGCGCTCGGCGAGCCCGACGGCCTCCCGCTCGAGCGCCTCGGGACCAAGATCGTTGGCGGGAACATTGACGAGGTCGCGGCCGAAGGCGATTGCGGCGGCGACGGGCTCGAGTCGGGCGCCGTCGACGCCTTCCGGCGCGACGAGGCTGGGCTGCGGCTTTTCCGACGCCCGGTAGCGGGTAAAGCGATAGAGGCCGAGCAGGAAGGCCAGCGCGGCGAGGCCGACGTCGTGCGGCTCATTCGCGAAGCGATAGACGCCGGGCGGCAGCGCGCCGGCGAGCTTGCCGGGCAGCATGAGGTCGCGCGGCCTTTCGCCGCTCTCCAGGCCGAACAAAGCGACCGCGACGACGCCTTTCTCGTCCGGCAAAACGAGCGAACGGCCGGGCTTCGGCTCGAAGCCCGAGGATTCGGCGAAGGCGGCGGCGGGCGCCGGGAGCTCCGAGCGCACCGCGTCCCAGTTTTCGTCAGTGACGAAATAGATGGGCCGGGCGTTCGGCGTCGGCGCGGCGAATTGCAACGGCAAGCGGCTGATCTCCAAAGATGCGAGGAGACGCGAGCATAGTCCTTGGCGGCGCGCCGGCAAATTCGCGCTTCGTGCGCGCCGCCCGCGTTAACTTCTCGTTAGGCTTAACAAATTATTTCTGAGCGAGGTCTGGCGACCAGGGAGCGCGAGCTGATGGCTTTGGCGGCGGAGATCGGGCTCGGCGCTGGCGGCGCGGCGGCCCGCGGCGCGGCAGTCGCGCTTTTTTTGAGCGTCGCCGCGCTGGGCGGCTGCCGTAGCGTCGACGACGTCACCGGCTCGGTTGGAGCGACAGCCGAGGCGCCGCTGCCGACCACGGACGAGGCTCTGCCCGCCTATGCCGAGAAATGGGGCAAAGCCTATGACGCCGATCCCGGCGAGAAGATCGCCTCGATCAATTATGCTCGGGCCTTACGCGCGCTCGGCCGCTATCCCCAGGCCGTCGCGGTGATGGAATCGGCGGGCGTCAAGGCGCCGAACGATCAGGAGGTCCTCGCCGCCTACGGCAAGGCGCTCGCCGACAACGGCCAATTGCAACAAGCCGCGACCGTGCTCGCCCATTCCTACACGCCGGACCGGCCCAATTGGGCGAGCATGTCGGCGCAAGGCTCGGTCGCCGACCAACTCGGCGATCATGCGCAGGCGCAGGAATTTTATCGCGCCGCGCTGAAAATCGCGCCGAACGAGCCGACGATCCTCTCCAATCTCGGCCTGTCCTACGCTTTGACCAAACAATTGCCGCTGGCCGAGCAAACGCTCCGGCAGGCGGCGGCGCAGCCCGCGGCCGATCGCCGCGTGCGCGATAATCTTGCTCTCGTCCTGGCTCTCGAAGGCAAGTTCGCGGAAGCCGAAAAGCTCAACGAGCAGGACATGTCGGCGGAAGCCGCGGCCGCCAATGTCGCCGCCGTGCGCCAGATGATCGCGCAATCCGGCTCCTGGCGCGAGATTCAGTCGCTCGACGCCAAGAAAGCCGAGCGCCCGGCGCGGTCGCGCCCGCCAAAGACCGACGCGGCCAGCCCAAGCGCGCCGATGCAGATCCAGCCGGCGGGATAGCGACTGGTCCTCTTCAGCGAGGCCGAGGCGGACATCGTCGCTTTGCGCCGGCATAAGCGGCCGCGGTCAAACCGGCGACAAAGCCTCGGCGGCGATTGACGGGCGCGAGCGCCCCTGTCATAAGCGCGCTCCGACAGACTGGGCTTCGCGGCCCGGTCGTTTTGTTTTGAGACGAGGCTCGCTGGGCGGGTCTGCGAGCCGGAATTCAAGGATAGTCGCTCAGATGGCCAATACGAGTTCGGCGAAGAAAGCCGTTCGCAAGATCGCCCGGCGTACGGCGGTCAACAAGTCGCGCCGCAGCGAAATGCGCACTTTCGTGCGCAAGGTTGAAGAAGCGCTCGCCGCCAAGGACGCCGCGGCCGCGGCCGCCGCCCTGAAAGACGCCGAACCGCGCCTCGCCCGCGCCGCCCAGAAGGGCATCGTTCATCAGAACGCCGCGTCCCGGAAAATTTCGCGACTGAGCAAGCGCGTCAAGGCGCTGGCCGGCTGAGGTCCTGGCCGTCCGAGAAATCGCCCAGCGCATCCGCCGGACGCGATGGCGGTCTATCGCGCCGGCCGGCGGCAATTTATGACAATTTAGCGATACGCCCGGCCAAGCGGCGTGTACTATGCTCCCAACCAATTAGGGGGGAGCTCATGTCCGACATCGCGGTCAATCCTGTCGACGAAGTTTTGCCCGCGCCGCGTCTCGCCGCGCTCGGTCTGCAGCATGTCCTGGTGATGTACGCAGGCGCCGTCGCGGTGCCGCTGATCATCGCCGGCGCTTTGGGGCTCGCGCCTGAACAGCGCGCCATTCTCATCAACGCCGACATCCTCGCCTGCGGCCTCGCCAGCCTCGTTCAGTCGATCGGCTTTCCGGGCGTCGGCATTCGCCTGCCGGTGATGATGGGCGTGACCTTCGCCTCCGTCGCTCCGATGCTGGCGATGATCAACGCCGCCAAGGAGGCGGGCGGCGCGAATTTTTCATCCGTCGCGGTTCTGACGACGATCTACGGCGCGGTGGCGGCGGCCGGCGTGTTCGCAATCGTCGTCGCGCCGTTCATGAGCCGGTTGCTGCGGCTGTTTCCGCCGGTCGTGACCGGCTCGATCATTCTCGTCATCGGCCTGTCGTTGATGCGGATCGGCGTCGGCTGGGTCGAAGGGCCGTTCACCGTGCCGAACGTCGTCGACGGCGTATTCAAAGGCATGATCCCCAATCCCAACCGCGACGCGCTCGACGGATTTGCCCTGTCGCTGATCGTGCTGCTCGTCATCCTCGCCGTCACCAAATTCGGCAAGGGGTTCATCGCCAACATCGCCGTGCTGATCGGCATCGTTGTCGGCGCGATCATCGCGGCGCTCGCCGGCAAGATGGAGTTCGGCGCGGTCGCCAAAGCCTCCTGGCTCGGCGTGACGGTTCCGCTGCAATTCGGCTTTCCCGATTTCCAGATCGCGCCGATCCTGACCATGTGCGTGGTGATGATCGTCGTGATGATCGAATCGACCGGCATGTTCCTGGCGCTGGGTGAAATGACCGGCAAGAAAATCGGTCCGGACGAGCTCAGCGCCGGCCTGCGCGCCGACGGCGTCGGCACGATCATCGGCGCGCTGTTCAACGCCTTCGCCTACACGTCCTTTTCGCAGAATGTCGGGCTGGTCGGGGTGACCGGGGTGCGCTCGCGCTTCGTCACCGCGGCGGGCGGCGCAATTCTCATCGCGCTGAGCCTGGTCCCGAAATTGGCGGCGATCGTCGGCGCGATCCCGGTCGAGGTGCTGGGCGGCGCCGGCCTCGTCATGTTCGGCATGGTCGCGGCGACCGGCGTCCGGATCTTGAGCGCGGTTGATTTCAAAACCAACCGCAACAATCTGTTCATTGTCGCGATCGCCGTCGCCTTCGGCTTGCTCACCCTGATCGCGCCGGGCTTTTTCAAGAACTTCCCGACCGCGCTCCGGCCGATCCTCGATTCAGGCATCATCCTGACGACGATCGTCGCGGTCGCGCTCAATGCCTATTACAACGGGCTCGGCGCTCAGGGCGAAGCAGAGGCCCAATTGGCCGAAGCCGCAAAAGCGGCGGAGCATTGAATCAAAGCGACGCCCCTTCTCGCGCAAGCCAGGAGACGGCTTCTTGGCTCATCTCCGAATCGCTGGCGCTTTGCCGCGAGCCCGCCTATATGTCGATTTCGTGTCGGCGAGGGCGGTTCCCCGCGCGATTTTGACGTCAACCCGAACTCGAAGCGGCGCTCATGGATTCTGCATTGGTCGACCAAAAAGCCTCCGCCGTTTCGCCTCCGAAAGACTTGGAGAGCGGCCCGAATATCAGCAGTTTCCGCCTCGACAACGGCCTTGAGGTCGTCGTCATTCCGGACCATCGCGCTCCGGTCGTCACGCATATGGTCTGGTATCGCAACGGCTCCGCCGACGACCCGCCGGGCAAGTCCGGCATCGCTCATTTTCTCGAACATTTGATGTTCAAGGGCACGGCCGCCCATCCGCAGGGCGAATTCTCGAAAGTGATCGCCGAACTCGGCGGCCAGGAGAACGCCTTCACCGGCAATGATTACACGGCCTATTTCCAGCGCGTCGCCAAGCAGCACCTGCCGGTGATGATGGCGTTCGAGGCGGACCGGATGACCGGACTGCAGCTCACCGATGAAGTGGTCGCGCCCGAGCGCGACGTCGTGCTCGAGGAGCGGCGCATGCATTGCGACGCCGACCCGGGCGCTCAGCTCGGCGAGGCGATGCAGGCGGCCCTGTTCACGCATCACCCTTACGGCACGCCGATCATTGGCTGGGCCCATGAAATCGAGGGGTTAAGCCGCGCCGACGCGCTCGCCTATTATCAACGCTTCTACACGCCGCAAAACGCGGTGCTTATCGTCGCGGGCGATGTCGAGCCCGAGGAAGTCCGCCGGCTTGCGGAAGAGACCTACGGCAAAATCAAGCCGCTCGGCGAGACGCCGCAGCGTCGGCGGCCGAAGGAGCCGCCGCAACTGGCGCGGCGAACCGTGACGGTGAATGACGAGAAGGTCGAGCAGCCGGTCTGGCAACGCTGCTACCTGACGCCCTCCTACCGCACCGCCGCGCCGGGCGAAGCCGAGGCGCTGGAAGTCCTCGCCCATATTCTTGGCGGCGGCCAGACCAGCTTGCTCTATCGAATCCTCGCCGTCGAGGAGAGGATCGCGGCCGCGGCGGGCGCGCAATATATGGGCACGACTTTGGACGATACCCGCTTTTTCCTCTACGCCCTGCCCGCGCCAGGCGTGACCTTGGAGCAACTCGAACAAGCCGTCGATCGCGTGCTCGCGCAATTTCTCGTCGACGGGATCGACGAGGCGACGCTCGAACGCGCCAAGACGCGGCTCATCGCCGATGCGGTTTATGCGCAGGACAGCCAAGCCATGTTGGCGCGCTGGTACGGCGCGTCGCTGTCGACCGGCCTCACCATCGACGACGTCAAGCAATGGCCGGCGCGGATCGACGCCGTCGGCGCGGCCGCCGTGCTCGACGCGGCCAAGAAGCATCTCGATCGCCGCAAGGCGGTCAGCGGCTTCCTTCTGCCGGAAGAGAAAGCCGCGGCCTGAGCGCCTTCGCGGCGAATCGGGAGAGAAACGAGCCTCAGGTCTCTAAGGCCGCGAGGCTCAAGCCCTTGGAACCATTCATGACCGCACTCGTCCATCAACAGACCGTCTCGCGCGCCGTGCCGGTCCAGCAGATCGTCTCGCCGCGCGGGGTCAAGGCTTGGCTGGTCGAAGACTACGCCGTGCCGCTGGTCTCGATCGAATTCGCCTTCAAGGGCGGCGCGGCGCAGGACCCGGCCGGCAAGCCGGGCGCGGCGACGCTGCTCGGCGGCCTGCTTGATGAAGGCGCCGGGCCGCTCGATTCCCAAGCTTTTCACCGCGCCCTCGACGAGCAGGCGGTCGAGATTTCGTTCAGTTGCGACCGCGATCATATCAGCGGTCGGATGCGGAGCTTGATCCGCAATCTCGACCGCGCCGCGGAACTGCTGCGCCTGGCCGTCAATGAGCCGCGCTTCGACGAAGAGCCGTTCTTGCGCGTCCGCGAGCATTTCAACGCGACTTTACGGCGCGAGGCCAAAGACCCCGCTTCGCTTGCCTGGCGGACCTGGCGCGCCCGCGCCTTTCCGCGCCATCCCTACGGATTGCCCGCGCGCGGCACGTTGGAGAGCCTCGCCGCGATCGAGCGCGCCGACATCGTCGCGCTCGCCAAGCGGCTGATCACCCGCGGCGCCTTGCACATCGCCATTGTCGGGGCGATCGATTCTCAGCGCGCCGTCAAACTTCTCGACCAGGTCTTCGCCGATCTAGCGCCGGAAAGCGCGCTGACGCCGATCGCCGACATCGAGGTGAGCGGCCTTGGCGGCGTCGAGGTGGTCGATCTGGACGTGCCGCAATCGACGATCCGCTATGGCCGGCCGGGGATCCGGCGGCACGATCCCGACCGCATGACCGCGGTGGTCTTGACGCATATTCTCGGCGGCGGCACCGGGCTCTCGTCGCGCCTGTTCCGCGAAGTGCGCGAGAAGCGCGGCCTCGCCTATTCGGTCGACGCCTCGCTCGCGTCGCACGATCATACGGCGTTCGTGCATGGCGGCACTTCGACCAAGAATGAGCGCGCCAAGGAATCGCTCGACGTGATCAGGCATGAAATTCTCGATCTCGCCGAAAAGGGTCCGAACGAGGACGAGCTCGACAAAGGCAAGAAATATCTCGTCGGCTCCTACGCGCTGCGCTTCGACACGTCGGCCAAGATCGCCGGCCAGTTGGTTCACATCCAAATGGACGGCTATGGCCCGGAATGGCTCGTCGAGCGCAACCGCCAGATCGAGGCGGTGACGCCGGCCGAAGCCAAACGCGTCGCCCGCCGCCTGTTCGGCGACGGAGCGCTGAGCATCGTGGCGGTGGGCCGGCCTGCGGGGCTCTAGTCTAGACGGCGCTTGGCGACCTCCGCTATTATGACCAACTAAATGGTCATGAACAAAATGAATAGCGTCAGCATCGCCGAGGCGAAGGCCCGGCTGAGCGAGCTTGTCGACCGCGTCGCTTCCGGCCAGACCATCGCAATTACGCGCCGTGGAAAGGCGGTCGCGCGGCTGGCGCCGACGCCCGCGCCGCGCAAGCCAATCGACGTCGCCGCGCTTCGCGCCCTGACCGAAGCCATGCCGAAGTCGAGTCAGGGCGCCGGCAAGTTCATGCGCGCCTTGCGCGAGAGCGGGCGTTTTTGACGCTTTATCTCGACACATCGTTGCTGATCGCGGCGCTCACCAACGAGCCTGAGACCGCCCGGATGCAAGAATGGCTTGGCGTTCAGCAGTCAGGCGACCTGGCCATCAGCGCATGGGTGACGACGGAATTTTCCGCCGCGCTTTCGATGAAGCTCCGCTCTCACGTCATCAAAGCGGCGCAACGCGCCGCTGCGCTCGCGGCTTTCACCCAGTTGACGGCGGAATCCTTCAATATGCTCGCTGTCACCGAGGTCCAGTTTCGAACCGCAGCCCACTACGCCGATCGATCCGATCTTGGCCTGCGCGCCGGCGACGCGTTGCATCTCGCCATCGCCGCCGATAACGGCGCCACGATCGTTACCCTCGATCATCGGCTCGCCGAAGCGGCCGGCGAACTCGCCGTTCCAGCGCAATTGCTCTAGATTTGCCGAATCGCGAGTCGGCCTGCGCGCCGCCGTGGCCCCCGATGTGCTCTTGCTGAATTCCGCAGAACCCCGCTCCATGGCCATTCGCCGCCTCGACCCCCTGCTGATCGACCGCATTGCGGCCGGCGAGGTGATCGAGCGGCCGGCGGCGGCGGTCAAAGAACTGGTCGAGAACGCGCTCGACGCCAGGGCCCAGCGCATCGACGTGGCCATCGAGGCGGGCGGCCGCGCGCTGATCCGCGTCATCGACGATGGTTGCGGCATGGGCGTGGCCGATCTCGCGCTCTGCGTCGAACGCCACGCGACCTCGAAAATACCCGACGGCGATCTGACCGCGATCGCGACGCTCGGCTTCCGCGGCGAAGCCTTGCCCTCTATCGCGTCCGTCTCGCGGCTCGAAATCCGCAGCCGCGCGCGCGGGGCGGGCGACGCCTTTCTGATCCGGGTCGAGGACGGGATCAAAGGCGAGGCCCAACCCTGCAGCCAGCCGGAAGGGACGCGGATCGAAGCGCGCGACCTCTTCGCCGCGACGCCGGCGCGGCTGAAATTCCTGAAAAGCGAGCGGGCCGAATCGCAGGCCGCAGGCGACGTCGTGCGTCGTCTCGCCCTCGCCAATCCGAATGTGCGCTTCTCCTTCGCCAGCGAGGCAAGCGCCGGCTTCGACTGGCCGGCCTGCGGCGACGGCGAAGCGGGCCGCGCGGCGCGGGCGCGCCAAGCGCTTGGCGCGGAGTTCGCCGACAACGCGCTCGCCGTTCACGCCGAGCGCGAGCGCGTCAAGCTTTCCGGCTTCGCCGGCCTGCCGACCTACCATCGCGCCAATGCGCTGGCCCAGTATTTCTTCGTCAATGGCCGCGCCGTGCGCGACAAACTTCTCGCCGGCGCGCTGCGCGCCGCCTACGCCGACTATCTGCCCCGCGAGCGCCATCCGGTCGTCGTTCTATTCATCGAATGCGACCCGCGCGAGGTCGACGTCAACGTTCACCCGGCGAAAGCCGAGGTGCGCTTTCGCGATCCCGGCCTGGTCCGCGGCCTGATCGTCAGCGCCCTCAAGGCGGCGCTCGAAGCGGCGTTGCATCGCGCCGCGACGACCGGCGGCGACGGCGCGATTGCGGCCTTGCGCGCGCCGAACGGCTTTTCCGCGCCGAGGCCGATGCTGAACGGCTGGGATTGGCGCGCTTCGCCCGCCGCGCCGCCGCCCGGCTTCGCCGAGCCAGCGCAACAGGCTTTTGTGGAATTCCTTCCCGCCGCAGACGCGCGGCCAGCCGCCTTCGAGGCGAACGGGGACGTCTCCGCGCCGCTCGGCGCGGCGCGAGCGCAGGTGCATGATTCCTACGTGATCGCCCAGACCGCGGACGGCGTCGTCATCGTCGATCAGCACGCGGCGCACGAGCGGATCGTCTATGAGCGATTGAAGCGCCAGCGCGCCGAAAGCGGCATCGAGCGGCAAATCTTGTTGACGCCGCTCGTCGTCGATCTCGATCCCGACGCCGCCGCGCTCGTCGCCGAGCGCGGCGAATCCCTGCGTGAACTCGGCCTGGTCGTCGAAGGCTTCGGTCCCGGCGCCATTCTGGTGCGCGAAGCGCCGGCCCTGCTCGACGGCGCCGATCTCGCAGCGTTGATCAGGGACCTCGCCGACGAACTCGCCGCCGAAGACGGCGCCTTGTCGCTGGAGCGCCGCCTCGATCGTCGTCTCGCAACCCTCGCCTGCCACCATTCGGTGCGCGCCGGCCGTCGCTTGCGGCCCGAGGAGATGAACGCGCTATTGCGCGAGATGGAGCGCACGCCCGGCGCCGGCCAGTGCAATCACGGCCGGCCGACCTATGTCGAGCTGAAACTTGCCGATATCGAGCGGCTGTTCGGCCGAAGGTAGGACGCGCCAACGGCGCTTCCAGCACGGGGCCCATCAGATTGTTATGTATACTGAAAACGTGCCCAGCGTGGCAATAGGGCCAATTTCGCGCTTGAAATTGACATCTTTCACCCGTTATGTATACAGGAGGAATACAGATCATTACGGGAGGCCCTGATGCGCGACGCGCCGACCGACTCCTTTCAAATTTCCGCCGAGCGAACTTTCCCGCTCAACGCCTGGTACGCGGCGGCCTGGGACCACGAAGTCAAGCGCGAGCTGCTGCCGCGCACGGTCTGCGAACGGAATGTCGTCCTCTACCGCAAGCAGGACGGCGCGCCGGTCGCGCTCGACGACGCCTGCTGGCATCGTCTGACGCCGCTCTCGCTCGGCAAGATCAGGGGCGACGAGGTCGTCTGCGGGTATCACGGCCTCGTCTTCAACGCGCTGGGCCGCTGCACGCATATGCCGTCGCAACGGACCGTCAATCCTTCCGCCTGCGTGCGCTCGTACCCCGTCGTCGAGAAGCATCGCTTCGTCTGGCTGTGGCCCGGCGATCCGGCGCTCGCCGATCCTGCCAAGATTCCGGACTTGCATTGGAACGCCGACCCGGGCTGGGCCGGCGACGGCAAACTGATGCGGATCAAGTGCGATTACCGCTTCGTGCTCGACAATCTCATGGACCTGACGCACGAGACCTTCGTGCACGCCTCCTCGATCGGCAACGAAGCCGTGGCGGAGGCGCCTTTCGAGACGACGTACGGCGACGGCTGGGCGCGGGTGACCCGCTGGATGAAGGCGATCGAACCGCCGCCGTTCTGGCGCGCGCAGCTCGGCAAGCCCGGTCTCGTAGACCGTTGGCAAATCATCAATTTCGAAGCGCCGGCGACGATCGCCATCGATGTCGGCGTCGCGCCGGCCGGGACAGGCGCGCCCCAAGGCGACCGCAGCCAGGGCGTCAACGGCTTCGTGCTCAACACGGTGACGCCGGAGACGAAGAGCTCCTGCCATTATTTTTGGGCCTTCGCCCGCAATTATCGGCTCGACGAGCAGCGCCTGACGCATGAGTTGCGGGAAGGCGTCGCACGCATTTTCAGCGAGGACCATCACGTGCTCGAGGCGCAGCAGCGCGCCGTCGAGGCCAATCCGGGCCGGGTCTTCTACAATCTCAATATCGATTCCGGCGCGATGTGGGCGCGGCGGCTGATCGATCGGCTGATCGCGGCCGAGACGCGCGGCGCGCCCGCGCAAGCGGCCGAGTGAAGGGACATGGCTGAAGGCGAATTCGAGCGCTCCGTCTCGCAGACGATGAAGGCTCAGCTCGCATTGCGCGAGCTGATCCTGTCCGGCGCATTGCGGCAAGGCGAGCGCTTGTCCGAACTCGCCGTCGTCGAACGGCTCGGCGTATCGCGCACGCCGGTGCGCATGGCGCTGGTGCGGCTGGAAGAGGAGGGCTTGCTCGAAGCGATCCCGTCCGGCGGCTTCGCGGTCAAAGCCTTTTCCGAAAGCGACATCGACGACGCGATCGAAATCCGCGGCGCCTTGGAAGGCCTGGCCGCCCGTTTCGCCGCCGAACGCGGCGTTGCGCGCGGACGGCTCGCCGAGTTGAAGGATTGCCTCGCGGAAATCGACGCGCTCAAGGGCCTGAGCGACGGCAGCGAGGAGAGCTTCTCCGACTATGTGCGACTCAACGCGCGCTTCCACGCGTTGCTGCACGCGCTCGCCGACAGCCCGGCCTTGATGCGGCAGATCGAGCGCGCCTGCGCCTTGCCGTTCGCCTCGCCGTCGGGCTTCGTCCAGGCGCAGGCGCGGCTGCCGCAATCGCGCTTTATTCTTGTTCTCGCGCAGGACCAGCATCGTTGCCTGGTCGAGGCGATCGAAAACCGCGAAGGCGAGCGCGCCGACGCCTTGGCGCGCGAACATGCGCGCCTCGCCCGGCGCAATCTGCGTCTCGCTTTTCGCGATCCGTCGGCGCTCGATCTCGTCGCCGGGGCCGCGCTGATCAAGCGGCCCGGGCGTCATTAGTGAGGAGTTGTCCGAATGCGCTACGCCATTCACTGGACACCGGCCCGGCTGACGCGCATCGCGGATGTCGCCAGGGGCGTCCGCCTGTTCGAGATCGCGCCCGAGGGCGGCGCAATCTCGGCTGAGCCTGGCGCGCATCTCAACGTCGTCCTGATCGTCGATGGCGCCCCGCAGACGCGCTCATACTCGATCGTCGACGCCGACGCGGCGAACTACCGAATCGCCGTCAAGCTCTGCTCGGACGGCCGCGGCGGCTCGGCGGCGATGTTTCGCCTCGAACCGGGCGCTCGGCTGACCGTCTCGGAGCCGCATAACAATTTCATGCTCGAATTCGACCGCAGCGACTATCTGCTGCTCGCCGGGGGGATCGGCGTGACGCCGCTCGTCTCGATGGCGCGGGCGCTTAGGCGAGCCGGCAAGGCCTATCGTTTCATTCACGTCGCGCGCAGCCGGGCCGAGGCGGCCTTGACCGGCGAACTCGCCGCCGCCCATGCGACGAATTATCAGCCTTTCTACTCTCGCGAAGGCGCGCCGCTCGACCTCCGCGCCGAAATCGTCCGGCTCGCGGCCGACGGCCAGCTCTATTTCTGCGGCCCGATGCGCATGCTGGAGGCGGGGCGGCGCGCGTGGCGCGAGACCGGCCGCGCCCTGTCCGATTTCCGATTCGAGACTTTCGCCAGCGGCGGGGGCTACCCGCCCGAGGCGTTCACGGTGAGAATCCCGCGTCTCGGCAAAGAAGTCAGAGTATCCGAACACGAGACGATGCTGGCGGCGCTCGCCAAGGCGGGCGTCGACATCATGTCCGATTGCGAGCGCGGCGAATGCGGCCTATGCGCCGTCGACGTGCTGGCCTGCGAGGGAACGCTCGATCATCGCGACGTTTTCTTCTCCGACGCCGAGCGCGCGCAGGGCGCCCGGCTTTGCGCCTGCGTGTCGCGTGCGGTCGGCGGCGCGGTGAGCATCGATACGGCGTTTCGCGCGAAGGCGGAGCGGCTGGGGCCGTAACGGGCGTCGACCGGCGCAATCGAGCGACCTCATCTCAGAGATACTTCTCCAGCTCCTTGGCCGAGTCTTCCGGCTTGCGATCGAGATTGAACGCCTCGACGAACCGCCCCTGCGCATCCATCAGATAGACGATCGCGCTGTGGTCCATCGTGTAATCGCCGCCGGCTTGCGGCGCTTTTCGGGCATAGACGCGATAAGCTTTTTCGACCTGATCGATCGCCGCGCGATCGCCGGTGAGGCCGATGATTCGGTGATCGAAATTGGAGACATAGTCCTTCATCACCGCCGGCGTGTCGCGCTCCGGATCGATGGAGATGAACAGAGCCTTGACCGGCTTGCCCGGCATTTTCGATAGAACGTCGGAAATTTCGGCTAAGGTCGCCGGGCACACGTCCGGACAATGCGTATAGCCGAAAAAGACCAGGAACGGTTCGCCCTTCAGGTCTTGATCGGTGACGGTCTGGCCGTCGCCGGCCAGGAGCTTGAACGGGCCGCCGATCAACGACGAGCCGGAAGAGCCGGCGCGCACCGAACTCAGGACATAGGCGAGGCTCGCGGCGAGGACCAGGGCGGCGGCGAGGATCACGACCCAGACTCGCCGGCGGGCGACGGCGGAGAAGGAAGACGACGGCTCGGACGCGGTCACGCCAAGGGCTCCAAAGAATGGGCTCTATCGCCAATATGGCGCGAAATTCGACCCGAAATAAGCCCCGGCGGCTGCGGTGTTTCGTCCAGCGACCTTTGCTCCACATCCGAATTGCGATAGAGCATAACTATATTCGCGGCGGACGGAGCGCGAGAATTGAAAGGCGAAGCGATTCTGGAGGAAGAGGCGGCTCCCCGCGCCGCGGACGGCCAGGAAATCGATCTTTCGAAACTGACCGACCTCGTCGGCTATCAATTGCGTCGCGCCCAGATCGCCGTGTTCGACGATTTTATCCGCTCCTTCGCGCCTTACGACATCCGGCCGACGCAATATGGCGTGCTCACCGCCATCGAGAGCAATCCCGGCTCGTCGCAGGCCGCCATCGCGCAATCCCTCGGCATCAAGCGCTCGAATTTCGTGAAGCTGATCGACGAATTCGAGCGGCGGAAATTGGTCGTGCGCAAGCCGGTGGCCGGCGACCGCCGCGCCAACGCCCTGTTCCTGACCAAGGCCGGCCAGGCCGAACTCGCCGAGCTGCATCAGGTGCGCGCCGCCCATGAGGCGCGCATCGCCGCGCTGATCGGCGACGAGCGCGACCGGGGCGCGCTGCTGAAGCAGTTGCAGCGGCTGACGACGATGAGGGGATAGCGACGAACCGCTATGCCGGCTAGCCTCAAAGATATGCTGAAATTCGCCGCATGGGCGGCGGCGTTCCTAGTGGCTCTGTCGGTGTTTACGCTCTGGGCGACAACGCGCTGATTTTTCTTCTTACGCCGCGCTCTCCAGCGCCCGGATCGCCCCGCGCAACTCGGCGAGCCCTTTCAAACGCCCGATAGCGGAATAACCGGGATTGGTCTTCTTCCTCAAATCATCGAGCATGACGTGGCCATGATCGGGCCGGAAGGGGATCTTCCATTCGCTATCGCGCCGACGATCCTCCGCCAGCAGCTCGCGCAAGACCGCGATCATGTCGCAATCGCCGTCGAGATGATCGGCTTCGTAGAACGAGCCGTCAGGCTCGCGCTTCACCGCGCGCAGATGGGCGAAATAGATGCGCGCTGCGAAGCGCCGGGCGATCGCCGGCAGATCGTTCGCCGCCGACGCGCCCAGCGAGCCGGTGCAGAAGCACATGCCGTTCGCCGGATTCGGGACGGCGTCGAATAGGGCTTGGTAGTCCTCCGCCTTGGAAGCGACGCGCGGCAGGCCGAGCAGAGGCCGCGGCGGATCGTCCGGATGCAGCGTCAGCCGCACGCCAAGCGATTCGGCCGCCGGCGCGATGCGCTCCAGAAACTCGATCAGGTTCCGCCGCAATTGCGCCGCGTCGATCTTGCCGTATTGCGCCAGCTTCTCGCGCATGCCCGCCGCGTCGACCGGCTCGCTGGTCGTTCCCGGCAGTCCGGCGCCGATATTGGCGACGAGCCGATCGGCTTCGGTTTGCCCTAGCCCTTCGAAAATCTTTCGCGCGCGCTCGCGCACTTCGGGCGGATAGTCTTGGTCCGCGCCGGGCCGCTTCAGGATATGGATGTCGTACGTCGCCAGCCGCGCCTCGTCGAAACGGAGCGCCTTGGCGCCGTTCGGCAGCGGCCAGTCGAGATCGGTCCGCGTCCAATCCAGGACCGGCATGAAATTGTAGCAGATCGTCTTGATCCCATTGGCGGCGACCGCCTCCATGCTGGCGGTCCAGACGTCGATCGCAGCTTTCGCCTGCTTGCCAAAGCGCTTGACCTCGTCGGCAACCGGAATGCTCTCGACGATGGTCCATTTCAATGGCGTCCGGCCGGCGGGACCTTCCTCGATGATTCGCTTACGCGCCGCGACGGCCTCCCTGGTCCATTCGCCGCCCGGCGGAATCGCGTGCAACGCGCTGACGATCTCCGTCGCCCCGGCCTGGCGCACGTCGTCCAGCGAGACATTGTCGTGCGGACCGTACCATCGCCAAGCTTGCCGCATTTCCCTCCCCTTCTTAATGCCGTCGCTATGTCATTCCCGCGAAAGCGGGAATCCAGACGGAGCAAGTTCTGAGGCTGAGGCCGTCTAGATTCCCTGAGTGCGCGGGAATGACACTGAGGAGTCGAACAGGCGCGCGCTTGCTCCCGCTCACCCTTCGATCTCCTCCCGTAGAATCTCGAGATTTAGCCACTCGTCTTCCGCGGCCGTCAATTCGTCCGCGACCTCCGCATAACGCGACGAAGCGCGCGCGAAGCCTGCGGCGTCGCGTTCGTGAAGCTCGGGATCGGAGAGTCTCGCATTGAGCTTTGCGAGCTCCGCGCGTAAGGCGTCGATTCGCGCTGGCAGCGTCTCCAGAGCGTGCTTCTCTTTGAACGACAGCCGGCGCTTGGCGGCCGCTTTCGACGGCTGCGGCTCGGATTTCGCCGCCTTGGCCGCAGGCCGCTCTGACGCGGCCGAAGGCCGAGCGCCGCGCTGGGCCAGCATGTCCGAATAGCCGCCGGCATATTCGACCCAGCGGCCGCCGCCTTCGTTGACGACGACCGATGTCGCGACCCGATCGAGAAAATCGCGATCGTGGCTGACGAGCAGGATCGTGCCCGAATAATCGCCGAGCAATTCCTGCAGCAGATCGAGCGTCTCCATATCGAGATCGTTGGTCGGCTCGTCGAGGGCGAGCAGGTTCGACGGCTGCGCCAGCGCGCGCGCCAACATCAGGCGGCCGCGCTCGCCGCCGGAGAGGCGGCCGATCGGCGTGCGCGCCTGCTCGGCCGCGAAGAGGAAATCTTTCATATAGCCGACCACGTGCTTGCGCTCGCCATTGACCGATACGTAATCGCTGCCGCCGCCGGTCAAAGCGTCGGAAAGGGTCATCGCCGGATCGAGGCTGGCGCGGCGCTGGTCGAGGCTCGCCATGACGAGATTGGCGCCGAATCGCAACGTCCCCGAATCGGGCGCGAGCGCGCCGGTCAGCAGATTGACCAACGTCGTCTTGCCGGCGCCGTTGGGGCCGACAATGCCGAGGCGGTCGCCGCGTAGGACGCGGATCGAGAAATCATTGACGATCGGCTTGTCGCCATAGGCCTTGCTCAAGCGATCGGCTTCGATCGCGAGCTTGCCGGAGAGCGGCGCATCGGAGGCGGTCATCTTAACGTCGCCTGCGGCTCGCCGGGCTTCGCGCCGCTCGGTCCGCAAGGCCCTTAATTCGCCGACGCGGCGCTGATTGCGCTTGCGCCGCGCGGTGACGCCGTAGCGCAGCCAATCCTCCTCGGCGGCGATGCGGCGGTCGAGCTTGCGCCGCTCGGTTTCCTCTTCTTCGAGCAGCTTGTCGCGCCAGGCTTCGAACCCGGCGAAGCCGCGATCCAGGCGCCGCGTCGCGCCGCGATCGAGCCACACGGTCGCCGCGGTGAGATCAGCGAGGAGCCGCTTGTCGTGGCTGATCACGACCAGCGCCGCGCGCTGCGATTTCAATTCGCTCTCGAGCCATTCGATCGCCTCGATATCGAGATGATTGGTCGGCTCGTCGAGCAGCAAGATGTCGGGCGACGGCGCGAGGACACGCGCCAAGGCGGCGCGGCGCGCCTGGCCGCCCGACATGGTCGCAGGCTCGGCGTCCGCCGCGACGCCGAGCGCGCCAAGCAAAGCGCGCGCCCGGCGGGGATCATCGCTTTCGCCCAAGCCCGAGAGGACGTAGTCGAGAGCCGAGGCGAAGCCTTTGAGATCCGGCTCCTGCGGCAGGTAGCGCAAAGCCGCGCTCGGCTGGACGAAGCGTTCGCCGGAATCGGCCTCGATCGCTCCCGCCGCGATCTTGAGCAGCGTCGACTTGCCGGAGCCGTTGCGGCCGACCAGCGCGATCCGCTCGCCGGGCGCGACGCTGAGCTCGGCGCCCTGCAAGAGGGGCGTCGCGCCGAAACTCAGGCGAATGTCTCGCAGTTGCAATAGAGGCGGCATAGTTGCAAACCCGGATCGGCGGGCGAAGCCTTAGAGCGGTCCGTCGCAAAGCGGAAGCGGTTTTCGCCCTCTGGGCAGACCGGCTCAAATCCGGCCCTTTTTGCTGCTAGTATTCAGCGTCGTGTCCACGACGGAGGCCTTCAAATGATCGATCCGGCGCGCAAAGCGGCGCTCGAAGCGCTGAGCCGGCAAGTCCTGGGACGGAGCGTCGCTGACGAATTCGGGGCCGATCCCGATCGTTTCGACAGCATGCATGTCGAGCTCGACGACCTGCTCTTCGACTATTCGAAGCAGCGGCTGAACAAGGCCGCCTTGGCCGAGCTCGTCGCGCTCGCCACGGCCTGCAATGTTGAGGAAAAGCGCGACGCGATGTTCCGCGGCGACATTGTCAACCCGACCGAGCGCCGCGCCGCGCTGCACACCGCCTTGCGGAACCTTTCCGGCGACCCTGTCTTCGTCGACGGCCGCGACATCATGCCGGACGTGATCGCCGAGCGCGCCAAAGTCGAGGCCTTCGCCGAAGACGTGCGCGAGGGCCGCTTGCGCGGCGCGCTCGGTCAGCCGATGACCGACATCGTCAATATCGGCATCGGCGGCTCGGATCTTGGCCCGGCTATGGCGACGAAAGCGCTCGCGCCCTACGCAGCGCCGAATCTGCGTAGCCATTTCGTCTCCAACGTCGACGGCGCCGATTTGGGCGATACGCTGCGCGGGCTTGATCCGTCGCGCACGCTGTTCATCGTTTCGTCCAAGACTTTCACCACGCTGGAGACGATGACCAACGCCAAAAGCGCGCGGAGCTGGATCGCCGGCGCGCTTGGCGAAGCGGCGGTCGGCGACCATTTCGCCGCGGTTTCGACCCGGCTCGACAAAGTGGCGGAATTCGGCATCGAGGCGGACCGCGTCTTCGGCTTCTGGGATTGGGTCGGCGGCCGTTACTCGGTCTGGTCGAGCATCGGCCTGCCGCTGGTGATCGCGATCGGTCCGCAACATTTCGAGGCGTTCCTCGCCGGCGGCCACGACGTCGATCAGCATTTCTGCTCTGCGCCGATCGCCGAGAACATTCCGATGCTGATGGGGCTGATCAGCGTCTGGAACCGCAATGTTCTCGGCCACGCCAGCCAGGCGGTGATCCCCTACGATCAGCGCTTGTCGCGCTTTCCCGCCTATCTGCAGCAGCTCCAGATGGAGAGCAACGGCAAGAGCGTTCGCCTGAACGGCGCGCCCGCCACTGACGCAACCGGTCCGGTCGTCTGGGGAGAGCCGGGCACCAATGGCCAGCACGCCTTCTTCCAATTGATCCATCAAGGCGTCGAGATCGTGCCGACGGATTTCCTGATCGCTGCGCAGCCGACCAACGCCGACGGGCGTCATCACGACCTGCTCATCGCCAATTGCTTCGCCCAGGGCGAGGCGTTGATGCGCGGGCGGTCGACGGCGGAGGCCGATGCGATCAATCGCGGCCTCGGCCTTTCAGTCGAGGAGGCGGCGCGGCTCGCTCCGCACAAGACCTTTTCCGGCAGCCGGCCGTCGAGCACGTTCCTTTACGATAAGCTGACCCCGCGTACGCTCGGCCGCCTGATTGCGCTTTACGAGCATAAGGTCTTCGTCGAAGCGGCGGTTTGGGACATCAATCCGTTCGACCAGTGGGGCGTCGAGCTCGGCAAGGAATTAGCGTCGCGTCTCGCGCCGATCGTTTCCGACGCGAAAGCCGACATTTCCAACCTCGACGCGTCGACGGCCGGCCTGGTGACGCACTTACGCAAGCTGAGAGGCAAGTGAGAGAGCGTCAGAGGTAAAGCTCTGCTGGGCCTCCGTCGCTTCTCGCGCCTCCCTTTGTGAGAAGTGAGCTACAGGTGTTGCCGGCAACCCGACCCGCCGCGTCGAACGCAGCGAGTCGGCCTCGTCGCTCAAGGGCGTCGCTCAATAGATGCCGAAGCTGACCAATGGCGTGCTCACCACAGCGCCGCCGCAGACTGCTGCGTCGGGATAGACATAGGCGAAGCCGTTCCAATAGGGCGCGCAGTAATCGGCGGCATAGTAGGGGTAGTCCCAACCCCAGCCCCAGCCCCAGGCGGCGCCGAGGAGCGGAGCGCCCCATCCCCATCCCCAGCGATGATGATGGCGCCAACGCCAGTCCCGATCCCAGCCGCCGTTCCAGGCGCCGCGCCAACCCGCGCCGCGCCAGCCGTGATTCCAGGTCGGTCCCGTCGCAACACGGCCGCCATAAGCGCCCCCGCCCGCAAGCGCGGCGCCGTGAAAGCCGCCGACACCGCCCCGGAACGCTCCCGGGCCGTGGAAGGCGCCGGCCATGCCGGCGCCATGGAATCCGCCGCCGGCGAAGCCGCCATGGAATCCGCCGCTCATGCCGCCGCCGTGAAATCCTCCGCCTCCGCCTCCGCCGCCATGGATGAAGGCCGCCGAAGCCGGGACGGCCGCAGCTCCCAAGGCGAGCGCCGAAACGACTGCGAGAGCCGTGTTCTTGACTGACCTAAGCATCGTCATTCTCCGCAAACTGCGCCGCCGCTCGCAGCGAGCTCCGGCGCGTGCAATAATTAGGAACGGTCGCGTTTTGCGACGAGTTCCGACCCCCGGGAATGAAAAGCCTATTTCGCAATCCGCCGCGCAAAGCTGCGCGGGCGAGGCGCTGCGCCTGGCCGGAGCGGGGAAGGCTTAATAAGTGGAGTCGTAAGGCGCTGGGCAATTGTCAGGGTAGCCCGGCGGGTAGACATAGGCGTAGCCGTTCCAATAGGGCCGGCAAGAGCTGTACTCGTCGTACTCGTTGTCGAACAAAGCGGGCCCGCCGAAGACGAAATGCCGGTGGTGATGGCGATGGTGACGCCCATGGCCGTCGCTGTCGCGCCCGCCGAAGCCTCCCTCTCCCAACATCGCGGCCGCGTTCGCCCCGGCGGAGCCGCCGGGATGCCTGTGGGCTGCGCCGCCATTGACGGGGATCTGACCGCCGCCTAGCCCGCCGCTCTGAACGCCGCTCGCCCCGCCGGGCTGGCCGCCGCTCATCCCGCCAACATTGCCGCCGCCCGCGCCGCCGCCATGGACGAAGGTCGCCGAAGCCGCCAAGGCCGGGGCGACCCCGTTCGCCGTCGCCGCTAGGCCGAATAAAGCCGCCGCGGCGGCGCTCCGGATCCATTTCTTTGCGATACGCATCGCTCGTCTCCAGGTTTGAGCGAATCCAAAGATCGCTCGTCCTCACGCCCGGAATGGGAGTGTCGGTCGCGCCGCCGCCGAGAGATAAGTCTGCGGCGGAAGAAAGGCGTCTTGAGGGCGGTGAACGCCAAATTCGGCGCTCCGCCTTCGCCGGCTGGCCTGACGAAAAAAGGCCCCGCGAAAGGCGGGGCCAGGACCGGAACGCTGAGGGGCGCAGCGTTCCGACGCGCCGGTCAGGGCGACCGGCGAACCGAAATCAGCAGACGTTGACGGCCTGCCGGCCGGCGTAATTGCCGTAAGCGTCGTAGACCGGCTGATAGCGAACGCACTCATTCTGCGCGGCGGCCGAGGCGGCCATGGCGCCGACGGCGAGGCCGAAAAGGCCGAGGCCAACGGCCGGGCCCCAATAGCCGCCGTGATGGCGCCAACCGCCATGCCAGCCGCCGGCGGAAGCCGGGGTCGCGCTGACGGCCGCAGCTAAGGTGACCGCCGCAAGCGAAGCGGCGATGGTCTTCTTGAAAGTGGCGCGCATAGGTTCAACTCCAGGATCGGGATGGTTCGCGGCGGCGCCGCGAGCGGATCACGACCTTCGGTTACGGGACGCTTCGCGCTTTACGGACGCTGGGGTCGCCCCGGACGTTCGTCACGACTTCGTGAGCCCGGGCGCCTGCGCAAAAAAAGGCCCCGCCGAAGCGGGGCCAGGAACGGGGAACGCTGAGGGGCGCAGCGTTCCGAGCGCCGGCTTGGGGTAGCCGGCGAACTCGTCGTGCTATCAGCACACATTCACAGCCTGCTGACCGATGTAGTTGCCCCACGCATCATACATCGGCTGGTAAGTCACGCAGGCGCCATAATAGCCGCCGTAGTAGAACGGCGCGGCGAGCGCAGCGCCGGCCAGAGCGCCGAACGCGAACGGGGCCCAGCCCCAGCCGCCGTGACGCCATCCGCCATGCCAACCGCCGTGCCAGCCTCCATGCCATCCGCCGCCGTGCCACATAGCGGCCGAAGCAGGCGAAGACGCCGCAATCGTTCCAAGGCCCAAACTCAGAGCCGTCAGCGAGACCGCGACGGCCTTCTTCAAAGAAGCGCGCATGTCAAACCTCCGTCTCTCCGCGAAGCCCTTTTCGGGCTGCCCGATACGAACGCCGAAAGCATCCGCTTGTCTCGCCGTTCGAAACGCCTTCAAGCGGGAAATGTTCAAAATGTCCGGCGCCTGAAGGGAGGATTCTTCTTGGACCTTCAGATATGGCGGGTCGCCGTTCGTTCAAGACCCTTCTATCAAAGCCTGTAGCGCCGCGACATTAATATTCGTTCAGAAAAGCGGGTCGAAAGCGCCGCAACCCGTGAATATTCGTTCAGGTTTGGTTGCGAGGCCGCCTTTTCACCTTCGTGTGACGCCCAGCCGCTTGAGCCACAGCCGCGCTTGGCGGCGAACATTGGCCGGGGCGGCGCCGCCATAGCTCGTGCGGCTCCGGACCGAGCGGTCCGCGCCGAGCACGGAGAAAACTTCCTGGTCGATGCGCGGCTCCACCGCCTGCATCTCGGCGAGCGGCAGCTTCTCCAACGAGCAGCCCCGCGCCGCGGCCGCTGCGACGATCCGCCCTGTGATGTGATGGGCCTCGCGGAACGGGACGTTCAGCCGCCGCACCAGCCAATCTGCGAGATCCGTCGCCGTGGCGTAGCCCGCCCCCGCCGCCGCCTTCATGCGCTTGGCGTCCGGCGCCATGTCGCGCGTCATGCCGGTCATCGCCGCAACAACGAGCGACAAAGTTTGCAACGCGTCGAAGACGCCTTCTTTGTCCTCCTGCATGTCCTTGGCGTAGGCGAGCGGCAGCCCTTTCATCACGGTCAGCAGGCCGATCAGCGCGCCGAAAATCCGCCCGGTCTTGCCGCGGGCAAGTTCGGCTGCGTCGGGATTGCGTTTCTGCGGCATGATCGAAGAGCCGGTCGAGAACGCGTCGGACAGTTTGACGAAGCCGAATTGCGGCGTCGTCCAAAGTACGATCTCCTCGGCGAAGCGCGACAGATGGGTCGCGCAGATCGCGGCGGCGGCCAAGGCTTCGAGCGCGAAGTCGCGATCGGCGACGCTGTCGAGCGAATTGGCGGTCGGCCGGTCGAAGCCGAGCGCCTTGGCCGTCATCTCGCGGTCGATCGGGAACGACGTGCCGGCGAGCGCGGCGGCGCCGAGCGGGCATTCGTTGAGACGTTTGCGCGCGTCGGCGACACGGCCGCGATCGCGCGCCAGCATCTCGACATAAGCCAGCAGATGATGGCCGAACGTCACCGGTTGCGCCGATTGCAGATGAGTGAAGCCCGGCATGACCGAGCCGGCGTGTTCGAGCGCCCGTTCGGCCAAAGCCTGCTGCAAACCGGCGATCTGTTGATCGAGCATGTCGAGCGCGTCGCGCACCCAGAGCTTCAGATCGAGCGCGACCTGATCGTTGCGCGAGCGCGCGGTATGGAGGCGGCCCGCCGCCGGGCCGACCAGTTCGGCGAGCCGGGCCTCGATGTTCATATGAATGTCCTCGAGCGCGCGCGAAAAGGCGAAGCCGCCGGTCTCGATTTCGGCGCCGACCTCGTCTAGACCCTTCTCGATGGCGGCGGCGTCGGGCTCGGCGACAATTCCGGTTGCGGCGAGCATGGCGACATGCGCTTTGGAGCCGGCAATGTCCTGGGCGGCGAGCTTGCGGTCGAAATCGATCGACGCGTTGATCTCCTCCATGATCTTTGCGGGTCCGCCGGCGAAACGGCCGCCCCACATCTTGTTGCTCATCGACGCCTCGGGAAAAACGAATGGCAGCTGAACAGGCGGGAATTTGGCGCAAGGCGCCGCTGATCGGGCTCGCCGCTTTCGCCATTGCGGCCGCGGCGGGGCTCGCCGTCCTATACGGGAAGGGCCCCTCCGGCAAGGACGAGGCGGCGCTTTGCCCGAGCGCCGGCGCCGTCGCCGCGCGGCTCGCGCCGCTCGCCCATGGCGAGATCGCAGCGCTCAGCATCGACAGGCGGCCAAAGCCGGCGACGGCCGTCTCGTTCAACGGTCCCGACGGCAAGAAGCTGACCCTCGCCGATTTCCGCGGCCGCAACGTTGTGTTGAACCTCTGGGCCACGTGGTGCGCGCCGTGCCGGTCGGAAATGCCGGCGCTCGATCGCCTCCAGGCGAAATTCGGCGGGTCCGACTTCCAGGTCGTCGCGGTCAATATCGATACGGTTCGGCTCGATAAGCCCAAGGCCTTTTTCGCCGAGGCCGGCGTCAAGAATCTCAACCTCTACGCCGATCCGAGCGCCGACTCGTTCGAGGCGTTGAAAGTCGCCGGCAAGGCGCTCGGCCTGCCGACCAGCGTTCTGATCGACAAGGAGGGCTGCGAGATCGGCGTGATGGCGGGGCCGGCCGCTTGGGACAGCAAGGACGCCGAGGCCGCTATAGCGGCCTTGCTGGGCCGCGGCGGGCAGGGCTAGGGCGGCGAGAAGGCGGAGGCGGAAGGGGCCGCCATGATCAAGCCGCGCTTCATGGGGGCGCTGATCGCGCTCGTCGCCGCCGCGACGGCGGCGGCTGCTGCGGAAGCGCCGGCCTGGCAAGGCGTCTATGAGGGCGTCATCGGCAAGGCGCATGTCGTGGCGGCTCTCGGGCCGAGCGGCTCGCGCTATTTCTACGCCGGACAGGCCAACGACCTCGGGCTGATCGTCATGCAGGCGGGCGCTCGCCTCCGTTTCGTCGAAACGCTCGCCCCGAATATCGGCGACGACGAGGTGAAGGAGCATCCCGATCTCGTCAGCGGCCGCTGGTCTGCGACATTCGACAATGGCGTTCTGAAAGGCGTCTGGAAGGACGCCAAGGGCGGGCGCAGTCAGGCCGTCGCGCTGACAAGAGTGTCCACAGCCGACGAAACCGCCGCCAACGACATCTATCCCGATCAGCCAGGCGATTACATCCGGCGTTGGCTCGCCGCCGCGCCAGCCCTTGTCTCGGGCGGCCAAGAAGCCTCGATCGGACCGCTCGCCTACCGGGTCCTGCGCGATCCGCAGTTCGGCGACGCTCTTCCGCGTCTGGTCGGCGCGCCGCCGGATATTCGGCTGGATCGCGTCAACGCCGCGCTCGACCGCTTGCAACGCGAATTCGTGCTGAACGATCGCTGGTGTCTTCAGGGTCGCCGCGCCAACGCGGCGCGCGGCGGCGCCGAGGCGTTGAAAAAAGAGGAGCAGGCGGCGGCTGTGGACGCCGAGCGCGGCGAGCCGACCGCCAGGCCGATCTATGCGACCGACCGGCTGCTGACGCTGGAGGAGACGCGCGAAACCTATTGCGGCGGGGCCCATCCCAATCTCGAAGTCGACGATTTCGCGTTCGATCTCGGCGACGGCGCGCAACTCACCGGATTTAACGACGCCAAGGGCGATCTCGACCCGAGCCGTCTCGGCCGCGCCTTCGATTTCGCCGATCCGAAGAAACAGGCCGCCTTCGACGCGCTTTGGATGGGATTGCTGCGCGCCGCGATCAAGGCGCAGGCCGCAGCCAAGCCTGACGATGAAGCCGGATGCGGACAAATCATTTTGGAGCGGCTCGATCAGGACGGCGCGGCCATCGCCAAGCGCATCTATCCAACTGCGAAGGGCCTTGCATTCCGCATCGTCGATTTTCCCCGCGCGGTCGAAAATGTCTGCCTCGGCGACGACGGCTCGCCGAACCCGATCGTCGTACCTTACGCGGAATTGAAGCCTTTTCTCAAGGCGAACCAGCGGCTCTTGCCGGCTTCGGGGCCGCCGAGTCCCAAATAGGGCGTGGCGGAGATTGGCGGCGACCGGTCGTCCCGCGTCACTGGTCGGCGCATAAGTACGTACTTAAGCCGCGAGAGGCGTCCTCGCCGCCGTTCCGACGCCGTAGCGGCGACAACGTTCGCACGGCGGCTCGCCGCCGACCGCAATCGCACGGCGCCGCGACGGCCTTGCGCCCAGCTCGTCTCATGGCCCGCCGCCGCGGCGCGGATGACCCTTGCCTAACGCCGCCTGGTGACAGTTTCTGTCAGCAGCGCCGCGGCCGGCGTGAAAGATTCGACGGCTGCGCCTTCGCGCCGGTTGAAAGGGCGCTGTCGCAAACCTATTTTGGTCGTCTGTAAGCCGCGCCCGAGGCGGCTGCCGCTCGACGCGGAGCGGCCCTCTCATAGGGGGCTTTCATGGCTGAAACCGACACCCTTTGGGCTCTGCTGGGACAATCGGCGGACCCCGCCGTCGCCGCTTCGCTGAAGAGCCTGGTCGAGACCGGCGAGGATCGCGCGCTCAATCGCATCAATGCGCTCGCCTTCGCCGCGGCGCGCGGCCATGGCGAGGAAGAGACGATCACGACCTTGGTCCACGCCGCCCGGCTCGGCCTGTTCGACCTCTCCTGGAATGTGCTCTGTCCTGGCTGCGGCGGCGTGCTCGAAGCCGGCGGCGCGCTCAAGACGATCGCGCACCACGATTATTTTTGCTCGCTCTGCGCGGGCGCTTACGAGCCGACGCTCGACGAACTCGTCGAAGTGACGTTCACGGTCAATCCGCGCACGCGCCATATCGCCGCCCACGACCCGGAGGCGCTGCCGCTGGCGGAATATATGCGGCAAGTCTTCTGGGGCTCCGGCGTCGACTTGCCGGAGGACATCGGCGCGACGATGAACGAGATTGCGCTCGACACGATGGAGCTTGCGCCCGGCGAGAAGGCGGCGATGTCGCTGAGCTTGCCGGAATCCTTCATCATCGCCTTCGATCCGGTCACCCACACGACGCTGTTCCTCGAAATCAAGGGCGAGCCGACCCATGAGCGTCGCAACGTATCGCTGGTCTTCAGCGATTTCCACGCCAATGCCGGCAAGCTGACCCTGCAGCCCGGGCCAGCTCGCTTTTCGTTCGAAAACAAATCGGCGAAACGCACGCTGCCCGGCCTATGGATCGCCGGCGACGCCCTGCATCGCATTTTAGGCAAAAGGCGGCCGTTCCTCACGGCGACGCGGCTGTTGAGCAATCAGACCTTCCGCGATCTCTACCGAACCGGCACGCTCGACAAAGATCAGCGGTTCAAGATCACCAGCCTGACGATCCTCTTCACCGACTTGCGCGGCTCGACCGCGCTCTATGATCGCGTCGGCGACCTCGCCGCTTTCGACCTGGTCCGCGACCATTTCAGCGCTTTGCTGACGACCGTCGCCGCCGAAGGCGGCGCGGTGGTCAAGACGATCGGCGACGCGGTGATGGCGACGTTCCCGACGCCCGACCGCGCCATTCGCGCGGCGATGAAAATGCGCGAAGCGATGCGCAAGATCAACGAAGCGCGCGGCAGCGAGGATTTGGCGCTCAATATCGGATTGCATGAAGGGCCGTGCCTCGCCGTCATGCTCGATGAGCGCCAGGACTATTTCGGCCAGACGGTCAATGTCGCCGCCCGCGTTCAAGGCCTCGCCGATCCGAGCGCGATTCTCGTCACCAAGCCGATCGTCGAATCGGCCGAGGTCGCCCGGTTCCTGGCCGAACAGGGCGTGGCCGCGAAGGAGAGGCAGGCCTATGCGCTGCGAGGCGTCAGCGAGCCTGTGCCGGTATATGAGCTGCGATAGGTCCAGGACTGAAGGAAGGCGACAGGTACTTCATCGAGAGGGCCTCTTTTCGCAACCAGTCCTGAGTACGTCGACTGAATTGCAAACGCCTTCCTGCTGTCGAGAGGGGAAGCGCTATTGAATCTTGCATTGCGGCTTCCTATTTTTCCGCCTCGCTTTCCGCTCACGTCAGGCCGCGTCGCTAAGGGAGCGCCCCATGGGTGAAGTCAGCACTCTTTGGACCCTGTTGGGGCAGGCGGCGGACCCGGCCGTCGCCGCTTCGTTGAAAAGCCTGGTCGAGACCGGCGAAGACCGGGCGCTGAACCGGATCAATCCGCTTGTCCTCGCCGCCGAGCGCGGTCATGGCGAAGAGGCGGTCGTCTCGACGCTCATCCACGCCGCGCGGCTCGGCCTTTTCGACCTTTCCTGGAACGTCCTCTGTCGCAGTTGCGGCGGCGTGTTGGAGGCCGGCGGCGGCCTCAAGACGATCAATCGAAGCGAATACTTTTGCGCTTTTTGCGCGATGCGGAACGAGCCGACCCTCGACGAGTTGGTCGAAGTGACGTTCACCGTCAACTCGCGCATTCGCCGCATTGCGGCGCATGATCCCGAATCGCTGCCCTTCGCCGAATATATGCGCCAAGTCTTCTTCGGCTCCGGCGCCGACTTGCCGGAGAATATCGATGCGGCGCTCGCGGACACGACGCTCGACGTGATCGAACTCGGTCCCGGCGAAAAGGCGGCGATGTCGCTGAGCCTGCCGCAAGGCTCGATCATCGTCTTCGACCCGGTGACGCATACGACGCTGTTTCTCGAAGTTTCGGGCGAAGCGGCGCATGAGCGGCGCAATGTCCAGCTGGTGTTCAGCGATTTCCATGTGCATGCCGGCACGCTGGCGCTGCAGCCCGGCCCGGCGCGGATCTCCTTGGAGAACCGGTCGGCGCGGCGCGCGATTCCCGGCCTTTGGGTCGCCGGCGAGGCGATGCACAATCTGGGCAAGCGACGGCCGTTCCTCACCGCGACGCGGCTGTTGAGCAACCAGACCTTCCGCGACCTCTATCGCACCGGCACGCTCGAAAAGGAGCAGCGCTTCAAGATCACCAATTTGACGTTCCTGTTCACAGATCTCCGAGGCTCGACGGCGCTTTACGACCGCATCGGCGACCTCGCCGCCTTCGACTTGGTGCGCGATCATTTCAGCGCGCTGCTGACTTCGGTCGCCGCCGAGGGCGGCGCGGTGGTCAAAACGATCGGCGATGCGGTCATGGCGACCTTTCCAGCGCCGGATCGGGCAGTCCGCGCGGCGATGAAGATGCGCGGCGCCATGCGCGAGATCAATCAAGCGCGCGGCAGCGACGACCTTGCGCTCAATATCGGCTTGCATGCCGGGCCCTGCCTGGCGGTCGTGCTCGACGAGCGGCAGGATTATTTCGGCCAGACGGTCAACGTCGCCGCCCGCGTCCAAGGCCTTGCCGATCCGAGCGCGATCCTGGTCACCAAGCCGATCGTCGATTCGGCGGAAGTGTCGCGCCTCTTGGCCGAGGCCGGCATAGCCGCGAAAGAAAGGCAGTCGAATCCGCTGCGCGGAATCAGCGAACCGGTGCCGTTATACGAACTGAGGTAGAAAGGCGCCGACGACGGCGGGCGCAGCGACGCAGCAATGCTCTGTGGCGCGCCTTCGCCTGCCGTGACAGAACGAGCTGGACTAATTTAGCCGCGGCGCGTCGCTGTCTCCGCTCGGTACAGCTCGCCGTACCGTCTGAGCCGCGGCGCGTGCAGCGACGCTCGTTCGGCGCGCGGCTCGAATCGCTTCTGCGCCTCTGGCGCGGCGCAGATTGTCCGTTCGTCGCCGGCCCCGGCGGCGAGCATCGCGAGGCGGGCCGCGCCGAGCGAGGCGCCGGCTTCCGCGCCGGCCGGCAGATCGATCGTCAGGCTGGTCACGTCGGCGATGGTCTGCGCCCAGAACGCGCTGCGCGCGCCGCCGCCGACGATCAGCGTCGATTTCGGCCGCGCGCCGGCGGCGTCGATCACGTCGAGTCCGTCGGCGAAGGAGAAGGCGACGCCTTCCATCACCGCGAAGACCAAAGCCTCCGCGCCATGCTCGGCGCGCAACCCGGCGAACATGCCGCTCGCGGCGGGATCGTTGTGCGGCGTCCGCTCGCCGGAAAGATAGGGCAAGAAGATCGGCGCGTTGGCGACGTTTTCCGGTTTCGCCGCGAACGCCTCCGCCTCCTGGATCAATGCGGCGATGTCGTCTTGCCGCTTCAGGATCGTGGCGATCCAGCTCAAGGCCGAGGCCGCCGACAACATCACCGCCATGGCGTGCCATCGCCCGGGCAGCGCGTGGCAAAAGGCGTGCAAAGTCCGCTCGGGTAGGCTGACGAAGCGATCGGTGACCGCGAAAATCACGCCGGACGTGCCCAACGAGACGAGACCTTGACCAGCGCCGACCGCGCCGATGCCGATTGCGGCGGCGGCGTTGTCGCCGGCGCCGCCGGCGATCGGCACGCGCCGGCCAGCGAGTCCCCAGCGGCTCGCCGTCGCCGGCGAAAGATAGGCGGAGCTTTCCGAGCCTTCGACCAGGCGGGGCATCGCTTTCTCGCTCAAGCCGCAAGCGGCGAGCAGATCGGCGTCCCAACGGCGCTCGGCGACATTCAGCCAGAGCGTGCCCGAGGCGTCGGACATTTCCGAGACCGCTTCGCCGCTCAATACGAACCGGACGTAATCTTTCGGCAACAGCACGCGCGCCGTCGCGGCGAAGACTTCAGGCTCGTGCTTGGCGACCCAGATCAGCTTCGGCGCGGTGAACCCGGCCATGGCGATGTTGCCGGCCCGCCGCCGCGAATCGGGGACGCGGCGCTCCAACTCGGCGCATTCGGCGAAGGAGCGTCCGTCGTTCCACAAAATCGCCGGCCGGAGCACGCGACCGTCCTTGTCGAGCAGCACTGCGCCATGCATCTGGCCGGAGAGGCCGATTCCGGCGAGTTTTGAAAACTCGGCGCTCGCTTCTCGCCTGATCGCGGCGACGGCGTCTTCGACCCCCCGATCCCAATCGTGCGGGTCCTGCTCGCTCCACAATGGATGCGGCCGCGAGACGTTCAAAGGCGGCGCGCTTTCCGCGACGACGCGCTGGCTCGCGTCGACCAAGACGGCCTTGATCGAGGATGTGCCGATATCCAGACCGAGAAATGTTTCGCCCGCCACGATATCGCTCCCTCAAAGTTCGAGCGCGTTCGGCCGCGCTGCGTAGCAAAGGCCCCGGCGTCGCCGCCGAGGCCTTGATTTTAGGCTGGCGCGGCGCCTGGCGCCGCGATTGTCTTAAACGACGCCTCAGGCGGCGCGCAAATTGCCCGCCGACGACTTGCCGGTCCGCTTGTCGGCGACGACCTCATAGGCGACCTTCTGGCCCTCGGCCAAGTCGCGCAAACCCGCGCGCTCGACGGCGCTGATATGGACAAAAACGTCCTTGCCGCCGTCATCGGGCTGAATGAATCCATAGCCCTTCGTCGCATTAAACCACTTTACAGTTCCCGTAGCCATGGGAAGCCTTCCTTTAGTCCAATAGTACTTAAGCGGGGCAGCCCGCCTGTCGGTCATCGATGTTAGGGAGGTCGTCAGCGCGCACCTTTCGATGCGAGGCCAAGTCGTCGGCCAAAATCGATGGCCGCCCGGATAGTCGATCGTCGTGTCGGAATCAAGGCGAGCGACGAAAATTGGGGGCGCTGGGCGCGGCGTTCATGTCATAAAAGCATCAAAAGACGACTGGATTTGGCCTCGAGCAGTACGTACTCTGGTTCGCGGGAGCGGGCCTCACGCGGCCTCGCGGGAAGCCGGAATCGCCTCGCGCAGCTCCTCCAAGATGATCTCCGCCAGCCGCGCCACAGCCGGTCCGGGCGACGCTTCCGCGCGATGCAGCGCGAGCCCGAGCGTCGGCGTGGGCGGCAGGCCGGCTTCGCCGACGGCGAGCGGCTTCAGACTCGCCGGCAAGCCGATTTCGGTGCGCAGGCTGACGCCGAGGCCGGCCGCAGTTGCGGCCCAGAGGCCGCCCAGGCTCGGACTCTCGAATGCGATTCGCCAGGGAATGCCGGCCTGGTCGAGCGCCTTCGTCGCCGCCGAGCGGAAGAGGCACGGCGCTGTCAAAGCCGCGAGCGGCAGCGGCTCGCCCGGTTCCGGCCGCCAGCCGCTTTCGTCGGCCGAGCCGATCCAGCGCATTGGAATCTCGGCGACCCGCTCGGTGAAGGGGGACATCGCCGCGCCGTCGCTCCAGGCCAGCGCCAGATCGAGCCGGCCCGACGTCGCCCGCTCGATCAATTCCGCGTTACGGGCGATGCGAGCCTCGATCCTGACCTTTGGATGGGCGCGGGCGAAGCGGCCGAGAACCGCCGGCAGCAGCGTCTCGCCGAAATCCTCCTGCAGGCCGAGCCGCGCCCAGCCTTCGATCTCGACGCCGCGCACGGCGGCGGCGGCTTCGTCATTGAGTTCGATCAGGCGGCGCGCATAGGCGAGCATCGTCTCGCCCGCCAGGGTCAGCGCCAAGCCGCGGCCCGCCTTGCGGAAAATCGGCGTCCCCGCTTGCTCCTCGAGTTTCCTGAGTTGAGCGCTGACCGCCGATGTCGAGCGGCCGAGCCGGTCGGCGGCTTTGGCGAAGCCGCCAAGCTCGATCCCGGTCGTGAATGTGCGCAGCACGTCGAGATCGAAGGTGACGCGAGCCATGGGATAATCCTGAATTATCGAACTGTTTGTCAAAAACTATTCGATTTTCAGGACGATTGTCGCTCGCTATTTCCTTCCCGTCAAGTTCGTCGCGCTTCCGCTCAAAAGGAGCTTTTCATGCCTTTCACCCGCATCACCCTCCATAAAGGCAAGTCGCCCGATTATCTGCGCGCGATTTCGGAGAGTCTCGACCGCGCGCTGACCGAGACGTTCGACGTTCCGGCCAATGACCGGTTCCAGGCGTTCAATCAGCTCGACCACGGCGAGTTCGTCTTCGATCGCCATTACCTCGGCGGACCGCGCTCGGATGATTTCATCCTGTTCGAGATCGTCGGCGGCAAGCCGCGCTCGACGGCGACGAAGCAGGCCTTTTACCGCCGCTTGGTCGAATTGCTCGCTCAGTCCCCCGGCGTCAGGCCGGAAGACGTGATGATCATCGTGTCGCTGACGACGCGGGAGGATTGGTCTTTCTCGAACGGCGTCGCCTGGGGGGTCCAGACGAATGGAGGCTGACCCATGATCGCGATGCAATACAGTTTCGTTCTGCCGGCCGATTACGACATGACGATCATCGACCGCCGCATCGCCGAGCGCGGCGCTTCGACCGACAACTTTCCGAAGCTCGCGTTCAAGGCCTATCTCTCGGCGCGGCGCGGCGAGGATGGGCCGGAGAATCTCTATGCGCCGTTCTATCTGTGGAGCGAGCCGGAAGGCCTGAGCAATTTCCTCGCCGGCGCCGGCTTCGAAGCGTTGACGCAGGCCTTCGGCTGGCCGAGCGTAAAGACTTGGATCGTCTGGCGCGCCGAAATCTCGCCGGCGATCGGCGAAGCCAAATACGCAGTCCGCGAGATTCTGGCGACGCCGGCCTATGCGCCGCTCGACGAGGCGCGGCGGCGCGAAACCGAGCAGGCCGGGCGGGAGATCGCGAACGGCGCGCTCGCGGCTTTGGCGGGCTTCGAGCCGACGACGTGGACGCAGGTGCGCTTCCGCTTGTGGCGCGAGCCGCCGGCCGCGGCCGGCGGCCAGCTTTACCAGATCGGGCACATGTCGCTGCCGGGCGGGTGATCGCCTCTACCGAATCAGCCCCAGCACGTCCTTCGCCTGATCCATGATCGGCCGGGCGATCGCCCGCGCGCGCTCGGCCCCGTCCGCCAGCACTCTATCGATCTCGCCGGAATCGGCCCGCAGCCGCAAAATCTCGGCGCGAATCGGCGCCAGCTTAGCGACGGTCAGGTCGGCCAAGGCGGCCTTAAACGTCGAGAACTGGCCGCCGCCGAATTGGCGCAGCACGCTGTCCTTGGTCTCGTCGTTCAGCGCGGCGAAAATGCCGACCAGATTGTCGGCCTCCGGCCGGCCTTTGAGTCCGGCCGCTTCGCTCGGCAGCGGCTCGGGATCGGTCTTGGCGCGGCGGATTTTCTGGGCGATCGCGTCGTCGTCGTCGGTCAGGCCGATCGAGGCGAATTCCGAAGCGTCGGATTTCGACATCTTCTTGGTCCCGTCGCGCAGGCTCATCACCCGCGTCGCCGGCCCTTGAATCAGCGGCTCAGGCAGCGGAAAGAAAGCGTCGCCATGGCCGTGCTCGGCGATCGAAGCGGCGAAGTCGTTGTTGAATTTTTGCGCAATGTCGCGGGCGAGTTCGAGATGCTGCTTTTGGTCCTCGCCGACCGGCACGTGGGTGGCGCGGTAGACGAGAATGTCGGCCGCCATCAGCACCGGGTAGTCGTAAAGCCCCGCCGAGGCATTCTCGCGGTCCTTGCCCGCCTTCTCCTTGAACTGGGTCATCCGGTTCAGCCAGCCGACGCGCGCGACGCAATTGAGGACCCAGGTCAGCTCCGCATGCTCCGCGACGCGGCTCTGGTTAAAGACGATGTTGCGCTTGGGATCGATGCCGCAAGCGAGATAAGCGGCGGCCACCGCCCGGGTCGCCTCGCGCAGCTGGGCCGGATCATGCGGCATGGTCATGGCGTGCAGATCGACGACGCAATAGAGGCAATCATGCGTCGCCTGCATTTCGACGAAGCGCTTCAAGGCGCCGAGATAATTGCCGAGATGCAGGCTGCCGGTCGGCTGCACGCCGGAAAACACGAGTTCGGGAAATTTCTTGGCCATATCTGCGTCCGCACGGCGAAAGGGGCCGTCTTATCGCAATGGCCGGCGCGAGAGGCAAGGAAGAACGCAGCGCCGACCGGTCAGCCGGCGCTGCGCAGCGAGGTCGTCAGCTCCACCCGTTCGGCACGCAGCGGAAGCCGTTTCCATTCGGGAACGGAACGCCGTGACTGCCCGGCGAGCAGTCGTTCAGATTTTCAAAGCCGGGCCGCTCATTCGGCGGCCTCGCCCACTCGTTGCGGTCCCAGCCCCAGCTCGTCTCGCCGGGCGGGCCCCAGGCCGGCGCAGGCTGGGCGAGGGCGGCCGAGGCGCCCAACCCGGACAACGCCACGGCCAGAAAAGCCGCGAATTTTAAGGTTCTGATCATCGGGTCCTCTCCTGCTCGTTCCTTATCCCTTACGATCGAAATCGCGGAAAGTGACAAGGCCGTGAGTCACAGACGTGTGATGAACCCTCTCCCAAAGCGAGAGCGGCAGGGGCGACGGGACCGATGTCGTAGACAAAAGCTGTCCCTTGAGAGTACGTACTTCCCCTCAGCGCCAAGGCGCAGAACCCTCTCACCCCTATCCCCTGTCGATCCGGAGAGGGGAACGGCGGCTCACAGAATGAACCGGCTCAAGTCCGCATTCTTGGCCAGATCGCCGACATTCTTCTGAACGAAAGCGGCGTCGATCACGATCGTCTCGCCCGATCGGTCGGGGGCGGAGAAGCTCACTTCGTCGAGCACGCGCTCCATCACCGTCTGAAGGCGGCGGGCGCCGATATTCTCGACCGCGCCGTTGACTTGCGCGGCGACGCGGGCGAGCGCGTCGATGGCGTCCGGCGCGAAGGAGAGCTCGACGCCCTCGGTGCGCATCAGCGCGACGTACTGTTTGATGAGGCTCGCCTCGGTCTCGGTGAGAATGCGCTTGAAGTCGTCCTCGGTCAACGAAGCGAGCTCGACCCGGATCGGCAGCCGGCCCTGCAATTCGGGCAAAAGATCGGACGGCCGCGAGACGTGAAACGCGCCCGAGGCGATGAACAGGATATGGTCGGTCTTGACCGGACCGTGCTTGGTCGTGACGGTCGTTCCTTCGATCAACGGCAGCAGATCGCGTTGCACGCCCTCGCGCGAAACATCGCCGCCGACGCGGCCTTCGCGCGCGCAAATCTTGTCGATTTCGTCGAGAAAGACGATGCCGTTGCTCTCGACCTCCTGGATCGCCTCGCGGACAAGCTGATCCTGATCGAGCAACTTATCCGCCTCCGCGGCAAGCAGGGGTTCGTACGAATCCTTCACCGTCATGCGCCGCGGCTTGGCGCGCTGGCCGAAGCCTTTGCCGAAAATATCGCCGATCGAAATCGCGCCGACCGAAGCGCCCGGCATGTTCGGCAGTTCGAAGAGAGGAAAGCTCGGGCCGGCCGCCGGCAATTCGATTTCGATCTCCTTGTCGTCGAGCCCGCCGTCGCGCAGCTTGCGGCGGAAGGAATCGCGGGTCGAGGCCGAAGCGTGCGCGCCGACCAGCGCGTCGAGCACGCGCTCTTCCGCGGCCAACTGCGCCTTGGCCTGCAGGGCTTTGCGCTTGTTCTCGCGCACCAAGCCGATGCCGACTTCGAGCAGGTCGCGCACGATCTGCTCGACGTCGCGGCCGACATAGCCGACCTCGGTGAATTTCGTCGCCTCGACCTTCAAGAACGGCGCGCCGGCGAGCTTGGCGAGGCGGCGCGAAATCTCGGTTTTGCCGCAGCCGGTCGGGCCGATCATCAGAATGTTCTTCGGCATCACCTCTTCGCGCATCGCCCCTTCGAGCCGCAGCCGGCGCCAGCGGTTGCGCAGAGCGATCGCGACGGCGCGCTTGGCCTCTTTCTGGCCGACAATGTAGCGGTCGAGTTCGGAGACGATCTCGCGCGGAGAGAATTCTGTCATGGGAAGTTACGTAAAGGACTCGGCAAGCGACGCGCTAGAGGCGACGGGAAAAGAAGCAGGACGGCGCGCCTGAGCGGCCGCCAGCCGGCGCTCAGCAACAGGACGAAAATCCCCAGCGCCAGAAGCGTCGCGGGGAGCGTCAAATCGGTGATCCCGGTATGGCGAAGCAAGGAGCCTAGGGCGACGCCCGCATAAACCAAGCCTGAGACCAGCATGGCGCGCCGGTCGATCGCGACGGCGACGAACGAAAAGACGAAAAAGACGGCGAGGACCGCGATCGCCCCGGACGTTTCGATGCCGCTCGCGTCGGTCACGAGGTAGGAAATGACCGGATGGACGATCATCGGGGCGGCAAGGAGATGTAGCCAAAAGGCGATATCGGTTCGGCGCGTCACGCGTTCGGGATCGGCGCTGTCGAAGCGCATGGCGAGCGCAAAAATCGCCACACCGCACACGAGAACCAGCGCGCTGACGAGCCAGCGCGACGGCTGCGGCCAAAACGACGACCCGAAGGCGATGAACGCCGCCGACAAAGCGGCCGCGCCGGCCGCGATGGTGATCGGCACGCGAAAGCGCCAATAGTGCAGCGCCGCCGCGCCGGCTGTGGCGAGGCCCGGCAGCCAAACGCCCTCGCCGCCCTGGCCCTCCTGCGCGACGCCGATGATCGTCGACGTGAACGGATCTCCGCCCGTCAGAACGTGAATTCCGGCAAAAAACATCGCGCCCGCGAAGATGACGAGCAGGATGATGCTCGGCAGCGCCATGCGCCGGCGCCGGGTGAAGAACTCGGCCAGCAGCCAGGCGGAGGCCGCGATCCCGAGCCACATCGCGAGAGGCCCGAAAAAGCGTTCGAGGAGGAAGCCGGCCGCGCCGAAGAAAAGCGCCAGACCTATGGCGACGAAAACGTCGCCGAAGCCGGAGACGAATCGGAGGCTCTCGTCGTCGGGCGTCGGCGGCGACGCCCAGGCGGAGCGCGAAGCTGCGCTCGCCCGCGCCTCGAGCGCATCGAGGCCCTCGGCTTGCGCGGCCGTGATCAGCCCGTCGCGAACCGCTTGCGCGAGGGTCGCGTCCGAAATCATGTAGCAATGCTTTCGATCACGATATTGTCGTTCGTATAGACGCAAATTTCGGCGGCGATTTTCAGCGCGCGGCGGACGATCGCTTCAGCGTCCATGTCGGTCGGCATCAAGGCTCGCGCCGCGGCGAGCGCGTAATTGCCGCCGGAGCCTATGCCCATGGCCGAGCCGTGCTCGTCGGCTTCCGGCTCCAGCACGTCGCCGGTGCCGCTCAGGACGAGGCCGGTCGTTTTGTCGGCGACCAGCATCATCGCCTCCAGCCGGCGCAGATAGCGGTCGGTTCGCCAGTCCTTGGCCAGCTCGACGCAGGCGCGGGCCAATTGGCCGGGATATTGCTCCAGCTTGGCTTCGAGCCGCTCGAACAGGGTGAACGCGTCGGCGGTCGCCCCGGCGAAGCCGGCGATCACTTCGCCCTTGGCGAGGCGGCGCACTTTCTTGGCGTTGCCCTTGATGATCGTCTGGCCGAGACTGACCTGGCCGTCGCCGCCGATCACCGCCCTGCCGCCTTTGCGCGCCATCACGATGGTCGTGGCGTGCCAAGACTGGGCGGACGCCGGTTCGCTGCTCATTCTCGCCCTTGAAATGAGGGGTTGGGAGGAAGCTCCGATCTAGGGGTCAGCCGCGGCGCGCGCAAGCCCCGCCGGAAAGGTGGCGATCCGGCCCGCATCTTGCTATTTGAGCGCCGCGTTCGGGGACGGCCCCGACATTTCTAGAGATCGGACATGCGCAGCGCCAGCGTAACGCGCAAGACCAAGGAGACCGAGATTTCGGTCGAGTTGCTCCTCGATGGGGCCGGCAAAGCCGATATCCATACGGGAGTGGGCTTTTTCGATCACATGCTGGACCAAATCGCGCGTCATTCGCTTATCGATCTCACCATTCGCGCCAAGGGCGATCTGCATATCGATCAGCACCACACGGTCGAAGACGTCGGCATCGCGCTCGGCCAGGCCCTCGCCAAGGCGCTGGGCGACAAGCGCGGAATTGCGCGCTACGCCGATTGCCTGCTGCCGATGGACGAAGCCCTGACCCGGGTGGCGCTCGATCTCTCCGGCCGGCCATTCCTGGTCTTCAAGGCGGATTTTCCGAGCAGCAAGATCGGCGCGTTCGACGTCGAACTGGTGCGCGAATTTTTCCAGGCGCTGACGGTGCACGGGCAGATGACGCTGCATGTCGAGACGCTTTATGGCGCCAACAGCCACCACATCGCCGAATCGTGCTTCAAGGGCGCGGCGCGGGCGCTGGGCGCGGCGATCGCCATCGACCCGCGTCAGGCCGAACGCATTCCCTCCACCAAGGGCGCGCTCTAGACGCGAAGGCGCTGAGCGAGGCCGATCGCGCTTCGCGAGAAGAGAGGCCAACGTGATGACGATCTACACCGTGCATACGCCGTCGAACGGCGCCGCGCGGGCTGACCTGTCCGAGCGCGTTCATTTCGAGCGCCAGGGCTTCGCCTGGCTCGCTTTTTTCTTCGGGCCGCTGTGGCTTCTCGCCCGGCGGCTGTGGCGCGCGTTGCTGGTCTGGCTGATCGGCGCGATCCTGGTCGCCGCGGCGGCGCTCCATGGCTCGATCTCGTCCAATACCGTCGGGCTGCTGATCTTTTTGTCCCAGCTCTATCTCGGCCTCGCCGGCGGAGGCCTCGCCGCCGCGGCCTATGATCGCGGCAGATGGCGCCTGGCCGACGTCGCCATAGGCCGGGACCGCGCCGCCGCAGAGCATAATTTCTTCTCGCGCGCCGCACCCTCCGAGGCGCCGCCGCCGAGCCGCCCGTCCCGACCGCCGCCCCCGCCGCCGGCGGGCGACGTGATCGGCCTGTTCCCTGATCCCGGGAGGACGCGGTGAGCGTCGCCATCGTCGATTACGGCTCGGGCAATCTGCACTCCGCCCACAAGGCGTTCGAGCGCGCGGTCAAAGAAGCCGCGCTCGATTGCGAGGTGAAGGTGACGTCCAGGCCGGACGAGGTCGCCGCCGCCGATCACATCGTTCTGCCCGGCGTCGGCGCCTTCGCTGACTGCAAGCGCGGCCTTGCCGCGATCGACGGCATGATTGCTGCGCTTGAGGAGGCGGTGCGCCGCCGCGGCCGGCCGTTCCTCGGGATCTGCGTCGGCATGCAATTGATGGGCGCGAGGGGCCTGGAATACGAAACGACCGCGGGCCTGAACTGGATCGGCGGCGACGTGGCGGTCATTCGCCCGTCGGATCGGCGCCTGAAGATTCCGCATATGGGTTGGAACACGCTGCGCGTGGTCCGGCCTCATCCGGCGCTCGCCGGAATCGAGGCCGGCGAAAGCGGCAAGCACGCTTATTTCGTACATTCGTTTCAACTCACGCCCGCTTCGCCCGACGATCTGATCGCGACCACGGATTACGGCGGGCCGATCACTGCGATTGTCGGCCGCGACAACATGGTCGGCACGCAGTTCCACCCCGAGAAGAGCCAGACGCTCGGCTTGGCGTTGATCGCTAACTTCCTGAAGTGGCGCCCGTGATTCTGTACCCGGCGATCGATCTCAAAGAAGGCCAATGCGTGCGCTTGCTGCGCGGCGACATGGCTCAGGCGACGGTCTTCAACGACGATCCCGCCGCGCAGGCGCGGGCCTTCGCCGAGCAAGGCTTCGACTACTTGCATGTCGTCGATCTCGACGGCGCCTTCGCCGGCCAGCCGATGAACGCGGAAGCGGTCGAGCGCATGTTGGCGGCGGTCGACATGCCGATCCAGCTCGGCGGCGGCATTCGCGACTTGCGAATCGTGCGCGCTTGGCTGGAGAAAGGCGTGGAGCGCGTGATCATCGGCACGGCCGCGGTCCGCGATCCCGACTTCGTCAAAGAGGCGGCGCGGCTTTTCCCGCGTCGCGTCGCCGTCGGCGTCGACGCCCGCGACGGCCGCGTCGCGGTCGACGGCTGGGCGAAGACCTCCGATCTCTCGGCGCTCGATCTCGGCCGGCGCTTCGAAGACGCCGGCGTCGCCGCGATCATCTATACCGACATCGCCCGCGACGGCGCGCTGAAAGGCCTCAATATCGAGGCGACCTTGGCGCTCGCCGAGTCGGTATCGATTCCCGTCATCGCCTCGGGCGGGCTCGCTTCGATCGACGACGTCGCCCGCTTGACGTCGCCCGATTGCGCTCGGCTCGCCGGCGCTATCGTCGGCCGGGCGCTTTATGACGGCCGGCTCGATCCCGCCGAGGCGCTCGCCTTGATTCGCAGCCGCCGAGGCGCCCATGCTTAAGATTCGCGTCATCCCCTGTCTCGATGTGAAGGATGGCCGCGTCGTCAAAGGCGTGAATTTCGTCGATCTGCGCGACGCCGGCGATCCGGTGCAATGCGCGATGGCTTATGACGCGGCCGGCGCCGACGAGCTCTGTTTCCTCGACATCGCCGCGAGCCATGAGGATCGCGGCATTCTGCTCGATGTCGTGCGTCGCACCGCCGAGGCTTGCTTCATGCCGCTGACCGTCGGCGGCGGCGTGCGGACGATCGAGGACATCCGCAACCTCCTCCTCGCCGGCGCCGACAAGGTCTCGATCAACACCGCCGCGGTGAGGGATCGCGGCTTCGTCAAGGCCGCGGCAGAGAAATTCGGCAGCCAATTGGTCGTCGTCGCGGTTGACGCCAAGCGGGTCGGCTCGGGCCGTTGGGAGATTTTCACTCATGGCGGCCGCAATGCGACCGGAATCGACGCGATCGATTACGCGCGCGAAGTCGTCGATCTCGGCGCCGGCGAAATCCTGCTGACCTCGATGGATCGCGACGGCGTCAAATCAGGCTACGATCTCGAATTGACGCGCGCGGTCGCCGATTCCGTCAACGTGCCGGTCGTCGCCTCCGGCGGCGTCGGCGATCTCGACCATCTCGTCGACGGCGTGAAGAAAGGCCACGCCAGCGCGGTCCTCGCCGCTTCGATCTTTCACTTCGGCGAGCGCACGGTCAGAGAGGCCAAGGCGCATATGGCTGCGGCGGGCCTGCCGATGCGGATGGACTGAGCGCCCCGATTCAGGCCCGCAAAACCGCGCGTTGGTCGCGAAGGGCGGTAAAGTACCTCCGTACTTTCGTCAGGATTTCCCGCATTTCGCCGCACGCTCTTGACGCGCAGGGATCGCTCGCCGCGGCCGCGCGATCGGCGGCCGCAGTCTCGAAACGAAGGCTCGAATAGAACGTCGCGTAGCGGGCCAAGAACATAGTGCTGTCCGCCGGCGTCATCTCCCGGAACCGGTATGCTACGCCTTTGTTGAACTGGCCGATTTGACAGCGTTTGCGGAATTTGGCCAGAACCGTCTCGGGATCGACGGCGACGCCGATTTGAGCGGCGATTTCCTTCACCGTCTCCGCGGCGCCGAAGCAGATCTGATTGTAGTTGAAGACCCGCGCGCCCGCCGCGGCCCAGCGCTGGAAGTTCTCGATCTGAGCGTCAATTGTCGGCAATGTATCGGCAAGGGTCCGATATTGGGAAAAATTCGGGAACCGCCAGCGCCGCGTACGTTGGCCGTGGTCCAGCATCGAAAGCGCGATCTCGCGGGGATCGCGGACGGAGGCGCTTGCGAGGACGCTACCCGATTCGATCAGTCGGCTTACCTCCGGATGGAGAGGCCCATGCGTTTTGAGCACCAGATCCACGCCGCTTTCCAAAGATTCCGACAAACGCGCCAGTAAAGCGCCGTCGATCGCGCCGAAATAATTATCGACCGAATCAAAGGGCCGGAAGGGCGGGCGAAGCCATTTGGTTCTTCTGCCGCCCGCGCGAAACGTCTGCTCGGTGAGCTGATAAAGGAAAGTGCTCGCGGTCTTGGGTATTCCGAAGCAGATATAGATCACAGGCTCGTACCCATCATCGCATGATGGCGCGCCCCCTGAGACATTGAATCACATTTGCAACGATCTGCAAAGGCTTCAGGAAAAGTTCGCTGCACTCCTGCGCCCTGCCTAACGACAGAGCGGGAAAGGAGCGCGATCGCCCTACATCCCTTGCCGCAGCGCGGCGAGTACTTTCGCCGAGGCGCGGCCATCGGCGGGCCGGCCGAGCTTATGCTGGAAATCGGCGATCGCTTCCCGGGTTTTGTTGCCGATCGCTCCGTCCGGTTCGCCGACGTCGTAGCCCCGCTTGATCAGAAGCTGTTGCAATTCGCGGCGCTCGGCCCGCGACAGGCCGGGATCGTCCGTCGGCCACGGCGTAACGAACGGGCCGCCGCCGGCCAGGCGGTCCGAAAGATGGGCGATGGCGAGCGCGTAAGACTCGGCGGCGTTGTAGGAATAGATCGCATCGAAATTCGAAGTGACGAGAAAGGCCGGCCCGTTCGGCCCGGCCGGCAACAGCAGCCCCGCCTCGCCCTCGCCGAGCGGCCGGCCGTCGGCGCGCGCAATCCCGCGCGCCGCCCAAGTCGACATCGGCGCTTTATGGCGGCGGCCGGACGGGCCGGAATAGCCCTCCGGCAATTTGACCTCGAAACCCCAGGCCACGCCAGGCCGCCAGCCGGCATGGCGCAAGTAATTGGCCGTCGAGCCGATCGCGTCGGGAACCGAATCGACGATGTCGCGCCGGCCGGTTCCCTCGAGGTCGACGGCGAGGCGGAGAAAGGTCGACGGCATGAATTGGGTCTGGCCGAAAGCGCCGGCCCATGAGCCGACCAGGCGATCGGCGGCGATATCGCCGTCGGCGACGATTTTCAGCGCGGCGATCAACTCGCTGCGAAAGTAGCTCGCGCGCTCGCCGTAACAGGCGAGCGTCGACAGGGATTGGACCAGCGGGCGCGAGCCCATCGACTTGCCGAAATCCGATTCGACGCCCCACACCGCGGCGACGATGGTGCGCGGCACGCCGAAGCGCTGTTCTTCGGCCGCGAAGGCCGAGGCGTATTTGCGCAAGGCCTCCTTGCCGTCGGCGATGCGCTCGTCATCGACAAGGCCGGCGAGATAGTCCCAGATCGGCGTTTTGAATTCGGGCTGATTTTTTTGGAAATCGAGAACCTTCATGTCCGGCTGGACGCCGGCCGTCGCCTGATCGAAAACCGCCGCCGGCACGCCATGCGCCGCCGCGTCGCTCCGGATGGAGGCCATGCACGAGGCGAAATCCGCCCGCGCGGCGCCGGGAAGCACCAGCGCGACGGCGAGGAGAGGGGCCAACAGACAGACGCGCGCATTTTTGCGAATGTCATTCCCGCGAAAGCGGGAATCCAGAGAATCGCGGCGCTTCATGGCGGGTTCAGTCTGGATTCCCGCTTGCCCGGGAATGACAGCAGGTTTCGCAATGACGATGGCTTCACGCTGGCGATCATCGGCGATTCGGGCGCGCCGGTCGAGCCCTCGGTCAGAGCCAAGGACGCGAAGCGGCCGACTTCTTCTCGAATCGTTCGATCGCCGGCGCCTCGACCATGGTCAGGCCGATATCGTCGAGGCCTTCGAGCAGGCAGTGCTTGCGGAACGGATCGATGTCGAAGCGCACGACGCCGCCGTCCGGGCCGCGAATCTCCTGCTTCTCGAGATCGACCGTCAGCGTCGCGTTGGCGCCGCGCTCGGCGTCGTCGAACAACTTTGCCAAATCTTCGGCCGAGACTTTGATCGGCAGAATGCCGTTCTTGAAGCAATTGTTGTAAAAGATGTCGGCGAAATCGGTCGAGATCACGCAGCGTATGCCGAAATCGAGGAGCGCCCACGGCGCGTGCTCGCGCGACGAGCCGCAGCCGAAATTGTCGCCCGCCACCAGGATCCGCGCTTTCGCATAAGCCGGCTTGTTGAGCACGAAATCCGGATTGGGCGAGCCGTCGTCCCTGTAGCGCAATTCGGCGAACAGTCCCTTGCCGAGGCCGGTCCGCTTGATCGTCTTGAGATATTGCTTCGGGATGATCATATCCGTATCGACATTGTCGATCGGCAGCGGCGCGGCGACGCCGGTCAGGGTCGTGAACTTGTCCATCGAGATCTCTTAAAGGCGGCTCCAAGGGCGCGCCGATGCGCGATTTAACAAATGTCCCATTGGGGCGCAAATCGCCGAGTCGCCGGCGCCGGTCGAGATGCGCTTCCGAGGACCGAGCGGTAAGCGATTCTAGATATGGCGAAAATTCCGGCATACGCCCCATAGATTGTCGTGAACAAAACCGGATTCCTTGCGAGTCGCCGATTCGGCCGCGATTCGTTCGTATCCCGTTCGAGCCGAGGCGAATGGGGACCTTTCGCCGCGGCAGAACGGCAACGATTCCTTCATTTCGGCGGCCGCGCCGCCTATAAGCGCGATCGCGTCCAGGATGTCGGGACCCAATGACTTTTGCAGCGCCGCCGCCCGATCGCTTCAGTCAAGCTCTTGAAGATGTAGCGGAAATTCAAGCCGTTCTGGGCCCGACCAATACCGGCAAGACGCATCACGCCATCGAGCGGATGCTCGCCCACCGCTCCGGAATTATCGGTCTGCCGCTGCGCCTTCTGGCGCGCGAAGTTTACACCCGCATCGCCGAGCGGGCCGGCGCCGCCGCTGTCGCCCTGATCACCGGCGAGGAGCGGATCAATCCGGGCGAGCCGCGCTATTGGGTCTGCACGGTCGAGGCGATGCCGCGCGGCTTGAAGCCTGATTTTCTCGCCGTCGACGAAATCCAGCTCGCCGCGGACCGCCAGCGCGGCCACGCGTTCACCGACCGGCTGCTCAATTACCGCGGCCGCGTCGAAACGCTCTTCCTCGGCGCCGAGACGATCCAGCCTGTCATCCGCACGCTGGTTCCCAAGGCGATTTTATCAACTCGGCCGCGCCTCTCCTCGCTCGTTCATGAAGGCGAGCGGAAGCTGACGCGGCTGCCGCGCCGCTCGGCGATCGTCGCCTTCTCGGCGCAGGACGTCTACGAAATCGCCGAGCTCATCCGCCGCCGTCACGGCGGCGCGGCTGTCGTGCTCGGCGCCCTGTCGCCGCGAACCCGCAACGCCCAGGTCGACCTCTATCAGAACGGCGACGTCGACTACATCGTCGCCACCGACGCGATCGGCATGGGTCTCAATCTCGATATCGAGCATGTCGCCTTCGCCTCGGACCAGAAATTCGATGGCCGCGAATATCGGCGGCTGACCTTCGCCGAATTCGCGCAAATCGCCGGCCGAGCCGGCCGGCATCGCCGCGACGGCTCGTTCGGTTCGACCGGGCGGTGCCCGCCGTTCGAGCCCGAATTGGTCGAGGCTCTGGAGAGCCATGAGTTTGCGCCGGCGGCGCGCGCGCAATGGCGCAACGCCGAACTCGATTTCACTTCAATCGACGACTTGCTGCATACGCTGCGTCGATTCCCCGAGCGCGCCGGACTGATGCGCTCGGATGCCGGCGACGACGTGAGGGCGCTCGAAATTCTCGCGATTGATCCAGCCGTGCGCCGCGCCGCCAAGACGCCGGCTGACGTCAGCCGGTTGTGGGACGCCTGTCAGATTCCCGATTACCGCAACGTCTCCGGCGGCGCGCATGCCGAACTCGTCAAGTCGGTCTTCGAATTCATCGTGCGCAAGGGCAATATTTCCGAAGACTGGTTCTGGCGCCATTTATCCGCCGCCGACAGGACCGAAGGCGATCTTGACGCGTTGTCGTCGCGTATCGACCAGGTCCGCTCCTGCGCCTATATGGCCAACCGCGACGACTGGCTGGTCGATCCCGGACATTGGCAGGTCATAGCGCGTCAGGTAGAGGACAGGCTCTCGGACGCTCTCCACGAGCGACTCGCCCAGCGATTCGTCGACCGACGGACCAGCTTTCTTTTACGCCGCTACAGAGAGAATGCGATGCTCAATGCGGAAGTGACCTCGACCGGCGATGTCATGGTCGAGGGGCAGACGGTTGGGCGGCTCCAGGGCTTCCGTTTCGCGCCGGAGCAGGAGGCGAACGCGGAGGCCGCGAAAGTGGCGAGCCAGGCGATCGCCGAGGCGCTTGCGCGCGAAGGAGACCTCCGCGCGGCGCGTCTCGCCGAAGCCGTCGACGCTTCGCTCGTTCTCGCCAATGACGGCGCGATCCGCTGGCTCGGCGATCCGATCGCGAAACTTGTCGCCGGCGATAAATTGCTGCAGCCGCGCGCGGTCATCCTGGCCGACGACGCCGTGACCAACGCCGCGAAAGAGATCGCGCAGCGGCGCGTCGACCTCTGGCTCGCCGCCCATGTCAAACGCTTGCTCGGCCCGCTGCTCGATCTGGAGGCCGGCGAGGGCCTGGAGGGCGCGGCGCGCGGCGTCGCCTTCCAGATCGCCGAAGCGCTCGGCGTGCTCGAGCGCGGCCGGGTCGCGCAAGAGGTCAAGAGCCTCGATCAGAACGCGCGCGGCGCTTTGCGCAAGCTCGGCGTGCGGTTCGGCGCCCATTACGTCTATCTCCCGGCTTTGCTGAAGCCGGCGCCACGCGTCTTCGCCTTGCAGCTCTGGGCGCTGAAGAATGTTCAGACCGCCGGCGAGGACCGGCTCGCCGAATTGCCGCAATTCGCGGCGGCCGGGCGCACCTCTTTCGTCGCCGACAAGGGCCTGCCGCGCGAAGTCCTGCGGATCGCCGGCTACCGGCTTTCCGGCGAAAGGGCGGTCCGGGTCGACATTCTCGAGCGTCTCGCCGATCTCATTCGTCCGGCCGTCGCCTATCGGCCCGGCGTGACGCCCGGAACGCCGCCGCCTGGCGCGGCCGACGGCGACGGCTTTGTCGTTACGGTCGCGATGACGTCGCTGACCGGATGTTCCGGCGAGGCCTTGGCCTCGATTCTGCGCTCGATGGGCTTCGAAAGCCGCAAGGTCAAGGGACCCGCGATCACCGTTCCGCTCGTTGCGTCGACCCCGCCGCAGCCGGCGCAGGAAGAGGCCCCCGCGGCGCAGGCGCCGCTCCTGGCCGAGAGCGCGGCGTCGGCCGATGGCGCGTCCGCGGCGAATGAGGAGGGGGCGGCGGCTCCCTCGGCCGAACATGCCGGCGATGCGCGGGAACGGGCCGCGGAAGGAGAAACGGCGTCTCCGCCCATCGACGGGCTGACTGGGCCGACCGGCGAGGCGGAGGCGCCGAAGGAAGGCGAAGCCGCCGCCGAGGCTGCGGAGGCGCTTTCCGCCGCCGAGGTAAGCGCCGCCCCGGGCGAGCCCGCGACTGCAGCCGGATCGCCAGCGCCGGCCGAGGCCGGCGAAACCCTGGACGCGGCGTCTGGCGGTAAGGTCGGCGCGTCGCCGGAGGCGACCGTGGCGGAGCCCCCCGGGGCGGAGGCTGCGAGCGGAGCTGAAAGCGCGGCGCAAGCCGCGCCGGCCGAGGAGGCGATGATCGAAATCTGGCGACCCGTCCATCATCGCCGCGGCGAGAGAGGGCAGGGGCGCGGGCGCGACCGGGCTGCGACGCAAGGCCGCGGCCAGACCCAGGACGACGCGGCGAAGGGCCGGCGTCGGCGCGGCCATGACAAGGATCGCGGCGGCGGAAACCGCGATCAGGTCGCGGCGACCGGACGCGCCGAAGATCGCGGGGCGCCAGCCGCGCCGGCGGGCGAAGGCGGCGCGCCGCAAGCCCCCGCCGAAGAGGCGAGGCCGCCGCGCAGCGGCCGGCCGGGGCAGGCCCGTCGGGAATCGCGACCCTTTGCGCCGCGGCCGCGGCGCGAGCCGGCGATCGATCCGAATTCGCCTTTCGCCAAACTTCTGGCGCTCAAGGCCGAGCTCGAGGCCAAGCAGCGCGGCGAGTGAAATGTCGAGCGAATAGATCGAGAAAATATTGCGCCGCCGCGCCAATGGCGTTAGCTACCGCGCCGTCAG
>JAJPHH010000161.1 GCA_021325385.1 Alphaproteobacteria bacterium
ACCAAGCTCAATGGCGGCGTCGGCTCGATCCTCGGCGCGCTGATCGGCTCTCTGCTCATGGGCATGCTTAATAACGGCCTGATCCTGATGGGCTTTCAACCCTCCGATCAGATGATCGCCCGCGGCCTGATCATCCTGATCGCGGTCGCGCTGACCTTGCGCGAGCCTAACCGCTGAGGGAGGCTTAAGAACGATGTTCCTCGATCTGATCCGCCGCCGCAACCCGCTGCTCATCGAGCAGGCGATCGCGCTGCACCAGGCCGGCAGGCTGCCGGCCAATTCCTATGTGATCGATCTCGACGCGGTCGAGGACAATTCCCGCCTGATCGCCGACGCCGCCGACAAGCTCGGGCTGAAAGTCTTCGTCATGACCAAGCAGATGGGGCGCAATTCGTCCTTCTGCCGCGCGGTCGCGGCCGGCGGAATCGCCAAGGCGGTGGCGGTCGACATGGAGGACGCGCGGGCGACGACGCGCGCCGGCCTCGGCCTCGGCCATATCGGCCATCTCGTTCAGATTCCAAGGTACGAAGCCGACGCCGCGGCGGCGTTATCGCCGGACTACTGGACCGTGTTCAATTTCGAGAAGGCGAGCGAGGCGGCCGCGGCCTCGCACCGGCGCGACCGCGTCCAGCCTTTGCTCGCGCGCATTCACGCCGAGGGCGACCGCTTCTATCGCGGTCACGAAGGCGGCTTCTCCGCCGCAGACATTGCCAAGATCGCCGAAAAGTTCGACCAAATTCCCGGCGCGCGCTTCGCCGGAATCACGTCCTTTCCGGCGCTGCTGTTCGATCAGGCGAGCCGCTCGGTCAAGCCGACGCCCAATCTCGAAACGCTGCGCCGCGCGCGCGAGGCGCTGCTCAAGGCGGGAGGCGACGCAATCGAAATCAACGCGCCCGGCACCACGTCGGCCACGGTTCTCGCCTTGCTCGCCGAGGCGGGCGCGACGCAGGTCGAGCCGGGACACGGGCTGACCGGAACCACGCCGCTCCACGCCGTCGACGATCTGCCGGAAAAGCCGGCCGTCGTCTATCTGAGCGAAGTGTCGCACCTTGTCGGCGGGGAAGCCTATTGTTTCGGCGGCGGCCTCTATATCGATCCGGTCTTTCCCGACTACGAGGCGAAGGCGATCGTCGCGTCCGAGCCGACCGCCGCGAGAACTGCGCTTCGTACGGTTGAAATCCCGTCGCCGGCCGCAATCGATTATTACGGCATGATCAAAGTCGAGGGCGCGCCGCCGCGGGTCGGGGACAGCGTCGTGTTCGGCTTCCGGCCGCAAGCTTTCGTGACGCGCGCCTACACAGTCGGACTCTCGGGACTTTCGCGCGGCGCGCCGAGCGTCGAGGCGGTTCACGACGCTTTCGGCCGCATCGTCGCCTGGCCGTGAGGATAGGGTGATGAGCGTTGCGTTCGCGGAAGCCGCGCCGGCCCCGGTCCTATCGCTTCAGGACATTCACAAGACGTTCGGCGGCGTGGTCGCGATCGAAACGTTCAACCTCGATATTTTCCCCGGCGAGATCGTCGCGCTGGTCGGCGACAACGGCGCCGGCAAGTCGACGCTGGTCAAGATCATCGCCGGCGTGCACCGGCCGACATCGGGGCGGATATTCATCGAAGGCGCCGAAGCGATCCTGAACGATCCAAGCGAGTCGCAGCGACGCGGCATTCAGGTCGTGTACCAAGATCTCGCCCTTGCCGACAGCCAGCCCGTCTACATGAACATGTTCCTCGGCCGCGAGCTGACGACCGGTCCGTTGCGGCGGCTCGACCGCGGCCGGATGATCCGCGAGACCGAGGCGCTGGTGAAGGCGCTCGATATCCGCATTCCGTCGGCGCGGGCGACAATCCGGGATCTGTCCGGCGGCCAGCGCCAGGGCGTCGCCATCGCCCGCGCCACGCATTGGGCCGCCAAGCTCGTGCTGATGGACGAGCCCACCGCCGCGCTCGGCGTCGCTGAAACGGCGAAAGTCGAGTCGATCATTTTGGGCCTGAGGGCGCGCAAGCTGCCGATCCTGATCGTCAGCCACAATCTGGACCAGGTGTTTCGCCTGGCCGATCGCATCTGCGTATTGCGACGCGGGCGGCAAATCGGCGTGCGCGACGCCAAGCGCGCCGACAAGAACGAGATTGTCTCGATGATCACCGGGCTCAGCGCATAAGGTCCTCGCCGGGGCGAATATGGCGCGACATAAATCCGCCATGACAAGCGCCAGTACCTTGACCGTACCTGTCTCAGCCTAAGGCTCCGCTCGTTCTTCTCCGGGGGGCGCCGACGGAGAGGCGCCGGCGCCTCCAGACGAGCGGCCGCCGGCGGCGCCTTGCGTGGCTAAGCTGAGCCCGCCGCGAGATTTTAAAGTTTGCGAGGCGGCCGCAATAGACGTAGTCTAGGCTCGGTGGTCGGCGCGCCCGCTGAGGCGATCGGAAGGGGGTGAGCGCCACGCGCCATCATGCACTCACGCCTGCCAGGGTTGCGGCCATGCTCGAAGAATGTTTGTCCGAGACCGCTCGGCTGATGGCGCTTGCCGCCGATTGCCGCGCGACGGTCGAGCGCACGCGCGCGATTCTCGATCATTCGTGGAGCTTCCTTCAGGATGTCGAGCAACCGCTCGACGGCGGTCCGATTTTTTCCGCCAATCTGGCGGAGGCGCTCCCATTCTGGCGAGAGCCGAGTTCTGGACGATCCTCGATCATCGCGCCGGCCGCGATCGCCCCGCTCGCCCCCTCGCCGAACTCGGCGCGCCCGTTCATCGCCAATCGGCTCCTCCGCAGCCTCCCGCCGGAATGCTGCGATCTGATCCTCTCGAAAGCGAAGCGGGTCAAGCTGAAGAAGGGCCAGGTCCTCGAACAGCCGCGCGTGCCGGTCGCGTTCGCCTATTTCGTCGAATCCGGAATTGTCTCGCTTCAGGCGGTCGGCAAAGGAGGAGGGCTGCTCGCTTTTGGATTGGTCGGCTCGGACGGCATGACCGGACTGCCGATCGTTCTCAGGTCGATGACGACGCCTTTGAAAGTGCAGACGCTCATTTCAGGCGAGGCGTGGCGGATCTCCGCCGCAGACTTGCAGTCCTGCCTCGACCGCTCGAGCGCCTTGCTCGATCTGTTGCTGTCCTATGTCCAGGCGATGCTGGTGCAGAGCGCTTATGTCGGTCTGTGCGGCGCCCGCCACACGGCTCGCCAGCGAATCCGGAGCTGGCTGCTGCTCGCCGCCGCGGCGCTTGGTCAGGACCAGATCGCGACGACGCACCAATTCGTCGCCAGGCTGCTCGGATTGCGGCGCGCGACGGTCAGCGATTGCCTCGCCGAATTGCAGAGATCGAAAGCGATTGCGCAGAGGCGAGGCTGCGTCGTCATTCTCGACGCCGAGCAGATTGCCGAAGAGGCCTGCGAATGCCATCGGATCGTCGCGGCCGAATTCAGACATCTCTGGAGCGGGCGTTTGTCGCGCTCGCCGGCGGTCCCTGCAAGCAGCGGCGACCGAGCGAGCTTTTTGTCGAATGAGGAAGCGACGCGGAGCGCGGCGCATTCGTAGGGAATCGGCGCCCTGTCGCGGGCGCGGCGCCAGCGTGCAGGGGTACGTAATCGTACAAATCCGTTTGGCGCGGTTTCGCCGAGGAACGCTGCGGCGCTGCTGATTGCGGCTTTCCTGTTCGCGGAGGGCGCCGCGACGGAACCAATTTTGCGGGACCGAGTTGAGAGGGTCAGCGGGCGCGCGCTTCAATCCAGCCCCCCAGCCCAGGCGCGCGCCAGCTCGGCCGGTCCCGCCCATTCCCCTCCGGCGGGACCGGCGCCTTCAAGCCCCGCGCAAACCCCGTCCTGCAAGTTTGCCTGCTTGGCGGCTCCCCGCCGGGCCTTCGGAATTTCTCCCTTGCTCGCCGCTCGCGTTTTGCGAATTGCAGGCGGCTATTTTTCCACCGCCTCTTGGCGTCGCGTCGGTCAGCGGCTAAGCGAAATGCGCCGAATCGCTGAATATGAAGCGACTGTCGCGTTCAATGACCGGACGCCGGCCGCGGCCATCATTTGGTCGCAAGCCGCGACGAAGGAATAAGACGCCATGCCGAGAAAGCCGCCTTCCGACCGAGCCGGGGAGAACGCCGCCCCCCATTCCGACATCGTCTATCCGTCCTCCATCCCGTTCGTCCTGGCTCATCTGGCCTGTTTCGCGGCCATTTGGACAGGGATCGACTGGCGCGCCGCGGCGATCGCCTTCGCCTTGTACTGGCTGAGAATCTTCGCGATCGGCGCCGGCTATCACCGCTACTTTTCGCATCGCGCCTATGAGACGAGCCGCGCCTTCCAATTCATCCTGGCGTTCATGGCGCAGACCACCGCCCAGAAAAGCGTGCTGTGGTGGGCGGCCAAGCATCGCCAGCATCACCTCCATTCCGACACCGAGCTCGACGTCCATTCGCCGCGCCACACCGGCTTTCTCTATAGCCATGTCGGCTGGATTTTCGCGCGGCGCAACGACGTGGCGGATCTGGTCAAGGTCGCCGATCTCGCGCGCTTTCCGGAACTGATGGCGCTGCACCGATTCGAGCTCGCGCCGGCGGCGGCGCTGGCGCTCGGCTGCTTCGCGCTCGCCGGCTGGTCCGGCCTCGTCGTCGGCTTTTTTTGGAGCACCGTCGCCGTCTACCACGCGACGTTCTGCATCAACTCCCTCGCCCATTGCATGGGCCGCAAGCGCTACTTGACCGGCGACGATTCGCGCAACAACTGGCTGCTCGCCCTCGTCACGATGGGCGAAGGCTGGCACAACAATCATCACGCCTATCAGAGCAGCGTGCGCCAGGGCTTCCGCTGGTGGGAGTACGACGCAACTTATTACCTGCTCAGGCTCCTGGCGGCGCTCGGCTTGATTTGGAAGTTGAAATTGCCGCCAGCCGCGGTGCTGGAGAATCGCCACCAGGTCGGAACGCGCATCATGCAGCGCGCCGCCGCGCAGGTCGCCGAGAGTTTCAACGCCGAGCGCATCGCTTCCGTCATCGCGGCGACGATCGGCATGGCCGGCTTGTCGGGACTGCAGGCCCGTCTCGCCGACGCGCGCCTGCGCATGGCGGAAGTCCTTTCGGAAATGGACCTGCCGGAACTGCCGAGCAAGAACGACATCGTCCGACGCGCCCGCTCCATGCTGGCCGTCAACGCGCAGTCCATCGAGGAGATCGGCGCGCGGGCGCATCAACTCGTGCTCGAAGCCGTCGGCTCGCGGCTCGCCGGGCTCGCAGCGCAATCGGCGGCGGCCGCGCCGGCGTGAAGGCGACCCACGAAGATCCCGCTGGTCGAACGAGCGAAGGCTAGACTAGACTCTACGGCGGCAGGCCCATGCGCTCGCCGAGCAGCTCGCTGAGCCTGAGCAGCGTGGCGCAGGCCAAGCGCGTCTGGAGGGCCAGCCGGATCAACGGCGCGAGATCCGACGGATTATCGAAGAGCGCGCGCAGAACCGCCGGCGCGTCGATCGAACCATCGATTCGCCTGCCGGCCAAAGCGGCGTCGGGCAAGGCGCATCGTGCGTCGTCGGCGACGACGCGAATCGCTGCGAATGGCGACCGGCGGGCGGTCGCGGCGGCCGCGGCGAGATGAGACTCCATATCGACCGCGGCGGCGCCGAACTTCTCGTACAATCTTCTCTTCTCGGCGGCGGCGATGACCGGCGCATCGACGCCGAGGATCGGGGCGATGACCGCGCCGGGGATCGATCGGAGGAGATGTTTCGACCATGCTTCGTCGGTCCGCCACGTCCGAGCGCCGTCATGGATGCAGGACGCGATGATGCAAGCGCCGGCCTTCAGGCCTGGGGCGAGGCCGCCGCAGATGCCGAAACTGATGACGCCGCGATTTGCCCCCGTGATCGAGGCCGAGAGCGCGGTCGGGTCGGCCCGAAGAAGCACCGCACGTACGGATCGGTTCGCAAGAATCCGCGCCTCGAAGTTCAGGCCGACGATCGCCACGACCTCCGCGCTCGGCGGCTTAGCCGTCCAAAATCCTGCGGCCGCCGCCGGCCGTCCTTCGACGAACCGGTCGGTCCGTCGCCAGAACGGCTTGTCTTGCCCCTGCCCTGCGTCGAAATAGGCGCGGAGCCGATCGCTGACCGGCCAGAGATCGCGCCAATTGAAGCGCCGCGCGTCAGGCTGAGCGACAAGCGACGGCTCCGGCTCACAAAGTTCGCCCGAGCCGCCGCCGACCGCTTCGTCGTCGATGTCGTTGCGGATGAACAAGGACGTTTGAACCTCTCGGCGTGATCGCGCCTGAATTCGGCGGCGCGACTTCCGCCTCGGCGCCGCCCCCGCCGCCGACCAAGCCGGCGCGGTCCGACCCGAAGCTCTTTGGCGCCGGCGCCGCCTCTAGCGCCGCCGACGTTGACTCTTCATTCCGTAAGAGGCGAAATCCGCATTCAACTAAATTCGTTAGCAAAACAATTCTCGCGCCATCCAAGTTCCGCGTGGGGAATCGCGCCTCCTCACGCGCCGTCCTGATACCCGCCGGCGCAAAGCCCGGCGCGCCGCAGCGCCTCGATTGTGAGCGGATCAATGAGCGCCGCCAATTCTTGCTTGTAACGATAGCCCGGCGCGCTGCCGGGAAAGACGTCTTCTGTGGCGGGATGCAGATAGATTTCCCAAAAGCCGGGCGGCAGGTTCTCGAGCGCCGCCCTGACGCGCTGCGCCGTCGCCTGTCCCGACCATCTGAGCCCGATGACTCCGTCTGGCGCGCGGAGACCGGCGCGTTTGGTCCGGCGCCGGACCAAAGCGGCGCAGAATCGTTCGACCGCCCGATGCGAAGAACCTGAGCTCGCGTCGATCCGGGTTGCGAGGTCCCGTGGCTCATGCGGCACGCGCAGGGCGCTCATGCCATAAGCTCGGCCGACGTCGATCACTATCGCCGCGACAATCGGATGAAGGTGATAGTGTTGATGGACATTGACGTGATCCAGCGGCAGCCCGGTTGCGCGAAAAGCGGCGAATTGCGCTTCAATTTCAGCGCGCATTTGACGCCGGGCGGCGCGGCTGACCGCGAGGTCGAAGCCGAGGCGCGCAAGGTCCGCGCGCAATCGCCCGGCGCGATCGACGAGATCGGGAATTTGCGCCGCCGGCAAAGCGGGCCAAGCGTCGGTCAGAGCAAGATGAAGTCCGACGCGCAGGCGCGGCATCGATCGAGCGCGCCCCACCGCGTCCTCGACCGCGCGGCCCGCCGTCATCAAACTGGCCGCGGAGAGGATTCCTTGCTTGTGCGCGATCTCGACCGCCTCGTTCACTTCGCGCGCCAAGCCGAAATCGTCCGCTGTGACGACGAGACGGCTCAGTGCGCCAAGCTCCTGCGTTCGCGAAGGAACGAAAAGAATTCGACCCCTTCGCGAAGCCGGCGGCGCAGCATTTCCGGGCTCTTCGCCATTTCGGCGACCATCGCCGCGATCTTCGGCGCGCGGAAATAAAACCGCCGATAGAAATCCTCGACCGATTGGAAGCTCTCCTGATGGGCGAGATGCGGATAATGCAGCGGCGCCATCTGCACGCCGTGATCGTCGATCAGTTCGGCGTGCTCGACGTCCAGCCAACCGTTCTCCACCGCCTGCCGATAAAGCTCGGTGCCCGGATAAGGCGCCGCGAGCGAAACCTGAATCGTATGCGGATTGATCTCGCAGGCGAACTTGATCGTCTCCTCGATCGTCTCCCTGGTCTCGCCCGGCAGGCCGATAATGAACGTCCCATGGATGACGATGCCGAGGTCGTGGCAGTCGCGGGTGAAGCGGCGGGCGACGTCGACCCGCATGCCTTTCTTGATATTGTGCAGAATCTGTTGATTGCCGGTTTCGTAGCCGACGAGCAGCAGCCGAAGACCGTTGTCGCGCATGACTTTCAGCGTCTCGCGCTTGACATTCGCCTTGGCGTTGCATGACCAGACGATTCCGAGCTTGCCGAGTTCGCGCGCGATCGCCTCGGCGCGCGGCGCGTCGTCCGTGAACGTATCGTCGTCGAAGAAAATCTCCTTGACCTCCGGGAAGGCCCGAACCGCCCAGGCGACTTCGTCGACGACATGTCCGACGCTGCGCGTCCGATAGCGGTGTCCGCCGACCGTCTGCGGCCAGAGGCAGAACGTGCAGCGGGACTTACAGCCTCTTCCCGTGTAGAAAGAGAGATAAGGATGTTTTAGATACCCGATGAAATACTTTCGAACGTCCAAGTCGCGCCGATAGACCGGCGTGACGAAAGGCAATTCGTCCATGTTCTCGAGAATTGCGCGCGGCCGATTGTGGACGATGCGGCCGTCCGGGTCGCGATAGACGAGCCCGTCGATTTTCGACCAGTCGCGGCCTTCGGCGGCCTCCTTGATCGTGAAGTCGAATTCCGCGCCGGCGACGAAGTCGACCGCGGGCGCCGATTTGAGGCTTTGATCGGGCTCGACCGCGACTTTCGCGCCGACCATGCCGATTTTGAGCCGAGGATTGGCCTCCTTCAACGCCGACGCCATGGCGGCGTCGGATGCGAAAGACGGCGTCGAGGTGTGCAGGACCGCGAGTTCGAAGTCGCGCGCCTGGTTGACGATATCCGCCGTTTTGACGCCGTGCGGCGTCGCGTCGATGAGCTTGCCGTCGGGGGCCAGCGCCGCCGCCTGTGCGAGCCAGGTCGGATACCAGAACGACCGGATCTCGCGCCGCGCCTGGTAGCGCGATCCCGCGCCCCCGTCGAATCCTTCGTAAGACGGCGCTTGCAGAAACAGCGTTCGCATTCAATCCCCTTATTTTATTTCATGGACGAGGCGACCGTCGGAGGTCAACCGGTAGCGTTCGCCGCGCCAGCTCACGCTGGCCCCGAAGAAGCTTATGACAAAGATGGCGAAAGAGAGAAAATCACGAAACGGGACCAGCCAATATGCCTGGCGCGGCGCTGAAAGGACCCGTTCGACCGAGACGCAGAAGAGGAGACGGGCGCCGAGCGCCAGCAAAAACAGCGGCAAACCATAATCCGAGCCGCATAGGATGGCGATCAAAGCGAGCGGGGCGGGATGGGTCACGACCGAGCCGGCATAACCGACCGGATCGATCATCTTGATCGTCCGCGCCGAGCGGATCTGGTTCAGGATCAGTTCGCGCGCGGTCCGCTCGCGGCAAACATGCTCGATCGAAAAACGCGGGATCGTCACCTCGTAACCGGCGGCGCGGACCGCCGCGCCGATCGCGTAATCGTCGTGCAGCCAGTCGGCGAAGGCGCGGAAGCCTCCGATCCTTTCGAGCATGGAGCGGGATAGGGCGATGGTCGCGCCAAAGCAAGGCCGGCCCATGCCGAAGCCCAACGCAATCAGGACGCCGGGCAAGAAATGAGTGTTGATCCCGAGCGCCGAGAGCCGCGCCCATAATCCGCGGCCGCTCGTTCCATGATAGACGCAGGAGACCGCGCCCACGTCCGGTTTCTGCAGTTCCGCGACGATGTCGGACAAATAGTTCGGCCCGACGACAATGTCGCTGTCGACGATGACATAGAGATCGTGCCGCGCCAGCCGCGCCATGTTGACGAGATTGGAGATCTTGCGGTTGCAGCCGTATAGGTTCGGATCGACCTGAAGATCGACGCTGACGCCGGGAAAGTCGGCCGCGATCCGCCGAACAATGTCGATCGCCGGGTCCGAGGCCTCGCGCACGCCGCAAACCAATTGCGTCGGCGCCGCATAATGCTGGGCGCAGAAAGCGGACAATCGCGCATGGAGTTGTTCGTCCTCGCCGCATAAAGGCACGAGGATCGTCACCGGCTGCGGACGCCTCGGCTCGGCCTCCGGCCGGCGCTTCGGAAACAGGAAAAGGAGCAGCGTCGCGACAAGGAGATAGACGACCCCGAACGTCGCCGCCAGAGCGCTCAGCGCGGCCGCCCAGCTCTCGAGCAAGCCGACGAAAGCGGCGCTCATCGAGCGGCTTCCGCCGCTTGCGGCGCGGCGCAAGCCCGGTAGCGGGCGTCCAACTTGCGGCGCGACAGGAAGAGCGGCGCCCGGCCCCGCAGCAGGATATCGAGATGCGCCGCGGCCGGATTGCTGGCGAGGGTGAGCATCAATCCGAGCGTATTCTCGCCGGCGCGATGCAAGCGCGCCGCAAACGAACAAGGCGCGGCCTCTCCGATCGATTCAAAGCCATAGCGCCCTGCGATGAATTCTATATGGCGGCTCTGCTTGCCGCGCAGCGGCATGATCGCCCGGATGACCGCGATGTCGTTGAGGTGCGGCCGCGCCGCAAGGTATTTCGAGAGTTCGCTCAAAGAGAAATCCAAAAGCTTCGACGCCTTGCGGCCCCAAGCGACGCTCGGCCCGACGGGACCCATATCCGGCAAGTGCTCGTTCCGGAAGTGAAGATCGATCAGTCGATCGCCCGGGCGAACGCGCAGACCGTCTGCGAGAAGGACGTCCTCGCGCGCTTCGGCGAATTGGATGCGAAGAATGCAGTCGCGATGATCGATGTAGTCAAAAACGCAGTAGCGACGCCGCAACCGCTCATCCAGCGCGAAGACGAGACGGCCAAGGGAATATTGTCCAACAGCAGCTTCGATCGCCACGGCCAAATTCCGTTGACCCGATCAGCGCCTCCAGCGCGTCTATAACGCGCTATTGTCGCTCAAGTTGCAAGCTCTTCGTGTGGTTATTCCAGGCAAGGCCGGTCGCCAGAACCGGCGGTTCGTTCAGATATTGGTGAGCGCGCGTCCAAGGTCGCGCCGCCGGGCGTCCGCCCGACGGTTTGTAAGCGACGACCTGGGCGACGGAGAGCCAGCCCGAATCGAAAGCGAGCGCCATGCCGGGAAGATAGACTCGCCAGATTCGGTATCGCTCCGGCCCCGCCAAGGCGGCGGCTTCCTCGCGGCGCGCTTCGAGCCGCTCGGACCACAGCGCCAAGGTCCTCGCGTAATGAGGCCGCAAGTCCTCGACGTCGACGACCTCCAGCCCACTCGAGGCGATCTCTTTGAGGACTTGGGACAGATGGGGCAATTCGCCCCCCGGAAAGACGTGGCGGTCGATGAAGTCTCCGCCCGGGATGGCGCGCGGCCCTTTCGGATCGGCGATAACGATGCCGTGATTGAGCAAGACGCCGCCCGGGCGCAGCAGCCCGGCGATCAACGAGAAATACTCTTGCAGCCGCTTGAGGCCGACATGCTCGTACATGCCGACCGAGACGATGCGGTCGAACGAGGCGCCGCCGGCGAGATCTCGGTAATCTTGCAACCGAAACTCCAGACCGGGCGCGCCGGCGCGCCGGCTGCGCAGGTATTCATATTGGGCGGCGCTGTTGGTGATCCCGACGCCGGCCACCTTATACGAGCCGACCGCATAGCTGAGCAACCCGCCCCAGCCGCAGCCGATGTCGAGCAGCCGCAGACCCGGCTCGAGCCGGAGCTTGCGGCAAATGTGCTCGAGCTTCTGAGCCTGCGCCTCATCGATGCCTTCGTCGCCGCGCTGAAAGTAGGCGCAGGAATAGGTCATCGTGCGGTCGAGCCACAGAGCGTAGAAATCGTTCGAGACGTCGTAGTGACGGCGGATGTTCTCGGCGTCGGTCTTCCTGCCGCGCGGGCGCAGCCGGCCGAGGCCGGAGACGAATTTGACCAGCGATGAGGCCCTGCCGATCCGTTCGGCCAAACGAATTCCGGCGGCGAGGATATCTTCGATCGGCCCGTCGACGCCGAGATCGCCGCGAACATAGGCGTCCGCCAGACGCGTCATCCGGCCGGTGGCGAAGTCGCGAATGAGCGAGGGCGAGCGCAGCGTCAGCGTGACCGTCGGCGCGGGCGAGAAGTCGAACGTCTCGCCGTCCCAAAACGCCAGCCGCAGCGGCAAGTTCTCATCCGCCAAGCTGCGGCGGATGCGGTTGAGAGCGCGCTGGCGCAACGACATCGGCGTCGATCCTCCTCCAACAAGCGCTATTCCGATTGGCTGGCGATCGTCTTCAAGGGGCCTAGAAGCGGCTCGCGATACATCGCCGCCAACGCCACCTTGATGGTCAACGCGGCTGGGACGGCCAGGATGACCCCCGCGATTCCGAAGAGAAGTCCGCCGGTCAGGAAGCAGAAGATGACGAGCGGCGGGTTGAGGCGGGCGGCGCGGCCGAGGACCAACGGGCCGACCAGTTGATCGATCGAGAGCCGGAGCGCGGATGCGTAGATGACATAGTCGACGATGCTCCAAATCCCCTTGGCCTCTTGAAGCGCGGCCAGCCCGGCGATGATGGCGGCGAGGGCTGGGCCGGCCACCGGCACCACTTCGAGAATGCCGGTGGCGACGGCGAGAAACGCTGCATGTTGGAGCCGCAGGAAGAAGCCGAGACCGAGATAGGCGGCGAAACTTGCGTAGATGATGACGATCGCGATGCCGACGAAATAGCGCAGCAGAATCGGATGCAGATCGAGCATGATGCGCGCGGTTCGCGGCCGCCAAGGCGGCGGAAAGATCCAGAGCAGCCCGCGTAGAATCTTGCGCCCGTCGACCAGGAAATAAGCGAGCAGCGTGAGGGTCAGGAAGAAACCGAACACGCCGCCAAAGGTCCATCCGAGCAGGCTGAGCGCGGCGCCCGCCTCCCGGGCGAGGTCCCGTAGGGAGGCGGTGAAGCTCGCGGCGAGCTCCGCCGCGCTGGTTTGCGCGCCCAGAAATTGAACCTGCGAATTGCCTAGAAGCCGCTCCAGCAACCGCTGGATAAGATCTTGAAAATGGGCCAGCGTTCCGATCGCCTGCTGAACCAGGACGGGCCCGGCGAAGTAGACGAGGCCGGCGACGAGCCCGACAAGCACCGAGAAAACGCCCAGGGCGGCGAAGGCCCGCGGCGCGCCGCCTTTCGGCGCCAGCCGGTCGACGAGCGGCGTTAGAATATAGGCGATCGCCCCGGCGACGACGAACGGCAAGAGAAAGACATGAATGAGATAGAGGAAGACAAGGATCGCGAAGGCGACCAGCAGGACGGCGACGAGGTCGATCTGGCGAGCCGCCTCTCTCTCGCCGTCCGTCTTAGCCATGATAGACGCGGCCCTTCCAGGGCACGCGGCCTGTCGCGCGGCGCCGGACCGCGTCTAAAACCATAAGCGCGCCAAGTCCGTAGCCGAGAGGGAAGAGAAAGCCGTACCAAAGCGGCGCGCCGAGATAGAGCGCGCCGGCGATATGGAAGCCGAATGCGGCGAGCGCCGCCGGCGCAGCCAAGCCGAGCGCGGCGCAGGCCAAGGGCGAGCCGCCCTGGCAATGGAGGAAATCGGCGATCGGCGCCAAGACGAGGCCCCAGCTCAGCGCCACGGCCGCGGCGGCCATGGTCAGCGACGCCGCTGCGCCGCCGAACATGTCGAGGAGGTTCTTGGCGAAGCCCAGCCACAGCGTGCGCCAGCCGTCATACATGCGGGCGGAGATCAGCCGAGCGCCGTCCATCAGAAGGACGGAATGGCCCGATCGCTTCAGCCGCCGCGCCAGCTCCAGATCTTCGCAGATCGCGCCGGCGACTGCGGCGTGGCCGCCGACCGCCTCATAGGCGGCGCGCCGGACCAGCATGAATTGGCCGGTGGCGCTGACGTCCTCGCTGTCGGCCGCCTGCAGGCGCGACAGATTTTGACTGAAGCTCAACAGATAGAGGCCGCAGGGAATCATCAGCCGTTCGGCGAAGCTCGCCAGGAGTTGACGCGGCGCGAGCGACAGGAGGTCGGCCCCGGATTGCGTTGCGGCGGCAAGGGCCGAGGCGATCAGTCGCGGCTCGGCGCGGGTGTCCGCGTCGACGAAGCAGAGCCATTCCGCCTCGGCCGGCGCCGATCGCGCGCCGATCCAGCACGCTTGCGATTTGCCGGTCCAGCCTTTCGCCAAAGGCCCGCTTCGCACGACGCTGATATTGGCCCGCCGTTCGGCGAAGTCGGCGACGATTGCGCCGGTGCCGTCGCTGGAATTGTCGTCGACCACGATGATCGAAAGACGCTGCGCCGGATAGGTTTGAGCGGCCAGTCTCGTCAGGCAGGCGCCGATATTCGTCGCTTCATTTCGGGCCGGGACGATCACGGCGAGTTCAGGCGCTTTCTCGTCCCAGATAGCGCGCGACGGTTCGAGGGCGCGGAGAGCCCGCGCCTGGCCGATGGCGCGCAGAACAAGAAAGAAAACGATCAGGAGGAGCGTGGAGGAAGCGATAAGCTCCACTGGAAGAACCGGGATTGGGGCGAAGGCCCGTGGCGGGCGTGATATTCCTTAACCCGTCGGCGCAACGCAAGTTCCGCATTCGAGCCCGGGCGACTGAGCGGGCGGCCTGATCGCGGGCCCAGCCAGTGGCGCAGACGCCTGTTGCGGAAGAGTTCGCCTTAGGCGCGGGACGGCGCGGCGGCGCCGGCTTGGCCCAACTCGGTCCGCCATAGGTTGCGGATATCTTTGGGCAGCTCCTGGATGAGCTTCTCGCATTCGCCGGCGTCGATATGCCGGGGGAGGCTCTTCAGCACCGCGCGCGTCGCGCTTTCCGGATTGACCGGCCGGATATCGGCCAGTCCGGCGGCGATGCGGTCAACGAACTCGCTTCGCGTTGAGATTTTCTCCGGCTTCCCGGCCGGCCGCCATTGATCGTAATAGAGGCCCCGGACGAGTAGCGGCAACTGCGCCGCCAGATGCGCCGCCTGCTCGACTGTGAGCCGGTCGCGCAGGACATGCAGCACGGCGCCCAGCGCGCGCCACGCGACCTGCCGGTCCGGGCCAAGCTCCTCCATGAGGTCGTTCAGCCAAAGATTGGTGGTTTGCAGCGTTTTGTCGAAGACTTCGAGTCCGCTGGCGCTCATCACATCACCCGCCTTCTCCAATGCCGGCCTAACCTCGCGCATGCTGGAGAGTTCCAGGCGATTTCGGACGCGCCTTCCTGTCGACGAAATTCCGCCGACGACTACGTCTCGCCTGAACGCGAGCGGGAATCGAGGAGAAGAGAGGCGGCGAACGCCGCCACGATCGCGGCGATGGTTGCAAAGACGAACACAGCAGCCATGACCTTGCTCCGCTGCCCCCGCCGTCCCAGAGGCAAGCATGGGCTGGTTCGATTGGCCATCGGCGCGACGCCGCATGGTGCGCCGTCGTACTGTATTTTTCGCCCTGGATTTGCGCCCTCGTCGCTGAACCCAGCGTTGATTTGACGCTCGCGATGCGCCCCCCTCGCTCTGCGAGCGAAACGGCGGACCTGCTCTTCCTCTGTGGGCGGCGCCCGCCTCGCGCGGAAGATCAGCCGCGCGATTATGTCGGCCCCGTTAAGCTGCTTGGCGGGGCCGACTTTCTTTTTCGGATGCAGCCGAACCGCGATCAGCCGGTCAGCGCCTCGGCTTTCTTCTCGACCTCGTCCTCGATGTCCTGGATGGTCGGCAGATTGAGGCGTCGCAACTCCGCATGAACTTTTTTCGCCGGCGGGGAGCGCAGATCGCGCTTGAAATTGGTCAAGACTTCCTCGGCCGAGCCGTAATTGCGGTAGCGTTCGATCTCGGCTTGGGTCGCTTTCTGGACATGCTCCAGCGCCCGCTTGTCCGCGTCCGACCGTCCATCCGCTTTCGCCCTCAAGACCGGATCGAAAGCTTTGCGAATGATGAATTCAGCGAGTTCGCGCTTGTGATCCTTGGTCATCGACACGCTCCGTCAATGGTTCGCCGGAAACGGGGCGCGCGGGCCGAAAGTTCGCGCTCCGGCGGCGTTTCCGCGCCGCTCGCAACGCCGCCGCATTCTTTGCTTCATATCTTTTGCGCCGGCGGCGATGGAGCCAAGGAGGCCGTGATGATCCTGAGCGAAACGGCGCTGCGCGCCTGCGCCGGCCGCGGCTGACGTTCCGCCAGCCGTCGCGCCGGACGATGGTCAGGCGAAAGCGCCCGCCAATCGCGTTCGAGCGTAGCGCCGGAGTCGTCGCGCTTTGCATTCGCGCCGCGGCGCTCGCGCTCCTCGCGCTTTCGGCGACCCAGCCCGGTTTTGCCGGCGGCCGGCCATGGGACGATCCGTCGCTCGCGCCGGATTTGCGCGCCCGACTGGCGCTCAGCCAGATGTCTCAGCAGGAGAAACTGTCGCTGGTCCATGGCGGACTTGGCGCGCCTTGGGGCCACGAGCCAAAACCGGCAGGGGCGATCGGTTCGGCCGGCTACGTCCCGGGAATTCCCCGGCTCGGCCTTCCGGCTCTGCAGGAGACGGACGCTGAGCTCGGCGTCGCCAATCCGGGCCACATTCGGCGCGGCGACGCCGCCACCGCCATGCCGTCCGACCTGGCGCTGGCTTCGTCATGGGACGAAGCTCTCGCCCGCCGTCAGGGCGCGACGGTCGCCGCCGAGGCCCGCGCCAGGGGCTTTACCGTGTTGCTCGGCGGCGCCGTCAACCTCGTTCGCCATCCGCGCGGCGGGCGAAATTTCGAGTATTTCTCCGAGGACCCGCTGCTCTCCGGGGCCATGGCCGGCGCGGCGGTCGCCGGCGCGCAGAGCCGGCATATCGTGACGACCCTCAAGCATTTCGCTCTCAACGACCAGGAAACCGACCGCGTCGCGCTCGACGTGCAGATCGACCGGGCGGCGGCGCGGGAATCGGACCTCCTCGCCTTCGAGATCGCGTTGGAGCGAAGTCATGCCGGCAGCGTCATGTGCGCCTATAACCAGGTCAACGGCGTCTATGCCTGCGAGAACGATTGGCTGTTGAACCAAGTGTTGAAGGGCGATTGGCGCTACCCGGGCTATGTCATGTCCGATTGGGGCGCGGTCCACTCGACCGTCCGCTCGGCGCTGGCCGGGCTCGATCAGGAATCCGGCGAGCAGCTCGACACGCAGAACTTTTTCGACCTGCCGCTGGCCAAAGCCGTCGCCGACGGCGCCGTGCCGCAGACGCGGCTGGACGACATGGTCGAGCGAATCTTGACCTCGATCTTCGCCTGCGGCCTCTATGACGATCCGCCGCGGCCTGGCGCGATCGACGCCCAGGCGAGCGACCGAACAGCTCTGCAGATCGCGCGCGAAGGCCTCGTTCTCCTGAAAAATGACGGCGTCCTGCCGCTGTCGGCGGAGGCGAGGCGATTGGCGGTCATCGGCGGCCATGCCGACAAGGGCGTGCTTTCGGGCGGCGGCTCGTCCCAGGTGCTCCCGCGCGGCGGCGTCGCCGTCGCTGAGCCGAGCGCGCTGATCGAAGGCGACCTGATCTTCGATCCATCTTCGCCGCTCGAAGCGCTGAAAGGGCAGTTTCCCGGCGCGCGGATCGAGTATGACGACGGTCGCGATCCGGGCCGTGCGGCGAAGCTCGCCGCGCAAGCCGACGCCGCCATTGTTTTTGCTTATCAATGGATGGCGGAGACGGCCGACGCGCCGGATCTCGTGCTGCCGAACCGGCAGGACAAGCTGATCGAAGCGGTCGCCGCCGCCAATCCTCGGACAATCGTCGTGCTCGAAACCGGCGGTCCGGTTCTCATGCCATGGCTCGATCGCGCGGGGGCCGTGATCCAGGCCTGGTATCCGGGCCAGAAGGGCGGCCAAGCTGTCGCCGAGGCGATTTCCGGCGCAATCGATCCGTCGGGCCGCCTTACGGTCACGTTCCCCGAGAACGAAGCGCAGTTGCCGCGCGCAAGGGTCCCGGGCGATCCGAAAGGCGCGCCGCGCGGCCCGGTCGGGCGCGGCGGCCATTATGGCCGGATCTTCGTCGCGCGCTACGACGAGGGCGCGGCGGTCGGCTACAAATGGTTCGCCGAACGGGGCGAACGCCCGCTCTTTCCCTTCGGCTTCGGACTTTCCTATACGAGCTTTGCCTTGAGCGACCTGGCCGCGTCGACAAACGGCGGCCTCGTCACGGCGAGCGCGACGGTGCGGAACGTCGGCGGCCGCGCCGGCGTCGCGATCCCGCAATTCTATCTGTCCGGGCCGGCCGAGCTTTCGATCCCGCTGCGGCTTGTCGGCTGGCGCAGGCTCGAATTGCAGCCAGGCGAAGCGCGGCGCGTGACGCTCGAGATCGATCCTCGGCTCCTCGCCCATTTCGACGAGGCGGCGCGGCGCTGGCGGATCGCTCCGGGCGCTTACGTGATCAGCGCCGGCTTGGACGCCGCGCATCGCGAGCAAAGCGCGGTTTTGGATGTCGGAGCTTCGGACTTGCCGCCGTGAAACGCCGATCAACGATAACGCGTAGAAAGCAACAATGGCTGTCGACGCGTTGTTAACTATCTGAAGCAGGCGCGACGCTGACGATAACGATCGTTAGTTGGTAAGGTATAGAAGAACAGCAGCGCCGGCTTCATTCGCATTCGACCATGGACGATCCGCATTCTCGACAGATCGGTCTCCCTTACGAGGTAGAGGCACTGAGGGCGGAGTTGGAGCGGCGGGCCGCAGCTACGCCGGCAATGTCGCATTCGATCGACGAGAATGGGCGCATCGTCGCCGTGAGCGACGCCTGGTTGAAGAAGCTCGGCTATTCCCGGAATGAAGTCATAGGTCGCCTGTCGAGCGATTTTCTGACGCCGGAATCTCGCGAACGAGCCGTCAGAACGGTGCTGCCCGAATTCTTCAAGACCGGGCGGTGCGACAATGTCGAATACCAATTCGTCTGCAAGGACGGCCGTACGATAGATGTGCTTCTATCCGGCGTCCTCGATTTCGATCCGGTGCGCAACGCTCGCGTCTCGCTTTCTGTGATCACGGATGTGACGGCTCTGCGGACGGCCGAGCGAAAGCTTCAGGAGAGCGAGGCGCGTTACCGAAGGCTTGTCGAAGACCAATCGGAATTTCTCTCGCTGGCGACGCCGGACGGCGAGCTTCTCTTCGTGAATCATGCCTATGCAAAGCTTTACGGCAGAACGCCCGATGAAATGGTCGGGGTGAGCATATTCGAACTCACGCCGCCGGAGTCGCGGCGACAACTGGCGCAGCATTTCCGGGCGGTATGCGCCGTCGACCACGGTATGGAAGGCCAGAATCAAACAATCTTGTCCAGCGGCGAAAAGCGCTGGATCGCATGGACCAATCGAGCGCTCAGAGACGCGGATGGCCGCGTCACGGCCATCCACTCGGTCGGCCGCGACATCGAAGAGCGCGTTCGCGCCGAGAAGCTGCTTCAGGAGAGCGAAGCCCGCTATCGTTTCCTGGCGGAGAATTCGACCGATCTCATCATGCTGGTCGGCAGCAATGGAAAGCGCTACTACGCTTCGCCGGCCTGCCGATCGCTTCTCGGCTTCGAGCCGGAAGAAATGCTGAGCATCAGGACGAAAGACGCGGTTCATCCCGACGACTTCGACAAGCTCCGACGGACGTTCCTTGAAAGCGACTCGGACGTGAGCCTGGCGTACCGGATGAAACGCAAGGATGGCGGCTATGTCTGGGTCGAATCTGCGGGACGGCTCGTCAAGTCCTTCGATGGCGAAACCAGACATCTGCTCATCATTCGCAACATCGATAAACGCATAGAAGCCGAGGAGCGCCTGAAGGAGAGCGAGGCTCGTTATCGCCTTCTTGCCGAGAACAGCACGGATATTGTCCTGTTGCTGGACCTCGATCTGTCGCGTCGCTACGTGTCGCCGGCCTGCCGCGAGATTTTCGGCTATGAGCCTGGAGAACTGCTCGGCGAAAGAACCGGCCAGATGGCTCATCCGGAAGACGCGGCCCGAGTGTCGCAGGCGCTGAAATCCTTGCAGTCTGGCCGCGCTGATCGTCAGACGGTTGTCGCGCGAAGGCGACATCGCGACGGCCGTTGGATCTGGATCGAAGCGCAATACCGACTGCTTCGCGATTCGGACACCGGGGCCCCGACCGGAATCGTCGGGACGATAAGGGACATCTCCGCCAGAAAGGCGATCGAGGAGCAACTGGCCGAAGCCTACCGGCGACTGGAGATTCTCGCGAGAGAAGACCCCCTGACCGGTCTCGCCAATAGGCGAGTCTTCGACGACGCCCTTGAAAGGGAATATCGGCGGGCGAAGCGCGGCAAGGGAGAACTCGCCCTGATCATGATGGATGTTGATCGATTCAAACCTTTCAACGACCAATATGGCCACCCGGTCGGCGATGAATGTCTGCGGCTGGTCAGTCGCGCGATCGGCGGCGTCATTCACCGGCCAGACGACCTGGCTGCGAGATATGGCGGGGAGGAGTTTGCGGTCCTTTTGCCTCATACCGACGAGAAGGGCGCCTTCGACGTCGCCGAACGCATCAGGCGAGCGGTCTCGGAGCTTTCCATCGAATATGACGGCGCCAAGATCAAGTGCCCGACGATCAGCGCCGGCGTGGCTGCTCTAGGCCCGCATGACTTCGCAGCAAACGCCGTCTCTCTCGTCGACCTTGCCGATAGAGCGCTGTACAGGGCGAAGGATTCAGGCCGAAACGCTGTGATGAGAGCTTCAGGAGAAGCGGCCTTGAGGAGAAAATCGTCGGCGGCGTAGCCCATTCGGCAGCCTGTCTCGCCCGACGCCGCCGCGCTCCGCGCCTCGAATGACGCCCGTTTACGGCAGTCGGGACCCAGCTTTAAGACACATAACGCGAAACTCAGCGCAGGGCGCCGGGTCGCCTGGCGGACGTCGCGATGACGCCCGTCCTGTCGGCCAGTCGCTACGCGGAGCATTTAAATCGACGCCCTTCATCGTACGCGATCCGCTGCGGCTCGGTTCGGGATTGACCTTTCTTAACCGCTGAAGAATGAAAGCTGCGTGCGCGTCTGCGAACCGAGCCGTACCTCGTACAATAGACGGCCCGTCATCGATGCAAAGGAACGCCGGACGCTTCCCCCTGAAGATCGCTAGAATCGCGCCTATTCCGTTATGGGGCTGTTGAACACTTTCGCGACTTTTTGTCGCTGTCCCTCTCTACGGTTCTGAAAGTATTTCGTAACCTTTTTGTCAGCGGGACGCAGTTCCGCGCTCCCGCCCCGTACAGGGGAGAACGAGATGAATACATCGTTCTGCTTCGCCGCGACGGCGCTTGCGGCTTTCATATCCCTAATTGTCTCCGCCCATGCGCAGACCGGGACCACCCGGCGTATCTGGATTTCGGGTCACGGCGTGGACGCGGCCGGCTGTGCCGTTCCGACAAATCCATGCCGTACCCTGCAATTCGCGATCGACAATGTCATGCCCGGCGGCGAGGTCGATATTCTCGACCCGGCCGGCTACGGACCGGCGACGATCTCCCACGCGGTCAGCGTCGTCAACGACGGGGTCGGCACCGCCGGCGTGTTGCAGGGAAATTCGTCCGCCGCCGCGATCGCGATCAACGCGGGTGCCGGCGACGCCGTAATCTTGAGAGGCCTCAACATCAATGGCCTGGGGACCGGCGGCGTCGGAGTCCTGTTCACCTCGGGGTCGAGCCTGACGATCGAGAATTGCGCCATCGAAGCCTTCAACGGCGATGGGGTTTCCATTCTGCCGACGTCGAGCAACGTGACCTTCACGATTTCGAACACCACGGTCGCCAATAATAGCGGCGTCGGCATCAAATACGATCCGACAGGGACGACGACCGCCAAGGGCTCGATCAGCCGCGCCATCATCGACAACAACTTGAGCGGAATCGTCATCAATACGCAAAACAGCGCCTCGGCGCCCACCACCGTCACGATCGCGAACAGCGTTTTGGACGGCAATCACGCCGACGGGATCGACGTCGCCAATATAAACAGCGCGCCGCCCGCCGTCGAAACGGTGGTGATGGTGGATGCGAGCCAAATCGACTCCAACAGCGGCGCCGGCATCGACGCCGAGAACTCGTCGGTCGTGCTGCTCCGTCGTTCGGTCGTCGTGAGGAACCAGACGGGAATTCAAGACAACTCGACCGGGGACGTCAACAGCTATGGGGACAACAGCATCAACTGGAACGGTACAGATGTCGCCGGAGTGGGAGGCTTGAACATCCTCGCTGACTTGTTGCGTTGATGTCGATCGGAGCCCGGCCGCGCGGCGGGGCTCCCTTCCCTCGACAAGCGCGGGAACGAAATTTCTCGGCGGCGGCCTGAGCGAAGAAACAACATTCGCTCTTTCGCCTGTTAAGAAAGAAATAATTACTTTCATCGATAAAGTTGTGGGGTGCCTTCCCTTTGAGGCCCCCCAGCGCGTCTTGGCGAGCTGGACCGATGAGTGCGGCCGCAGCGTATGTGTACTGGGCGATCGTTGTCCTCTGGGCGCTGGTGCTCGGAACGATCGCATTCTTTTTCGTCCGTAGCCCCCGCGCCTATGGCGGCACGCGGCTGCTATTGGCCGTCCTCGCCATCGATACGGCGCGAAACATCATCGAGAACCTCTATTTCGGCGCGTATTTCGGCGCGCAATACGGGATCTTTCCGCACGGACTGGTCGAACTCCTCGGCCGGCCCGGACTGCTCATCCTGCCCAAGCTTCTGAACATCGCTTCAGGCAGCGTCGTGCTCGTCCTGCTTTTGTGGCGATGGCTGCCGCTCGCAATCAAGGAGAGGAGGTCTGCCGACCTGCACGCCACGGAACTCGAGACCATCGCTCGCATTGACGCTCTGACCGGCATTCCCAACCGGCGACATCTGTTGGAGATAGCCGAAATCGAATGGATTCGTCACGAGCGTTACCAGCGGCCGCTCTCGCTCATCATGCTCGATATCGACAGGTTCAAGTCGATCAACGATACGCACGGCCATGCCGCCGGCGACAGGGCGTTGGCGGCGATCGCCCTTGCCTGCGGCGGAGTTCGGCGTCAGTCCGACGTGATCGCGCGGGTCGGCGGCAAAGAATTCGCCGTATTGCTTCCCGAGACCAATCTCGCTCAGGCGAAAGCCGCCGCCGAGCGGCTCGTTCGCGCGATCGCGAAGGAGGTCATCGTCGTGGACGGCGCCCCAATCCGCCTGACGGCCAGCGCCGGCGTGGCCGAGGCGGTTGGCGATGTGCCGGATTTCGCGGCTTTGATGCGGCGCGCCGATCAGGCGCTCTATCGAGCAAAGTCTTTGGGCCGCAACCGAGTCGAGGCGGAAGACGCCGCTTCGGACCGCGAGCCCGTATCCGCCTCGCCTTAGGGTCGAGCCGCTCGCGCGCCGGGCGAAGAGGCGACGAGGCGGCGCGTTGCCTCTCGCGCGCGAGCCGCCCGGCCAGCCGCCCGGAACCCGTGTCCGCCGTTCCGGGTTTTTCCGAAAGCGGCGAGCCGTATGGGGCGCCCAGCCGGCGGGAGCTTTCCGATGGATCGAAAAAAACAATGGCATATCTGGTATTTCGTCGCCGCCTTGATCGGCGTCGTCCTGCTCCAGCAGCTCTGGACCTTCGGCCAGCACGCCGCAATCATTCCCTATAGCGAATTCCTCGACGACCTGAAGGCCGGCAAGATTTCCGAGGTCAAGGTTTCCGGCGAATATATCGAGGGCCACTGGAAGCAGCCGGTCAACGGCGCCGGGACTTTCGTCACCAACCGCGTTCCGCCCGACCTCGCCAACCTGCTCGCCCAGAACAATGTGCGCTTCTCCAGCGTGCCGCAGGACACGTTCCTGAACGAGCTTTTGTCGTGGGTGGTGCCGACGCTGATCTTTTTCGGCATCTGGATGTTCTGGTTTCGCCGCGTCGCCCAGAACCAAGGTTTCGGCGGCCTGATGTCGATCGGCCGCAGCAAGGCGAAAATCTATGTCGAAACCAACACCAAGACGACATTCGCCGACGTCGCCGGCGTCGACGAGGCCAAGGAAGAGCTCGCCGAAGTCGTCCGCTTCCTGAAAGACCCCAAGCAATATGGCCGGCTCGGGGCCCGCACGCCGAAAGGCGTGCTGCTGGTCGGGCCGCCCGGCTCGGGCAAGACCCTGCTCGCTCGCGCGGTAGCCGGCGAAGCCGGCGTGCCGTTTTTCTCGATCTCGGGCTCGGAATTCGTCGAAATGTTCGTCGGCGTCGGCGCGGCGCGGGTGCGCGATCTCTTCGAGCAAGCGCGCGCCAAGGCCCCGGCCATCATCTTCATCGACGAGCTCGACGCGCTGGGCCGCGCCCGCGGCGCCTTTCCCTATGGCGGGCACGACGAAAAAGAGCAGACGCTCAACCAACTTCTGGTCGAGCTCGACGGCTTCGATCCGCGCACCGGCCTGGTCCTGCTCGCGGCCACCAACCGGCCCGAAATCCTCGATCCCGCGCTGCTGCGCGCTGGCCGCTTCGATCGTCAGGTCCTCGTCGACAGGCCGGACAAGGCCGGCCGCATCGACATTCTGAAAGTCCATCTTAAAGGCCACCGCCTCGCCGGCGACGTCGACCCGGAAAAGATCGCGGCGCTATCGCCCGGCTTCACCGGCGCCGATCTCGCCAATCTCGTCAACGAGGCGGCTTTGATCGCGACCCGCCGCAACGCCTCGGAAATCGCGATGGACGATTTCACCCGCGCGGTCGAGCGCATCGTCGCCGGGCTCGAGCGGCGCAAGCGCATCATCACGCCGAAGGAGCGCGACGTCGTCGCCCATCATGAAATGGGCCACGCTCTGATCGCTCTGTCCCTGCCTGGAACCGACGCGGTCCATAAAGTCTCGATCATCCCGCGCGGCGTCGGCGCGCTCGGCTATACGATCCAGCGGCCGACCGAGGACCGTTATTTGATGACCCGCGAGGAGCTGGAGAACCGGATGGCGGTGCTGCTCGGCGGCCGCGCAGCGGAATGGCTGGTCTTCGGCCATCTCTCGACCGGCGCCGCCGACGATCTCGCCAAAGTCACCGACATCGCCCGCGACATGATCATGCGCTTCGGCATGGACAAGACGCTGGGCCCTGTCTCATACGAGAGCCCGCGCTCGCCCTTCCTGGTCGGCGCGCCGCAGGCGGTCGGCTGGAGCGAACGCCGCTACAGCGACGAGACGGCGCATATGATCGATCAAGCGGTGCAGCGCCTGATCGAGCAGATTTTCGATCGTACTTTATCCATCCTCAAAAGCCGCCGCGACCTGTTGGAGGAAGGGGCCAAGCTGCTGCTGCAGAAAGAAACGCTGGAGGACGCCGATCTCCGCGAGATCGACCGCAAACTCAAGAGCGGCGAGCGCGAGAACGTGGCGGCTCTGTCGACGTAACTAACTCCCCTCTCCGAAAGAAGACCTCTGCAAAATAGCTCTGATCATGCGTCCTTGTGATCTTTGTGCTTCCTTGGCGACCTTTGTGTTGAAAGATGTCAAACACCAAGGTCACGAAGGAAGCACAAAGGACACCGCGTGTGCTTAACACCTATTTTGCGGAGGTCTCGAAAGGGAGAGGGGCTCGCGCGAGCTTACGCCGCTTTGGCCCGCGGCCGCACCGCCGCAGTATAGTCGTCGCTGAGCGCGCCGGTGATGTTGCCGGGCGTGTATTTGTGAGGCCCGATTTCGCCGACCGGCGTGACCTCCGCCGCCGTGCCGGTGATGAAGCATTCGGTGAAGCTCGACAGCTCCTCCGGCATGATGCGGCGCTCGGCGACTTCGATGCCGCGGCGGCGGGCGAGCTCGATCACCGTCTCGCGGGTGATGCCAGCGAGGAAGCAATCGGCGATCGGCGTGTGGATGACGCCGTCCTTGATGAAAAAGATGTTGGCGCCAGTGCATTCGGCGACGCGGCCTTGCCAATCGTACATCAGCGCGTCGGCGTAGCCGCGCCGCTCGGCCCGATGCTTGGAGATGGTGCAGATCATGTAGAGCCCGGCCGCCTTGGCGCGCGCCGGCGCGGTCGTCGGATCGGGCCGGCGATATTCGGCGATGTCGAGACGGATGCCTTTCATGCGCTGCGCCGGATCGAAATAGCTCGGCCATTCCCAGACGGCGATGGCGAGATGGATCTTGTTGTGCTGGGCCGAGACGCCCATCATCTCCGAGCCGCGCCAGGCGATCGGGCGGACATAGGCGTCGGCGAGATTCATTTTCTGCAGCACGAGGGCCTTGGCCGAGTCGATCTCGGCGACCGAATACGGGATTTCGAAATCGAGAATGCGCGCCGATTCCTTCAGCCGCTCGGAATGCTGGGTCGATTTGAAAATCTCGCCGCCATAGGCGCGCTCGCCCTCGAAGACGGCGCTGGCGTAATGCATGGCGTGCGTGAGGACATGGACCTTGGCGTCGCGCCAATTGACCAGTTGACCGTCATACCAGATGACGCCGTCGCGATCGTCAAACGCCGGACCCGCCATGTCGCTCCTCCTTAACGCTCGAGAGGCTGGTTTGGAATTCAGCCGCGCATGGGCTTAAATTCGCCTCGCTTGGATAAGATAGCAGAACCCGAAAATATGTCAACATTGCTGACGTAATTGGCCGGAATGATGGAAATTGCTGTGAAATCCGCCGCGCCGGCCCAGGCCTCGCGCGACGAGGCCGCGCCGTTTTACGACTTGATCGAACTGTTCTTTTTCGCCTATCGCGACTTTGTCGGCGACGCCGACCGGCTGCTCGAGACTTATGGTTTCGGCCGCGCCCATCATCGCGTGCTCCATTTCGTCAGCCGCCAGCCTGGCCTCACCATCGCCGAACTCCTCGACATTTTGAAGATCACCAAGCAGAGCCTCAATCGCGTCCTGAAAGAGCTGGTCGCCAAGTCGTTCATCGAGGCGCGGGCGGGCGCGCAGGATCGCCGCCATCGCCAGCTCTTCACCACCGCGAAAGGCTCGCGGCTCGCCCGCGATCTCGCCTTGTTGCAGACAAAGCGCTTTGCGCGCGCCATGGAGGGGCTCGGGCCGGAAGGCCGCGAGCGGGCCTTCGACTTTCTTCTCGCCATGGTCGACCCGCACGAACGCGGCCGCGTGATGGAGCTGATCGGCATGAAAAATCCCGAGCGAGGCGCATGAGCGCGCTGCGCAAAGTCCCCGACGACGAGGCGGCGCATATTCTCATCGTCGACGACGACCGTCGCATCCGCGATCTTCTGTCGACGTACCTGCGCAGCCACGGCTATCGCGCGACCAGCGCCGCCAGCGCCGAGGAGGCGCGCGCCTATCTGGAGCACCTCGCCTTCGAGCTCATCGTGCTCGACGTGATGATGCCCGGCGATAACGGCTTCGACTTCGCCGCCTCGCTGCGCGAGACCTCGCAAGTGCCGATCCTGATGCTGACCGCGCGCGGCGAACCGGAAGATCGCGTCAAAGGCCTCGAAATCGGCGTCGACGACTATCTCGCCAAGCCGTTCGAGCCGCGAGAATTGCTGCTGCGCGTCGGCTCGATCTTGCGGCGCGCCAAGCCGGCGCCGGCCAAACCCAACGTGGCGCTGGTGCGCTTCGGGCCGTTCAGCTTCTCGCTGGAGCGCGGCGAATTGCGCGCCAACGACGAGATCGTCCGCCTAACCGAGCGCGAGCGCGAAATCCTGCGCCTGCTCAGCGAAAGATGCGGCGAGAGCGTCTCGCGAGAGGCGCTGGCGGGCTCGGGCAGCGCAGCGAGCGAGCGGACGATTGACGTCCAGATCAACCGGCTCCGGCGCAAGATCGAGATCGATCCGGCCAATCCGGTGTACCTCCAGACGGCGCGCGGGGCCGGCTATCGCCTCGTCGTCGATGGGTGAGACGATGGTTGAGGGGCGATCGAGTTTGAGCTGCTATTCTCGCGCAAGCGGAAATGTGGCGCGGCGGATGCTCCAAGCGCCGCGGTTCCTGGATTCCAGCTCGCCGGCAACTCCGCCCCCGGCGCGAAGGCGACAATCCGTCATTGTTGGAACGCTGGCCCATATGCGCCGAGCAGAGAGGCTGTCAAGGACGCGCGCTTCGCGCGCACGGCCGAAGGCGGTCGCGAAGCGATCCTTGACAGAATCTCCGCTCGGCGCGCTGGCTTCGCGTTCCGACAACGACGGATTGTCGCCTCACGAGACGCATGGTGGGTGCGGCTTCTATTCGCGTCGGCGCCGCGCATGAGCGCCCCGGCGATCAAGGCCCAGTTCTCGCGGCCGCGCCTCATCTGGCGCGAATTCACGCGCGCGCTCGCCGATCTCCTCCCCAAGGGCCTTTACGCCCGCTCGCTGCTCATCGTCATCGCGCCGATGGTGCTGCTGCAGACCGCGGTCGCTTACATCTTCATGGAGCGTCACTGGGAGCTGGTGACGCATCGCCTCTCCGCGGCGGTGGCCCGCGACATCGGCGCCGCGATCGAGCTTTATCGCGAGTACCCGCCGGGGCCCGGGGACGATCGCCTCAAGACGATCTGCGCCGACCGATTCCTGATCGACGTAGAAGTTCTGCCGCCCGGGCCGCTGCCGCCGCCTATGCCGAAGACCTTCTTCAGCGAGCTCGATCCGGTCACCCGCGCCTTGCCTGACGAGATATCGAAGCAGATCCATCGTCCCTTCTGGATCGATTCGGTCGGCCGTTCCGGCTTGGTCGAGATCCGCGTCGATATCGGCGACAGCGTGCTGCGCATGATCACGCATCGCAATCTCGCCTATGAACCGAACGTCCATATTTTCATCTTGTGGATGCTCGGCGCTTCGATCGTTCTGTTGGCCGTCGCGATCCTCTTCTTGCGCAACCAGATCCGGCCGATCTTGCGCCTGGCCGAAGCGGCCGAGCATTTCGGCATGGGCCGCGATTTCGATTTTCGCCCGCACGGCGCGCGCGAGGTGCGGCAGGCGGGCTACGCCTTCCTCGAGATGAAGAAACGAGTCGAGCGGACAGTCGAACAGCGCACCGCCATGCTGAACGGCGTCAGCCACGATCTCAGGACGATCCTGACGCGTTTCAAACTGTCGCTCGCGCTGATCGAAGAGGAGGCGGAAATCGAGCCGCTGCAAAAGGACGTCGAGGAGATGCAGCGGATGCTCGAAGCGTACCTCGCCTTCGCCCGCGGCGACGGCGGCGAAGCGGCCGCGCCGACCGATCTCAAGGCCATGCTGGAAGAGCTAAAATCGGACGCCGAGCGCCAGGGCGCCGAGGTCAGCGTCCAAACGAGCGGCGCCCTCACCGTCAAGCTCAGGCCCAACGCGTTCAAGCGGTGCCTCGCCAATCTGGTCGGCAACGCCCTGCGGCACGGCGCCCATATTGCGCTGCACGCGACACGCGAACAGCGCTTCGTCTCGGTTCATGTCGACGATGACGGGCCGGGCATCGCGCCTGAGCACCGCGAAGACGTGTTCAGGCCTTTCTATCGGCTGGACGAAGCGCGCAACCAGGACGAAAGCGGGGCCGGCCTCGGTCTCGCCATCGCACGCGACATCGCCCGCGCGCATGGCGGCGATATTACGCTGGCGACCAGCCCGATGGGCGGTTTGCGCGCCAGCGTCCGCGTGCCGGTTTAGCGTCGGTCGTCGCGTGGAGCGGAGCGATCCATCCAGGGCTGCGCCCCAGGAGCGATTGCTTCGCCTTCACTCGCGATGACGGGGAATTAGGCCTGGACCGCGACGGAAGCGTTGATCCAGCGGACCAGTTCGCTTTTCGGGGCGGCGCCGGTCTTCTGCGCCGACAGCTTGCCGTCCTTGAATATCATCAAGGTCGGGATCGAGCGAATGCCGAGCTTGTTGGTCACGGCCGGGTTCTCGTCGATGTTGAATTTGGCGACCTTGACTTTGCCCTTCATCTCGCTCGCGATCTCCTCGAGCGACGGGCCGATCATTCGGCATGGCCCGCACCATTCGGCCCAGAAATCGACCACGACGGGTTCTTTGGACTGCAGGACGTCGCT
>JAJPHH010000198.1 GCA_021325385.1 Alphaproteobacteria bacterium
CCGACGGCGCCGCTCGTCGCCGACAGCGTATAGGAGAAGGAGGCCGGCGAGAACGGTCCGCCCTGGACGCCCGAGGAAAAGATCGTCGGGCCTGACGCTTGCAAAGCCGGGCTCTGCGTGAACGTCGCCGTCACGCTCTCGGCCGCGTTCATCGTCACGTTGCAGACGCCCGTCCCGCTGCACCCCGCCCCGCTCCAGCCGGAAAAGGTCCAGCCGGTCGCGGCCGAAGCCGCCAGGCTCACCTGCGCGCCGGCAGCAAAGTTGTTGCTGCAGATCGGCGCGCAACTGATCCCCGCCGGCGAACTCGTCACCGTCCCGCCGCCCGCGATGCTCGCCGACAGTGTCGCGGCCGGCGATGTGAACGTCGCCGTGACGCTCTTCGCCGCATTCATTGTCACGACGCAAGCGCCTGTCCCGCTGCACGCGCCGCCCCACCCCGCAAAGCTCGATCCGCTCGAGGCCGTCGCTGTCAGCGTCGCCTGCGCGCCGGACGCGAACCAGCCTTGGCAAGTCGAGCCGCAATAAATCCCTGCCGGCGAGCTCGTCACCGCCCCCGAGCCATTGCCCGCCTCGACCACCGTCAGCGCCACATCTCCAGCCGGGATCCAGTTCGCCACCAGATTGGCGACGTTCACCGTCCCGATCCCGGTCGCGAAGTCCCAACCCGTCGCCGTCGGATAAGCCGGCGCGTAGGAGGCGTTCGAGGTCGATACGACGCCGTAGGTTCCTGACGGAAGATAACAATTATAAAGGACGCCATTGCTGCTGTCGGCGCTGCACGGCGAAACGATGTCGCCGAGCGTCACGTCATAAAAGACGCATGAGCTAGCGACCGAATTGCCGTTGCTCGAATTGCACGCGCTGCTGCCGCTCGCGCCGTATTCTTGGGCCGCGAGCTGGTAATAGCGATAATTCGGATTGCCCTGCCGGCCGCCGGCTTGCTGGTTGATCAGCGCCTGAATGCCGGCCCAGATCGGCGCAGCGAACGAGGTCCCGCCCCAATCATAGCTCCAGCCGCTCGGCGAGGTGGTGCAAGGCGTGCCGCCATTGGCGGTATCGGAATAGCAGGTGACGTAGCCGTGAAGCCAAGGGCTGAACGAAGCGAACAACGAGACGTCGGGAAGATCGCGCACGCCGTCGTTCGGAACGCCGAGCAGGCCGCTTTGCCAGGAGGGCTTCGCGTACCCTTGACAGGCACCGCTGGCGACCAAGGAGACCGAAGGCGAGCCGGAGGCGCAGGCGCTTGGGCCGCCGCTTCCTCCCCAGTCCGAGCCGTAGTCGCCGCTCTCGCCGGTCGCGCTGTTGCAAAAGCCGGAAGCGCCATAGGTCGTCGCATAACCATTATGCGTCGCGCTGAGCTGGCTGCCGCAAGAACTGTTCCACGGGATTTCCGGGATGTACGACTTGGCTGAGCCATGGTTTGTCGCGTTGCTGGAGCTCCAATAAACGCTGTTGGTCCCCGCATAAGTGTCGCCGAAATCGGCGCCGCCGACGGCGACGTCATAGGGCGTCGAGGCGAGGCCGTTGACGGTGATTCCATGGCTGACATAGTACCCGCCATAATCGCATGCGCCGCCGAGTTCGTCGCCCGCCGAGATGAAGATCGAGGTCCCGGCGGCGACGCCGGTCTGATAGGCGGAAGCCACCGCCGCGTTGCCGGCCGCGCCCAGATACTCCTCGCAGGTAATGTAGCTCATATTGACGATGGCGGGCGGGTTGGGCCCATTGAGCAGGTTTTCAATGGCGAGCGTCCATCCGCCGGTCGAGTTGGTGTTCCTGCAAGTCGCCATGACGATGGCGGCGCTCGGCGCGGCGGCGCTTGCATATTCGGCGTCGAGGATCGCCTCGCCGTCGTCGGCGTTGACCCCCGGGCCGGTACAGCCGCCGGGATGAATCGTGGTTAACGACGCGCCGGGATAGTTCGAGGCCGGAATGCCAAACGCCGCCCGAAACGTCGTCCAATCGCTTTCGGCATAGAGATCGCTGTTCTCGATCATATAGATCGTTTGGCCTTGCCCAGTATCGCCATTCTTGAAGACCGGATTGAAGTTATAGATCGTGGCGAGGTCCGGCGGCGTGACATAGTACCAGCCTCCCCTGGTGAGCGGCGGCGCGACCGAGGATGGCTTGTGTACCGCGGCGGCTCGCGGCGTGAAGTCGTGCAGAGACACGATCCCGACGACCGCTGGCGCCAGGGCCGCCGGAATCTGCGGATCGCCGACATTGGCGACATGCGGCTTGCCGTTCACGAGAAGATTGTGGATCTCGGTCCTGAACGCCGCGCGAACCTGTCCCGCCGTGCCGGAATAATCGACCACCATCCGGTTGGGATAGAGCCCGTTGACGACGAAGCCGCGTTGCCGCAGCCAGCCGGCGACAGTCTGGATGTCCGCGTCCGCGGGCCCGAATTGAACGCCGATCTCGCTGGCGCTCAGCCAGCGATGATAGTTCGGCGAATGCGGATCATGGAGCTCGTCGATGAGCGTCGCCAGAGCCTGCTCTCGGTCCGCCGGCCGGCGCAATTGCAGCAGCATATGCTCCATCGGAAGGTCGTCGGAGACAAGGCCGCGATCGTTGGCCGGGTTTCCCGCCTCGGGACGCGTGTTGCCGGCGAGCGTCACCAGCCTGCTCTCATCCACTGGCGCTACGATCAGCGCTTGCGGCGGCGGCGCAGCCGCTTGCGGATAGGCCGGCGGCGGAAGCGAGAAGCCGAGCGCCAAGCCCACAACAGCGCCGGCGGCGCGCGTCATCTGTATTTGTGCAGAGAGCCGGCCGTCCTTGAACGCGTGTATCAACCAGCGCATCATCGCCCCCCAGCGGCGACCGACGATCAATATTAGTTAACCCATAACGAGCCGGCGCGCCAGCGGAGGTCGGCGGCAGGCTCAGAGCACGACCGGCAAAGGCCAAGCCAGCCGAACGGTCGTCGGCTTTCGACGCTTTGTCGGCCGCGCGCAGGCGAGCGCGCGAGACCGACTGCAAGATCGGGACGAGACGATCGCCCCAGCCCCACCGGCTGGAGGACGTCAGTTCATGCCGCGGGCCTGGCGCCGCCGGGCGCCGCAGAATCTCCCTGCGTCGGCCCAGCGACGCGGCGCGCGTTCACCGACAGCTCATGCTGCGCGATGGAAGATACGCGGTTTTATCTCGCCGCTCCGCCGACGGGCTGGCGTTACTTCGCCTTTCGCGCCCGCGAGCGCGCCCGGCGCAAGCTCAAAAGCGAGGAAGCGATCGCGATCGACCGGGCCCGGCAGCGTGAGGCCGCGCGTCAGCGACGCCTCGAAACCGAAGCGACCGTAATATGGCGCATCGCCGACCAAGAGTACGGCCCTGTGGCCGCGCGTCGCCGCGCGCCACAAAGCTTCGCGCATCAGCGCCGAGCCGACGCCGATCGAGCGATGCGACTTCGCCACGGCCAGCGGGCCGAGCAGCAAAGCCGGGCGAGCCGCCGCCTCGATGCGCCAGCAGCGCAGCGTGCCGATCAATTCGTCGCCGTCGCGCGCCGCGAGCGCCAAGCCTTCGGCCGGTCGGCGGCCGTCCCGCAGGCGCTGGCACGTCTTGGCGAAACGCTCCTCTCCGAAAGCGTCGTCGAGCAGGGCCTCGCGCGCCGGGATGTCGGACGGCCGCTCGTCCTCGATGCGAACCGATTTGGCGACGCCGACGGGCAGGGCGCGCGCGATCGTCAGGCGGGCGGGATCGAACAAGAGAGTCATCTGGACCTCCAGGAGGCCGGAAAGCTGCGGACGCCCTCGCGCCACGGGTAAAGCCCGCGGACGGTTCTGGGCGACGATTGAAGACGCCGGGGGCGACCGCCCCCGAACTCGACGGACCAAACGCGCGCGAACGCGACGCTCAGATCACGTAGGACTTCAGCGGCGGGAAACCGTTGAAGCCGACGGCCGAATAGGTCGTCGTATATGCGCCCGTCCCTTCGATCAGCACCTTGGCGCCGATCTCCAGGCTCACGGGAAGGAGATAGGGCTCCTTTTCGTAGAGCACGTCGACCGAGTCGCAGGTCGGGCCGGCGATCACGCACGGGCCCATGGCGTCGTCGTCGCAAGGCGTTTTGATCGGATAGCGGATCATCTCGTCCATGGTCTCGGCGAGGCCGTTGAACTTGCCGATATCGAGATAGACCCATCGCAGCTTGTCGTCGTCGGCCTTCTTGGAGATCAGCACGACTTCCGCTTCGATGATTCCGGCGTTGCCGACCATGCCGCGGCCCGGCTCGATGATCGTCTCCGGGATGCGGTTGCCGAAATGCTTGCGCAGAGCTCGGAAGATCGCCTGGCCATAGGTCTTCACGCTCGGCGCCTGTTTCAGATACCGGGTCGGAAAGCCGCCGCCGAGATTGAGCATGGCGAGGTTGATTCCCCGCTCCGCCAGATCCTTGAAGATCGCCGCCGAGCTCTTCAGCGCGCCGTCCCACATGCGCGGGTTGAGTTGCTGCGAGCCGACATGGAAGGAGAGACCGTAAGCGACGAGGCCGAGCCGATGCGCATGTTCGAGCACGCGCGGCGCCATTGCGGGGGCGCAGCCGAATTTGCGCGACAGCGGCCATTCGGCGCCGGCGCCGTCGCAGAGGATTCGGCAGAAGACCTTCGAGCCGGGCGCCGCCCGGGCGATCTTCTCGACCTCGGCCTCGCAATCGACTGCGAACAGGCGGACGCCGAGCGCGTAGGCGCGAGCAATGTCCGCTTCCTTCTTGATCGTGTTGCCATAGCTGACGCGGTCGGGCGTCGCCCCGGTCGCCAGAACCTGTTCGATCTCGACGATTGAAGCGGTGTCGAAGCACGAGCCGAGCCGGGCGAGGAGGTCGAGGATCTCCGGCGCGGGGTTGGCCTTGACCGCGTAGAAGACGCGCGTGTCTGGCAGGGCCTTGGCGAAGCCTTCGTAATTCTCGCGGATGACTTCGAGGTCGACGACAAGACGCGGCCCGTCTTCGCGGCGCTCGCGCAGGAAATTCAAGATTCGTTCCGTCATAGCGGCATCCCCCGTGCGCGGCGTCGCGCCGCGCCAACGAGACCAAAGGATCGGAGGCGATGCGACCGGCGGCGCGCGATGGAGACGCGATGCGCCGGCGTTGACCCGCCATCCGCGACCGGTTGCTCTTCCGCTTGACGGCTTTGGAGCCGCGCCGCGTCGGAACGCCCGGTCAGATGCTGCGCCGTTGGATACGTCGACGTCGGACGAGCCTTGCGGCGGTCCAGAGTTTCCGTAGCCATCGATTGGAAGGGAATGAATCCCGTCCGCACGCCCGGCAAAGAGAGACAAGCCTCTTCGGTAAGCCGACCTTTGGAGGGCCGACAGAGACCAAAAAAGCCCGGTCCGTCGTTGCTTTAAGTCGCGTCCCCCGTTTGGCGAGGTACGCCGGTTCGCCTCCGGCTGCCGGTCTTTCTAAGGGACGGTTAACCGGCCTCTTGTCCGGATCCCCGCCGACCGACACACGACCACAGGCACGTGCGATTTGGGCAGGACCCACATTGTGCGAATCGAAAAGATTTACAAGAGTTTTTTTCGCGTGCGGGCAAAATTCTTGGGGTTCATAAATCTTTCACACCTGTAGAGCGCCGTTCTCCTCGCCGCGAAAGTCGGCGAGGGCGGCCATGCGCAGCATGGCGGAGCGGGTACGAGCGCTCAGCGTCGATCCTCGGGGCCTCTCGGCCGCGCTAGTGCTCGGTCCCCTGCCGCGTTCCGCTTCGCTCTATGGGGAGGAAACAGCGCGCTTCAATTCAGCAGCGGTCCCCAGGCGGGATCGGAGGCGTAATTCGGCGTCGGCACCTGGAACTGGGCATGGCCGAAAATGTCGGACATGTAGATTTTCGCGCCGGATTCGCCGCCGGGATCGCTGAAATACATCACATAGAGCCCGTTCGGCGCGAAGGTCGGGCCCTCGTTATGGAAACCTTCGGTGAGGATACGCTCGCCGGAGCCGTCGGGCTTCATCACGCCGATAGCGAATTGACTGCCGATTTGCTTGGTGAAGGCGATCAGATCGCCGCGCGGCGACCAGACTGGCGTGGAGTAGCGGCCTTCGCCGAAGGAGATGCGCTTGGCGGGGCCGCCTTCGGCGCTCATGACGTAGATTTGCTGGCTGCCGCCGCGATCGGATTCGAAGACGATCTGGCCGCCGTCGGGCGAATAAGAAGGCGACGTATCGATCGCGCCGGTATTGGTCAAACGGGTCGCCGCCTTGGTGCGGAGGTCCATCGCGTAGAGGTTGGAGGTCGCCCCCTCGGAGAGGGACATGATCACCCGTTGCCCGTCGGGCGAGAAGCGCGGCGCGAAAGTCATGCCCGGGAAATTGCCGACGACCTCGCGCTGTCCGGTCTCGATATTGAGCAAGGAGACCCGCGGCTCCTGGTCACGGAACGACATGTAAGTCACTTCCTGCGCCGAGGGCGAGAAGCGCGGCGTGACGACGAGGGCGTCGCCGCGCGTCAAATATTTCACGTTGGCGCCGTCCTGATCCATGATGGCCAGCCGCTTGACGCGACGCGCCTTCGGCCCAGTTTCGTCGACGAAGACGACGTGCGAATCGAAGAAGCCCTTCTCGCCGGTCACCCGGGTGAAGATCGCGTCGGCGATCATATGGGCGACCCTGCGGCTATTGTCTGCGTCGGTCGCATATTGCTGGCCAGCAACCTGCTCGCCATTGGCGACATCCCACAGGCGAAACTGGGCGATGACGCGCCCGCCCTGATGGCTGACGCGGCCCGTCACCACGAATTGCGCGTTGATCGTCTTCCACGCGTCGATATTCGGCCGAACGTCCGGATTGGCGATTTGCTCCGGGAAAGTGGTCGGGTCGAGCGGCTGCAGAAAAACCGAATGGGCGAAATCGTTGCTGATCACATGGGCGAGTTGGACTTGGCCCTCGTCGCCCAGCAGCGGCGTCACGGCGATCGTCACCGGTTTGAAGTTCTGACCCGCGTGGACATAGATGTCGCCTTGCGCGCGCGCCGCCACCGGCGCGAGCCACACAAGCGCGACAAAGGCCGCGACGAGCCGAGTCAGGAGATTCATATTCTTGCAATTCATAGGCGGCGGTCTCTAAAGGGTTTTCGTTGCCGCCGCGGATCGCCGCGGCGGTTTCGCTCGTCGCATTGGCGATCAGCCGAGCGCGTTCTCGGGATCGAAATGCACGGTCTTGCTCCTCCATTGCTCGAAATAAGGCGCATATTGAGGCGGCACTTGCAGCGGATTGCAGCGCAGGACGGCGCGCATCGCGCTGTCGGCGTAAGCGCGCCAGGCCGGGTCAGACGGCGGGTTGATCAGAAGCGGGTGAGCGGCGAGCGAGCCGTCCGGATTGAAGGACACTCGAATCTCCGCGACGTATTTGGCGCCGTCGGGCATGGTCGGCGGCGGCTGCCAACAGCGTAGGTAGGCGTCGGTCAGCCAGCCGTCGATCGCCGCCGCGAGCGACGGCGACATCCGCGGCGCGTTCTGGGTCGGCGAACCGAGCGGCGTTGCGCTCGCGACCTGCTCGAGGCTGTGCGGTTTGCCCTGACCCAGGAGCTTGGCGATGCTGTTTGGATCGAAGCGCCGGTCGATCTGCGCTTCGGTGGATCGTGATCTCGACGGCGGTTTCGGCGGCTCGTTCGGCTTGGCCTCGTCGATCAGCTTGGCGAGCTGATCCGGCTTCGGCTTCTCCGCTTTGGGCCGCGCCGGCGGGGCGGGAGGCGTCGGCGGCGGCTGCGGATCCGGCCGGGCCTGCGGCCGGTCGACCTCCGCGTCGGGCGGCGGGGGCGGCGTCGGCGGCGCGGCGGCCTCGCGTTGCGGCGCTGCCGGCCGCTCGGGCGGCGTCGGCGCTTCGGCGGGAGGCGTCGGCTTCGGCTCCTCGGGTCGTTGCGGCGGCGGAGGCGGCGGCGGCTGGTCCTGCGCGTGCTCGGGCGGCTTCGGCGGCTCGACCGGCTTCGCCGGCTGCTCGACCGGCTTCGCCGGCTTGGCGTCGCGCTCGCCCTTCATGATTTCGTTGAACTGGGTCTGCGTGATCGCCTCGACCGGGATCGACTCGCCCGCGTCGTCGAATTTGGGCGCGCCCGAAAAGCCGATCAGGATCGCAGCGAGCAGCGCCCCATGAAGCGCGCCCGAGACAACCAGCCCCGATTTCTGCGGCTGCTCGTTCAACCCCTTGACGCCTCGTTCAGCGCTTTTCCGGCTCGGTGACCAGCGCGACTTTCTTGTACCCGGCAGTGGTCACCAAGGCCATGATGTCAGCCACTTGGCCATAAGGAATGTTCTTGGCGGCGCGCAGATAGATGCGCTGATCGAAACCGTCCTTGGCGACGGCCTGCAATTTGGCGATGAGGTCGTCCTTCTGGATCTCGGCGTCCATCAGGAAGAGCTGGCCCTGGTCGTTGATGGCGATCGAGATCGGCTTCTGCTCGATATTGAGCGGACCGGCCTTGGTTTGCGGCAGATCGACCGAGACGCCGGTCGCCAGCAGCGGCGCCGCCACCATGAATATGATCAGCAGCACCAACATCACGTCGATGAACGGCGTCATGTTGATGTCGGCCATGGCGCCGTAGCGCGGCACGCCGCGCCGCCGCCTCCCGCCTTTGCGCCCGATCGCGGTAACCGACGCGCCCATTCGAATAAGCCCCTAACTCGGCGCCGGCGTTAGGCGGCGCGATCCTTAGCGAGATGCTGATCGATTTGTCGTGACAAAATCGACGAGAATTCGTCGGCGAAGCTCTCCATCCGCGCTTGCGCCTTGGCGACGTCGCCCTGCAGCTTGTTATACGCGATGAGCGCCGGGATGGCGGCGAAGAGGCCGATCGCGGTCGCCAGCAACGCCTCGGCGATGCCCGGCGCGACGACGGCGAGCGACGTGTTCTTCGACGCCGCGATCGAGCGGAACGAGGTCATGATGCCCCAGACCGTGCCGAACAGGCCGACAAAGGGCCCGGCCGAGGCGACGGTGGCGAGAAACAGTAGATTGGATTCGAGCCGCTCGACTTCGCGCGCGATCGAGACGTCCAGCACTTTCTCGATCCGGGCGTGGAGGCCCATGAAGGACGCGGCGGCGCTTTGGAACGAGCGCTTCCATTCGCGCATCGCCGAAACGAAGAGGCTGGCTATGCCGGCGTTCTCCTGGTTGGAGAGCTGGCCATAGAGCTCTTCGAGCGACTCGCCCGACCAGAACTGCTGCTCGAACCGATCGATCGAGCGGCGGAACCGCGCGAACAGCAGCGTCTTGTTGACGATAATCGCCCAGCACCAGAACGAGGCGAGCAAGAGGCCGACCATGACGAATTTGACGACGATATGGGCCGACCAGAACATGTCCAGCAGCGTCGTCTCGGGCGCGGCGAGCGCTTGCGCGGCGTCGGCAGGATTCATTTA
>JAJPHH010000047.1 GCA_021325385.1 Alphaproteobacteria bacterium
AGATCATGGTAAGCTTGGTCGGCCTTGGAGCCGCGCCGCGTCTCCGCCTCGCTCATCGCCCTCTGCCCTCGCGCGTCTCCGCCCAGAAAAGTCTTTATTTTCGAAGCTAGCATGTTAGAGGCTAACCAGAGGAATGGCCAGCGTCAATGTGTCGCCGCGCGCTTCGGAAAAGCGCGCCGGCCATAGATCGGTGAAAAAGGCCGCGAGCCGGGAGGAGAAATGGTTGAGCTTCGTCTGAGCGTCGCCGAGACGGCCCCGCGCGATCTCTATGCCGGCGCTTTGGCCGCCCGCATTTGGCGGCCTGACCAGGAGGGGCCGTCGGTTGCGGCGGTTCGGCCGGAAGGCGTCGTCGACATTTCGCGGCGATTTCCGACGGTGAGCGCCCTATGCGAGGCGGAGAACCCGGCCGCCGCGCTCAGAGCCGCCGACGGCGACGTCGTCGGCTCGTTCGAAGACGTCATCGCCAATACGCCGCCGGACCGCCGCGATCCGGCGAAGATCTGGCTCTTGGCCCCGGTCGACCTGCAAGCGCTCAAGGCGGCGGGGGTGACTTTCGCAACCTCGATGCTGGAGCGGGTCATCGAAGAGCGCGCCCGCGGCGATTTCAGCGCCGCCGCGGCCTTACGCGCCGAATTGGTCGCGCTGATCGGCGAGGACCTCTCCAAGCTGAAGCCCGGCTCGCCCGCGGCGATGCGGCTGAAGGACGCGCTCATCGCCAAAGGCGCCTGGTCGCAATATCTCGAAGTCGGCATCGGCCCGGACGCCGAGATTTTCACCAAGAGCCAGCCGATGTCGGCGATCGGCCACGGCGCCGACGCCGGCTTCCACCATGCTTCCGCCTGGAACAACCCGGAGCCGGAAGTGGTTGTCGTCGTCAATTCGCGCGGGCAGGCGGTCGGCGCGAGCCTCGGCAATGACGTGAATTTGCGCGATTTCGAGGGCCGCTCCGCCTTGCTGCTCGGCAAGGCCAAGGACAACAATGCGAGTTGCGCGATCGGCCCGCTGCTCCGCTTCTTCGACGATACGTTCACGATGGACGACGTGCGGCGCATGGACGTCCGCTTGACCGTCGAGGGACCGGAAGGCTTCCGGCTCGAAGGCGGTTCGTCGATCGCCCAGATCAGCCGCGACCCTGAGGATCTGGTCGCCCAGATGATCGGGCCAAGCCATCAATATCCCGATGGCGCGGCGCTTTTCCTCGGCACGATGTTCGCGCCGATCGCCGACCGCGACGCGCCCGGCAAAGGCTTCACTCATAAAGAGGGCGACGTCGTCACGGTGGCCGCGGACAAGCTCGGCAAGCTCGTCAACCGCATGCGCCATTCGCGCGATTGCCCGCCTTGGACTTTCGGCGCGGGCGCTTTGATGAAGAACCTCGCCAAGCGGGGCTTGCTTTAAGATGGAGCATCTGTGTCATTCCCGCGAAAGCGGGAATCTAGGAGCCGCGCGTCTCCGACAAGCTCAGTCTGGATTCCCGCTTGCGCGGGAATGACAGTCAGGGAGTCCTGCTCTAAACAGGCGGACTCGCCGCTGCTAACAATTCAACCTCTCAGGAGCGCAGCATGAACGACGTCAGTTCGAACTTCATCGCCGGCGAATGGGTCAAGGGCGACGGCGTCTCGCGCAGCATCAACCCCTCCAACACCGATGACGTGGTCGGCGAGTTCGCCCGCGCGAGCGCGGCCCAGGTCGAGACGGCGATCGCGGCGGCGCGGGCCGCCTTTCCCGCGTGGTCGCATTCGACGCCGCAAGAGCGACACGACATTCTGCTGCGCGTGTCGACCGAGATTCTTTCCCGCAAGGAGGAGCTCGGCCGGCTTCTGTCGCGCGAGGAGGGCAAGACGCTGCCCGAAGGGATCGGCGAAGTCGCTCGCGCCGGCCAGATTTTCGATTTCTTCGCTGGCGAAGCTTTGCGCATTCCCGGCGAGAAGGTCGCGAGCGTGAGGCCGAATATCGACGTCGAGATAACGCGCGAGCCGGTCGGCGTCGTCGGAATCATTTCGCCCTGGAATTTCCCGATCGCGATCCCGGCCTGGAAAATCGCGCCGTCCCTCGCTTACGGCAATTGCGTCGTGTTCAAGCCGTCCGACTTCACCCCCGGCATGGCCCACGCGTTGTCGGAGATCATCGTCCGCGCCGGCGTGCCGAAAGGCGTTTTCAATCTCGTGATGGGGCGCGGCTCGGTGGTCGGCGAAGCGATCCTGCAGAATAAACATATCGACGCGATCACATTCACCGGCTCGGTCCAGACCGGGCGACGCGTCGCCGCTGCTTGCGCCGAGCATATGCGCAAGTTTCAGCTCGAAATGGGCGGCAAGAATCCGCTCGTCGTGCTCGACGACGCCGATCTCAAAATCGCTGTCGAATGCGCGATCAACGGCGCTTTCTACTCGACCGGCCAGCGCTGCACCGCCTCTTCGCGGCTCATCGTCACCAAGGGGATTTACGCGAAATTCGCCGAGGCCATGCTCGAGCGGATGAAGGCGCTCGTCACCGACGACGCCTTGAAGGCCGGCACGCATATCGGCCCGGTCGTCGATCAAGGTCAGCTCGACCAGGACCTGTCGTACCTGAAAATCGGCGTCGACGAAGGCGCCAAGCTTGCCGGCGGCGGCGAGCGCGTCGAACGGGCGACGCCCGGCTTCTACCTGACGCCGGCCCTGTTCACCGACGTCGACAACAAGATGCGCGTCGCGCGCGAGGAGATTTTCGGCCCGGTCGCGGCGATGATCCCGGCCAAGGACTATGACGAGGCGCTGGCGATCGCCAATGACACGCCGTTCGGCTTGAGCTCGGGCATTTGTACGACGAGCCTGAAATACGCGGCGCATTTCAAGCGCAATTCCGAAGCCGGCATGGTGATGGTCAATCTGCCGACCGCCGGCGTCGACTATCACGTGCCGTTCGGCGGCCGCAAAGGCTCGAGCCTGGGCTCGCGCGAGCAGGGCCGCTACGCGGCGGAGTTCTATACGACCGTGAAGACGGCGTACACGATGGCGTGACGCACATTATCCTCCCCCGTCGAAGACGGGGGAGGGGGACCGCGCGTAGCGCGGTGGAGGGGGCCGCTGAGTCTGGAATTATCCTGGACCGCCGCGGCCCCCTCCACCATGCTTCGCATGGTCCCCCTCCCCCGCTTCGCGGGGGAGGATAGAAACCGGGAGGGGGCATGATTCTGATTTCCGGCGAGGCGCTGGTCGACCTCATTCCCGACCGCGTCAGGGACAACGCCTATGACGCGGTGCTGGGCGGCTCGCCGTACAATGTCGCGATCGGCCTCGGCCGGCTCGGCGCGCCGACCGCCTTTGTCTCCCGCGTCTCGAAAGACGCGAATGGCGAAGCCTTCGCCGCAGCATTGGCGCAGGCCGGCGTCGATCTCTCCTTCGTCGCCCGCGTTCCAGAGCCGACCACGCTCGCCTTCGTGATGCGCGGCACGGCCGCGACCGGCGCGCGCTATTCCTTCTACCTCGATTCGACCTCATTCGACGGGCCATGGCCTTTCCCGCGGCAATGGCCGCCGAACGCGCGCCATCTGCATGTCGGCTCGATCTCGGCGCTCGATCCGCGCCATGGCGACAGCGTCGTCGCAGCGCTCGGCGAGGCGCGCCGACACGCCACGACCAGCTTCGATCCCAACATCCGGCCGCTGGTGACCCCGGATCGCATGAAAGTGATCGCCCTGGTCGAGCGCCAATTGGCGCTGGCGAGCTTCGTCAAAGCGAGCGACGAGGATTTGCGTTGGCTCTATCCGGACCGCGATCCAGAAGCCTCGATCGCCGATTGGGCGCGGCGCGGGCCTCTTTTCAGCGTGGCGACGCGCGGCCCGGAAGGGGCGGTGGCTTTTCTCGGTTCGGAGCGCATCGAAGCGCGCGCGCCGAAGGTCGAGGTGGTCGACACGGTCGGAGCCGGCGACAGCTTCATGTCGGCGCTGATCGCCGCGATGGACGCGGATGGCGCGCTTGGCATGAAAGCCGCCGCGCCGAAAGCCGCCAGCCTTTCACGCTGGCTCAATTTCGCTACGACCGCCGCCGCGATCACCTGCACGCGCAAGGGCTCCGATCCGCCGACCCGCGCCGAAATCGAGACGCGTTTGGCGCAGGGCTCCTAAGCTGTTTTTGGGGGCGCGGCGGCCTCGCCGCCCGTCGCGAGAAACCTATCTTAAGTCGGCGTCGCGATTGCGAAATTGGGCCGATTCCTTTAGGGGAAAACTGGTCCGTCATCCGGAAGTCAGCCATGGCCTCGACCGACGCTTCGCCTCCCCTTCGTGAAAGACCGCTATCGCCGCATCTAAGCGTCTATCGCTGGACCATCACGATGACGATGTCGATTGCGCATCGCGTGACCGGCGGCGCGCTCTATGTCGGCACGATCCTGCTCGCCTGGTATCTCATCGCGACCTCCATGGACGCGTCCGCCTTCAGCGCGGCGTCAGGCTTTCTGAACTCGATCATCGGCCAGATCATTCTCTTCGGCTTCACCTGGGCGCTCGTCCATCACGCGCTCGGCGGCGTTCGCCACGCGATTTGGGATACGGGCTACGGCTTGGATAAGCCGATGCGCGACCAGCTGGCATGGGCGACGCTGGTTGGCGGCGTTGTGCTCACGATCGCGGTCTGGATCATCGGCTATTCGGTGCGCTAGGAGCAGCTCATGACGCCGAACGACAATTCGCTCCGCTCGCCGCTCGCCAGGGTCCGCTATCTCGGCTCGGCCCGATCCGGCGCGCAGGAAAGCTGGCTGATGCGGGTGACCTCGGCGGCTCTGATCCCGCTCACCATCGCCTTTATCTGGGTGCTGCTGTCGCTTCTGTCGAAGGACTATAACGGCGTACGCGCCGAACTCGGCCGGCCGCTGCCGGCGATCATCGTCATGTTGTTCGTGCTGGTCGGAATCTATCACATGCAGATCGGCATGCGCTCCATCATCTTCGATTACCTGCATGGCCGCGCCAAGGAATGGGCGCTGGTCGGCAATGTCTTCTTCGCCGGCGCGCTGGCGCTCGCCTGCGTCTATTCGGTTCTGCGCATCGGCTTCGTCTGAAGGCTTTTAAAATGGCGAGCAACGGCAAGAACGGCGCGAGCGCCCCGGCCCAGAACGGCAAAGCCTATCCGATCACCGATCATACGTTCGACGTGGTCGTGGTCGGCGCCGGCGGCGCGGGCTTGCGCGCGACGGTCGGCTGCGCGCAAGGAGGCTTGCGCACCGCTTGCGTCACCAAAGTCTTTCCGACCCGCTCGCACACCGTCGCCGCGCAGGGCGGCGTCGCCGCTTCGCTCGGCAATATGGGGCCGGACGATTGGCGTTGGCACATGTACGATACGGTCAAGGGCTCCGACTGGCTCGGCGACCAGGACGCGATCGAATATCTCTGCCGTCATGCGCCCGAAGCAGTGTACGAACTCGATCATTGGGGCGTGCCGTTCTCGCGCACCGAGGACGGCCGCATCTATCAGCGCCCGTTCGGCGGCATGACCACGGAATACGGCAAGGGCATCGCCCAGCGCACTTGCGCCGCCGCCGACCGCACCGGCCATGCGATTCTGCATACGCTCTATGGCCAGGCGCTGAGGGCCCAGGCCGAGTTCTTCATCGAGTTCTTCGCGATCGACTTGATCCGCGATTCCGAGGGCCGGGTGCGCGGCGTCGTCTGTCTCAAGATGGACGACGGCACGATCCATCGCTTTCGCGCCCATCTGACCGTTCTCGCCACCGGCGGCTACGGCCGCGCCTATTTCTCGGCGACTTCGGCTCATACCTGCACCGGCGACGGCAACGCGATGGCGCTCAGGGTCGGCCTGCCGCTGCAGGACATGGAGTTCGTGCAATTCCATCCGACGGGCATTTACGGCGCCGGCTGTCTCATCACCGAGGGCTCGCGCGGCGAGGGCGGCTACCTGACCAATTCCGAAGGCGAGCGCTTCATGGAGCGCTACGCGCCGTCAGCCAAGGACCTCGCTTCGCGCGACGTCGTCAGCCGCGCCATGACTATGGAGATCCGGGAGGGGCGCGGCGTCGGCAAGCTCAAGGATCATATCTATCTCCATCTCGATCATCTCGATCCGAAAATCCTGCACGAGCGCCTGCCCGGCATTTCCGAGAGCGCCCGTATCTTCGCCGGCGTCGACGTGACCAAGGAGCCGATTCCGGTCCTGCCGACCGTCCACTACAATATGGGCGGCGTGCCGACGAACTATCACGGCGAGGTCGTGACCAAGGCGAACGGCGATCCCGACGCGATCGTGCCTGGCCTGATGGCTTTGGGCGAAGCGGCTTGCGTCTCGGTGCATGGCGCCAATCGCCTCGGTTCGAATTCGCTGATCGACCTCGTCGTCTTCGGCCGCGCCGCGGGCTTGCGGGCGCGCGAAATCGTCGAGCCGGGCGAGGCGCATGCCGATCTGCCGAAGGACTCGGCCGATCTCGCGCTGACGCGGCTCGACCGTTTCCGCCACGCCAATGGCGATACGCCGACGGCGGAACTGCGCGCGCGCATGCAACGGACCATGCAATCGAATTGCGCGGTCTTCCGCACCGGCGAGGTGCTGCAGGAAGGCCAGAAGCTGATCCACGACGTCTGGCGCGCCGGCGCCGACGTCAAAATCACGGATCGTTCGCTGATCTGGAATTCCGACCTGGTCGAGACGATGGAGTTCGACAATCTCATCGCCCAGGCCGTCGTGACGATGGACAGCGCCGCCAACCGGCTCGAGAGCCGCGGCGCGCATGCGCGGGAAGATTATCCCAACCGCGACGACAAGGAATGGATGAAGCACACGCTGGCCTGGATCGACGCCGACAAGCAAACGGTGACGATCGACTACCGGCCGGTCCATACCTACACGATGACGAACGACGTGACGTATATCGAGCCGAAGGCGCGGGTGTATTGAGGATTGATCTGCTCAGATTACGCCACGCCAAGGAGGAGCGATGAACGCGCTTACGATTGAAAAGCTGAGTTCTCAGACCTGGAAAAACCTCGCCGCGCGCGCCCGCGCGCACCACAACTCCATAGAGGATGAGGCCGCCGCTATCCTCGAATCGGCGCTGAGCGGGAACCCAAGCAAGAGCGAGCGGCAGCGGATCGTGGATCGAATTGCGGCAATGACGCCCAAGGGCGTTGTTCAGAACGATAGCACTTTGTTCATTCGCGCGGAGAGAGACCGTCAGCGGTGAACTTGATCATCGACGCCAGTGTCGCGGTGAAGTGGTTCGTCGAGGAGGCGGGGCGCGACCTCGCATGCGACGTGCTCCGAGACGGCTTCGATTTGTTTGCGCCGGACTTGGCGCTCGTCGAGGTCGCGAACGCTCTGCGAAACAAAGTGCGTCTGGGTCTAGCGAAGTATGAGCAGGCTCGAGCGTCGCTGACCATTTTCCCTGGCCTCTTTAGTCGGCTTGTTCCGCAAATTGAGACGTTCCGCGAGGCTTTCGCGCTTCGGTTGAGCGATTGGAAGTCTGGTCTGCCGACTAACACGATGGTGTGATAAATGGTCCAATTCACTCTTCCCAAGAACTCGCGCATCGTCGAAGGCAAGACCTGGCCGAAGCCGGCCAACGCCAAGCGCGTGACCGAGTTCCGCATCTATCGCTGGAATCCGGACGATAACGCCAATCCGCGTATCGATACGTACTATGTCGACCGCGACGATTGTGGGCCGATGGTGCTCGACGCGCTGATCTGGATCAAGTCGAAGGTCGATGCGACCCTGACCTTTCGCCGCTCCTGCCGCGAGGGCATTTGCGGCTCTTGCGCGATGAACATCGACGGCGGCAATACGCTCGCTTGCACGCGCGGCATGGACGAGGAGGGCAAGAGCGGCGGACCGATCAAAATCTATCCACTGCCGCATCTCGCCGTTGTCAAGGACCTCGTGCCCGACCTCTCCAATTTCTACGCCCAGCACGCCTCGATCGAGCCATGGCTGAAGACCGTGACCCCGGCGCCGGAAAAAGAATGGCGGCAGAGCCCGGCGGACCGCTCGAAGCTCGACGGACTCTATGAGTGCATCCTCTGCGCCTGCTGCTCGACTTCTTGTCCCAGCTACTGGTGGAACGGCGAGCGCTATCTCGGGCCGGCGATCCTGCTGCAAGCGTACCGCTGGCTGATCGATTCGCGCGACGAGGCGACCGGCGAGAGGCTCGACGATCTTGAAGATCCGTTCCGGCTCTATCGCTGCCATACCATAATGAATTGCGCCAAGACCTGCCCGAAAGGGTTGAACCCAGCCAAAGCGATCGCCGAGATCAAGAATCTGATGATCGAGCGGCAGATGTGAGCGAGCGCGCCGTGACGATTGGCGCGCCCGAGCGCCGTTGCGCCGGTAGCAGCCGAAAACCGACTGCCGCCCATCCAGCCTGGCCATCTGGGCAGTAGCGCGCGAGCGCGGCGGGGCCACATCTTAGCGAACCAATTTTCGCTGGAGGCCGCACATGGCTGAACTCGCCAATTCTCTCGTCGCCTTTTCCGATAGCGCCGCGCAACTCGTCGAGAGCGCCGCAAGCAGCATTGTCGCCGTTCGCGGCGGCGGTCGATGGCCGTCGAGCGGCGTCCATTGGCGGCCGGGCGTAATCGTCACCGCAGAAGAAACCCTGGAAGGAGACGGGCAGATAACCCTCATCCTTCCAGGAGGGCGCGAGATCGAAGCCTCGCTGGCCGGACGCGACCCGACGACCGATGTCGCGGCGCTTCGTTTTCAACCGGACGGGCTGCCGAGCGTGACGACCGCTTCCGCTTCGCTGCGGCCGGGTCAAATCGTCGCCGCCATCGGGAGTCACGACGGCGCCCCCGTCGCCGCGTTCGGCGCCGTCGCTTATGCCGGCGGGGCCTGGCGCAGCATGCGCGGCGGAGCGATCGACAGCCTCATTCGCCTGGACCTCAACCTCAGCCCGGTCGCCGAGGGCGGCGCGGTTGTGGACGCTCTTGGACGCGTGGTCGGAATGGCTGTTCTTGGTCCGCGGCGACGTCCTCTTTCCATCCCGACCTCAACGATCGATCGCGCGGTCGATCAGCTTTTGGCCCGCGGCCATGCGTTTCGCGGTTATCTCGGCGCGGGTCTTCAAAATATCAGGGAGCACGCCCCGCGAGCCTCCGCAGCGCAGGGACGCGGGGTTCTCGTGGTCAGCGTCGACCAGGAAGGACCTTCGAAGCGCGCGGGTTTGCTGGTCGGCGATATCGTCGTTGCGTGGAACGGCAAGCCGATCGAGCGGGTTCGCGACGTCATGCACTTGCTCGGCCCGGAGAGCATCGGATCGTCCGTCGAGTTGAGCGTCACGCGCGGAGGCGCTCCGGTTACGCTCAGGATTGTCGTCGGCGAAAGACCGGTGACCTAATCGGACAGCTTTCATGATCGCCGTCGCGGTTCTAGCCAGCGAGCCGGCGTCGCTCGGCGCGCTGGCGCGGTTAACGCGGGACGAGCCGTCGTTTGTTTTCGCGGGAAGCGCCGGCGCGCCTGCGGCGCTGCTAGAGTTGGCGGAGATCAGTCAGGTCGACATTGTGCTCGCAGCGCCGCGCAACGGCGAGCTTTACGACTGGTCGGCCCTATGCGGCCGATTTCGAATGGTCGTGATCCTGGATGACGCCGACGAAAGCGACGATCTCGACGCGTTCAGGGCTGGCGCTTCGGCGGTTCTGAGGTCCACCGGCGATGGCGCCGCTATTGTCGCTGCAATCACCGCCGTAGCGCATGGTTTAATGGTCGCTCGTCAGGCGGCGTTCGACGGCGTGCTCGGCGCAGCGCCTTCAGAGCATAGAACATCCGAAAACGACGGCGCGCAGCCGCCTTTGACTCGCCGCGAACGCGAAGTGCTCGCCGCGATGGCGGATGGATTGTCGAATAAGGCGATCGCCCGTCGGCTCGCCATATCCGTCCATACGGCGAAGTTCCATGTCGCCGCGATCCTCGAGAAGCTTGGCGCGGACACACGCACGGAAGCCGTGACAAAAGCGGCGCAACGCGGCATTGTGATGCTCTAAACAAAGCAGCGCAACAACCGAAAAAGCGCCTGAAATCTAAATTCTTCTGCGGTCTGACAGTACTTGCCGCGTCACTGCGCCGATTGCCGACGCATGCCGCGTCGGACCACGCAGCCATGACATCGCCACATTCGCTCTTTCACTGCCAATAAGGTCCCGCAATCGGGGCTTCGTCGATTTCGAAAGGACTTGCTTATGAACGCCGCTGATCTCGCCGCGAAGCTGGCGGACCAGAACTCCCTCTCCAAAGATCAAGCCAAGTCTCTTGTCGACGGCCTCGTGAAGGAAATTCTCGAGGCTGTTTCAAGCGGCGAAGAGGTATCGCTCCCGGGTTTCGGCAAGTTCAAGGTCAAGGAATCGGCGGCGCGCGAAGGCCGCCATCCCTCGACCGGGGAAGTCCTCAAAATCGCCGCGTCGAGAAAGCTCAGCTTCACGCCGGCCAAAGCTGTTAAGGACCGCCTTAAAACGGCTTAGTGGCGCAGCAGGGTTCTGCAAGCCCCGGTCGAATCGACGCGATCGCAAACCGACCGATCGGGATGGTACGAGAGCGGCTCGACTTGCGCGTCGACTAATTTGCCTGATTGTCGGAGTCGCGCTTCGCAGCCGCAAGGCCCCGCGTCGCTCGCGCTTGTGCGTCGAGCATTGCGATCGCATAGTCGCTCGCGTCGCTCACCGCTTCGCGCCAGATCGAGAAGGCGTCGGCGTGCCGTGCGGTCAGGCGCCCGGTGATCTGATTGGCGACGAAATGCATCTCGGCCGAGAATTTGCGCGCCAGGCCCTGCATCGCCCGATTGTCGGCCGAGGTGGTGAAATCGATTTCCGCGATGCGACGGACGGCGGCGGCGCGCATCAAGCGTTCGAACAGCTGAACGCCGAGGCCCTGCCGGCGATAGGGGCGCTCGATCGAGAACGCCGCCTCGGCTCGGCTAGGCGTAGGGAAGAGGGGCGCGCGCGCCTCCGCTGACGTGAGCGGGCGAAGCTCGCCGGCGCCGCGCAATTCGCCATCGACAAAGGCGCCGAAAATCACATCGCCCGGCGCGAAGCAATGGTCGACGTAACGGTTGACGAATTCGTCGGAGGCGCCGCCATTGAAGCGGTCATGCCGGCTTTCCGGATCGAGACGCAGGAGGTGGCCGCGGAACAGTTCGCGGTCCGTTTCCCACAAATGGCGGATGGTCGCCCGGGCGCGCTGCTGGTCCATGAAGGCTTCTCCAAAATCGGAAACCCTCCCGATCCCGCCGGGATATGGCGTCTTTCCGCCGGAACGCAAAGCCGCCGCGCCGCATGGCTGAGCCGCCTGCGGAGAAGGACCGCCTCCTCTTTTCAGGCGCCCAGTTTCAGGATCACCTTGCCCAGAGCCTCGCGGCGAGCGATCGCGCCGAACGCGTCGCGGAACGATTCGAGCGGGTAGACGGCGTGGACATGGGCCGAGATCGCGCCGCTCGCGGCGTCGGCCAGCAATTCGGCCATATTGCGCCGATGCGTCTCGGGCTCGCGGTTGAGGAATTCGCCCCAGAACACGCCGCGGATGTCGCAGCCTTTGAGCAGAACAAGGTTCAAAGGCGGCTTCGGAAACTCGCCGGAGGCGAAGCCGATGACCAAGAGCCGGCCTTTCCAGGCGAGCGAACGCAAAGCCGATTCGGTCAAGCCGCCGCCGACCGGGTCATAGACGACATCGACGCCGCGCCCGTCCGTCAAACGCTTGAGCTCGGCTCGCAGATCGCTCGAAGCATAGTTGATCGTCTCCGCGGCGCCGAAAGAGCGCACGAATTTCAGCTTCTCGTCGGATGAAGCGCAGGCGATGACCCGCGCGCCGAGCCGCGCGCCGAGTTCGACCGCGGCGAGGCCGACCCCGCCCGAAGCGCCGAGCACGACCAGCGTCTCGCCGGGCTTCAAATCGGCGCGCTGCTTCAGCGCATGCAGCGTCGTACCATAGGTGATGGTCAGGCCAGCCGCCTTCTCGTCCGACAGACCGTCCGGAATGGCGACGAGGCGGTCGATCGGGCAGACGAGCCTTTCGCGCGCGCAGCCGAAGCCGGTATAGCCGAGCACGCGATCGCCAGGCTTGAAGCCCGTCGCGCCGGGGCCGAGCGCGAGGACGCGGCCCGAAAATTCCGCCGCGGGCGAGAAGGGCAGCGGCGGCTTCGCCTGATACTTGTTCTCGATGACGAGCAAGTCGAAGAAATTCAAGCCGGCGAAGCCGATTTCGACCAGCGCCTCGCCCTCGCTCGGGCTCGGCTCGGGCAGATCGGCGATCTTCAGTTTCTCCGGCGGGCCGTAATCATCGCAAATAAGGGCTTTCATCGAAGGCCTCGGCGAGGTTAATTCTCCTTAAGGAAAGAAGCTTTACAAGCTCATTGTCCCTGTTGGCCAGGGGCCGGGGCAGTCAGAATTCCGCCCCGATCGTTGCTATCTTGAGGCGCGGCCTGAGCTTTTCGGCCGCCGGAGTACATTCGAACCATGATTCGCTTCGCGTTTTCGCCCGTTTTGATCGCAGCGGCGATCTTCGCCGTCGCGGCGGCGGGGCCGGCTCTGGCTCAACAGAATTCGACCGGCGACGACCAGCAGAATTCAACCTCCGCTGACGCCAAGCACAAGAAGACCGCCGCTAGGGAGCATTCGGCCAAGGAAAAGGACAAGACCGCCGCTAGGGAGCATTCGGCCAAGGAAAAGGACAAGACCGCGGAGAAGGACAAAGCCGACGGCAAGCCGCTCCTCGTCGCCAGCTTCGGCGATTGGGGCGTCTATCAGAGCCAGGCGGCCAAGGGCCGCGTTTGCTACACTTTGGCGCAGCCTAAGAACCGCGAGCCCGCGGATCTGAAGCGCGACCCGGCCTACGCCTTCATCTCCGACCGCCCGGCCGAGGGCGTGCGTAACGAAGTCTCCTTCATCATGGGCTTTGACGTCGCCAATCCGCCGGAGACCGCCGACGAGGAAGGCGATAAGGCCGAGAAGGGCAAGAAAAGGAAGCCGGTGATCAAAGGCGCGACCGCCACGGTCGGCGATCAGACCTTCGATCTTCTCGCCAAGTCCGCCAATCTCTGGGTCAAGAACGCGGCCAAGGAAGGCCAGCTCGTCGACGAGATGAAGAAGGGCGCCAAGCTCGAAGTCAGAGCCATGTCCAAGAAGGGCAATCTGACCACCGACACTTACTCGCTCGCCGGCTTCTCGCAGGCGATGGAGCGCGTGCTCAAGGATTGCTCGGGCAAGTAGGCTTCGCGGCTCAGATCCTTTTCGCGGCCATCATGTAGTTGACGCTGGCGTCGCGCGACAGGCGCCAGTTCCGGCGCAGCGGATCGTAGATGACGCCAGTGCGCGCGACCTCGCGGCAGCCGGCGGCGCGGCAGGCCTCCTCCAATTCCTCCGGTGTGACGAATTGCTCCCATCGGTGCGTCCCTTTCGGGACCCAGCCGAGCACATATTCCGCGCCGATGATCGCCAGGACGAAGCTCCGGAAGGTACGGTTCAGGGTCGAGGCCGCAAACAGCCCGCCGGGCCTGACCAGCCCGCAGGCGGTCTTGACGAAGCTCTTATGGTCGGCGACGTGCTCGACCACCTCCATGGCGAGCACGGCGTCGAAACGCCTCTCTTCGGCGGCGATCTCTTCGAGGGTCGCCGCCCGGTAGACGAGGCTGGCGCCCGTCTCTTCGGCGTGGCGGCGGGCGATTTCGATATTGCCCGGGGCGGGGTCGACGCCCACCACCTCGGCCCCGAGCCGCGCCAGCGGCTCGCTCAGCAGGCCGGCGCCGCAGCCGATGTCGAGAACGGCAAGGCCGCCGAGCGGCCCCGCCTCCGCCGGCGATGGCCGCAGGACCCGGATCATGATGTCGCGCAGCCAGGCCAGGCGCAACGGATTGATCTGGTGCAGCGCGCGCATCGAGCCGGCCGGGTCCCACCAGTCCTCGCCGAGAGCCTCGAACCGGGCGACCTCGTCCGGATCGACGCTGGACGGCGGAGCGTTGGCGGCGATCATGCTGGTCCCTGGCCTCGGCGTTTGAGCGCTGGGCGGGCCGTTGACGCGGCCCGCTCGCGCCCTCTATACGCCCGCTTTCGGAACAGCGCGACCGGGCTCGCGCCATGCGAGTTGAAGGGGCTTCGAAGCCTTGTCGCGTCTGGTGATGAAATTCGGCGGCACGTCGGTCGCCAATATCGAGCGCATCCGTAATGTCGCCCGTCACGTCAAACGCGAGCGCGACGCCGGTGCCGAAATCGCGGTGGTGGTCTCGGCCATGTCGGGCAAGACGAACGAGCTCGTCGCCTGGTGCGCCGAGGCGGCGCCGCTTTACGATCCCGCCGAATACGACGCGATCGTCGCCTCCGGCGAACTGGTCACCGCCGGGCTGCTCGCCATCATCCTGAAGGATTCCGGCATTCCGGCCCGCTCTTGGCAGGGCTGGCAAATCCCGATCTTAACCGACGACGCCCATGGCGTGGCGCGGATCGCCGGCATCGACAGCGCCGGCCTGCTCGCCGGCTTCTCGCGCGGCGAGGTCGCGGTCGTCGCCGGCTTCCAGGGGCTGCACCAGCCGACGAACCGCGTCACGACGCTCGGCCGCGGCGGCTCTGATACGAGCGCGGTTGCGCTGGCGGCTGCGATCAAGGCCGATCGCTGCGACATCTATACCGACGTCGACGGCGTCTACACGACCGATCCGCGCATCGTCCCTAAGGCGCGCCGGCTGGAGAAGGTCGCCTTCGAAGAAATGCTGGAAATGGCCTCGCTCGGGGCCAAGGTGCTGCAGGTCCGCTCGGTCGAATTGGCGATGATGCGCAAGGTCAAGACCTATGTGCGCTCCTCTTTCGACGATCCCCTGAAGCCGAATCCAGGCACGCTCATTTGCGACGAGGAGGATATCGTGGAGCAGCAGATCGTCACCGGCATCGCTTACTCCACCGACGAAGCGCAGATCACTTTGCGCCGCGTCGCCGACAAGCCGGGCGTCGCCGCGGCGATTTTTGTGCCGCTCGCCGAGGCCAACATCAATGTCGACATGATCATCCAGGTCGTCTCGGACGATACGACCACGACCGACATCACCTTCACCGTGCCGAGCGCCGAATTCCTGCGCGCCAAGACCATCCTCGAAGAGCGCCGCGGCGCGATCGGCTATTCCTCGCTGCAAGGCGCCGAGGACGTGGTCAAGGTCTCGGCGATCGGCGTCGGCATGCGCAGCCATGCCGGCGTCGCCGCCAAAGCCTTCAAGGCGCTCGCCGAGAAGGGGATCAACATCCGGGCGATCACCACCTCCGAGATCAAGTTTTCGGTGCTGATCGACGCCGCTTATACCGAGCTGGCGGTGCGCACGCTGCACTCGCTCTATGGGCTCGACGCGGCGGCGTAATCCAAGATGGAGCGTCTGGATACGTTTACCCGACGCGTGCGCGCGCTGCATCACGGACGCTGTGGATGACGACCTCAGCCGCAGATATCCGGTAGAAGATCACATAAGGATAGGGATTGGCGACGACCCGCCGCACATCGCCTTGATCAGTAGTCTGGCCGGCGCTCGGATGCTCCGCGAGAAGCCTAACTACGGCTGTAATCCGGCCCATGACTTTTTGCGCTCCATTCGGCGAGCGCTCCTCGATATAGTCGAGGATTGAGTCAAGCTGGCGCGGAGCCCTGCGGGTGTAGCGGACCCTCACAGGCCATGCTTCGCCCAAATTGCGCGGATTTCCTCATCCGTCGCGAACTCGCCGCGCTCAGCTTCGGCGAGAGAGGCTTCGATATCGGCTCTTTCTTCAGGGGTAAGTTCATAGGGCGCTTGCTCGCCGCCCGCAAATTCCAACAACATCCGCGCGAGTTCGTCTTGCACGTCGTCCGGCAAAGCCGAAACCGTGGCTATGGCCTGTTCGAAGAGCTTGATCATAACTCAACTATAACGCATTCCGATGCGGCGCGCAGCCATAGCCCAACGCGCCGATCGGCGAACCCGGCGGGGTCTGCGATCCGACCGCCTCTCACGGAAAGGCTGCAAAATTCTGCGCTCTTCCGCCCAAATCCCGCCCCTTCCGCGCCTTGCGCCCCCTAAGGCCCCCTCTTATATACGCGCCAGACCGCGGGACTCCCGCGGAAATCGACATTGTTTATCGGGGACCGGGCGGTTCGCGGCGGTCGGAACGACCGTCGGATCGAGCCCTCCTTGGGCCAGGCAGCTTCGGGGCCGGCGGTTCCGCGAAGAAAGGGATGAACGGCAATGGCTAAAGTAATTGGCATCGACCTTGGCACGACGAATTCGTGCGTGGCCGTGATGGAAGGTTCGACGCCCAAAGTGATCGAGAATTCCGAAGGCGCGCGCACGACCCCTTCGATCGTCGCATTCACCGACGACGGCGAGCGCCTTGTCGGCCAACCGGCCAAGCGCCAGGGCGTCACCAATCCGGAACGCACTTTTTTTGCGATCAAGCGCCTGATCGGCCGCACTTTCGATGATCCCATGACCAAGAAGGACATGGGGCTCGTTCCGTACAAGATCATTCGGGCGCCCAACGGCGACGCATGGGTCGCCGCAGACGGCAAGCAATATTCGCCCTCGCAGATTTCGGCCTTTGTCCTGCAGAAGATGAAGGAGACTGCCGAGGCTTATCTGGGCGGGCCCGTCACCCAGGCGGTCATCACCGTTCCGGCCTATTTTAACGACGCGCAGCGGCAAGCGACCAAGGACGCCGGCAAGATCGCCGGGCTGGAGGTCCTGCGCATCATTAACGAGCCGACGGCCGCGGCGCTCGCCTATGGCCTCGACAAGCGCAAGAACGGCACGATCGCGGTCTATGACCTCGGCGGCGGCACGTTCGACGTCTCGATCCTCGAGATCGGCGACGGCGTCTTCGAAGTGAAATCGACCAACGGCGACACGTTCCTGGGCGGCGAGGACTTCGACACCCGCCTGGTCGAATATCTCGCCGGCGAGTTCAAGAAAGAGCAGGGCATCGACCTGACCAAGGACCGGCTGGCGCTGCAGCGCCTGAAGGAGGCGGCCGAGAAGGCCAAGATCGAACTCTCTTCGGCGACCCAGACCGAGATCAACCTCCCCTATATCACCGCGGACGCGACCGGGCCGAAGCACCTCGCGCTGAAGCTGACCCGGGCGAAGTTCGAGGCTCTGGTCGACGATCTCATCCAGAAGACGGTCGAGCCTTGCCGCAAGGCGTTGAAGGACGCCGGACTCGCGGCCGGACAGATCGACGAAGTCGTGCTGGTCGGCGGCATGACTCGCATGCCGAAGGTCCAGGAAGTCGTCAAACAGTTCTTCGGGAAAGAGCCGCATAAGGGCGTCAATCCGGATGAAGTCGTCGCCATCGGCGCGGCGATCCAGGCCGGCGTGCTGCAGGGCGACGTCAAGGACGTCCTGCTCCTCGACGTGACGCCGCTTTCGCTCGGCATCGAGACCCTGGGCGGCGTGTTCACCCGGCTGATCGACCGCAACACGACGATCCCGACCAAGAAGAGCCAAGTTTTCTCGACCGCCGAAGACAATCAGACGGCGGTGACGATTCGGGTCTTCCAGGGCGAGCGCGAAATGGCGGCGGACAACAAGCTGCTCGGCCAGTTCGACCTTGTCGGGATTCCCTCCGCTCCGCGCGGCGTGCCGCAGATCGAAGTCACGTTCGACATCGACGCCAACGGCATCGTCAACGTCACGGCGAAGGACAAGGCGACCAACAAGGAGCAGCAGATCCGCATCCAGGCGTCTGGCGGCTTGAGCGAGGCCGACATCAACCGGATGGTCAAGGACGCCGAAATGCACGCCGCCGAGGACAAGAAGCGGCGCGAGATGGTCGACGTCAAGAATCGCGGCGAGTCGCTGATCCACGACGCCGAGAAGTCGCTGAAGGAATATGGCGACAAGGTTTCGGCGGCTGATCGGAGCGCGATCGAAGCGGCGATCGCGGCGCTGAAGACTTCGCTCGAAGGCGAAGACGCCGAGGCGATCAAGGCCAAGACCAACGACCTCATGCAGGCCCAGATGAAGCTCGGCGAGGCGATGTACAAGGCGCAGCAGGCGAGCGGGCCGGAGGCCGGCGCGCAAGCGGCCAAGGACGACGTCATCGACGCAGACTTCAAAGAGGTCGGCGACGACGACAAAAAGAAATCGGCGTGATCTTTGGGACGGCGGCTCAGGCCGCCGTCCCTTTCTTTAGCGAGCCGGTCGCGCTGCGGCGAGGGGCTGAGGCGACTTCCACCTTTTCATTGGAGCGAATATCTTAATGGATGGACGCTTAAGAAGGGCGGACTTAAGTATGGCGGCGGGCCGCCGCGACGGGGCGCCTTAAGCGATGAACCAGGCTGAAGCAGACGTGGCCAAACGCGACTTCTACGAATTGTTGGGCGTGGCCAAGACCGCCTCAGACGCGGAACTGAAAGCGGCCTTCCGGAAATTGGCGATGCAGTGTCATCCGGACCGCAATCCGGGCGACCGCGCCGCCGAGGCGCGCTTCAAGGAGCTTAACGAGGCGTATCAGACCCTCTCCGACCCGCAAAAGCGCGCCGCCTACGACCGTTACGGCCACGCCGCTTTCGAGCCGGGCGGCGGTTTCGGCATGGGCGACGGCTTCGCCTCGTCGATGGCCGACATATTCGACGATCTGTTCGGCGATATGATGGGGCGGCGCGGCCGCTCGTCGGGCCGCGAGCGCGGCGCGGACCTGCGCTACAACCTTGAAATTACGCTTGAAGAAGCCTATCGCGGCAAGACCGCGACGGTCCGGCTGCCGACCGCGGTGACCTGCGAAGCTTGCGCCGGCTCCGGCGCCAAGCCGGGCTCCAAGCCGCATGTTTGCAAGACCTGCGGCGGCCATGGCCGGGTGCGCGCTCAGCAGGGCTTTTTCGCGATCGAGCGCACCTGCCCGACCTGCCACGGTCGCGGCCAGATGATCGACAATCCTTGCGACGCCTGCGGCGGCACGGGACGGGTGACGCGCGAGCGGAATCTTTCCGTCAACGTGCCGCCCGGCGTCGAGGACGGCACCCGCATTCGCTTGAGCGGCGAGGGCGAGGTCGGGCATCGCGGCGGCCCGCCCGGGGATCTTTACATTTTCCTGTCGATCAAGCCGCATCCTTTCTTCCAGCGCGACGGCGCCGATCTCTATTGCCGCGTGCCGGTGTCGATGGTCCAGGCGGCGCTCGGCGGCGAATTCGTCGTGCGCACCCTGGATGGCGGCGAGGCGACGGTGCGCGTTCCCGAGGGCTGCCAGTCCGGCCGGCAGCTAAAGTTGCGCGGCAAGGGCATGCCGGCCTTGCGGTCGCGCGACGTCGGCGATCTTTACGTCCAGGTCAATGTCGAGACGCCGCAGAATTTGACGCGCCGCCAACGCGAATTGCTGGCCGAGTTCGAAGCCGAGTCCTCCCATAAGACCCACCCGGAAAGCGCCGGCTTTTTTTCCAAAATGAAGGAATTCTTCGAGGGGCTCGGCAGTTCTTGACGCCAAGCGCGTAAGGCGGCGACAATTTTAAGAGGGCTTGTCGTGTACGATCCGGCAAAACGGCTCGAGCGAGGCGCGCATTCGCGTCCGAAACATCCTTTTGTCGACGAGGCCCATTTTATCAAGACCTTGTTCGAGCGCCCCCGGGTCGCGGGCGCGGTCTCCCCATCCGGCCGTTTCCTCGCTCGCGCCATGGCCAGGGCGGTGGAGCCGACCGGGTCCGGCTTTGTGGTCGAACTGGGGCCGGGCACCGGCCCGGTCACAAGGGCCCTGATCGAGCGCGGCGTGCCCGCCGAGGATCTGGTCCTGGTCGAATATGAAGCCAGTTTCTGCCGCCTTCTCGCCGAACGCTTTCCGCGGGCGCGCGTCTTGCAGGGCGACGCCTATCGGCTGATCCACAGCCTGGCCGAAATTCGGGGCCGGCCGATCCGCGCCGTCGTTTCCAGTTTGCCTCTGCTCAATGAGCCGCCGGCGCGGCGCCACGATCTCGTGGCTCAGGCCTTCGCCCTGATGGGGCCGCGCGGCGTCTTCGTGCAATTCACTTATGGGGTCGGCTCTCCCGTCCGGCATCGCATCGGCGCCCTGACGCTCGCGGCCGACGCCGGCCCGCCGATCTGGCTCAATCTGCCGCCGGCCCGCGTCTGGACCTACCGGGTCGCCGCGGCCGACGCCATCGCGCCGCGCCGCCTGCGCGAGCGGGCGAGCTGTTTCGCCGACGAGTGGGCCGAGCGCGCCGAAGCCGCGGCGCGGGCGCTCAAGGAGCGTCGCGACGAACTCGGCGCCAAGGCCCGCGTCTGCGCCAAGGACATGATCGCCGAAGCGCGGCGCAGCAAGGCGTTCGCCAAATTCCGCAGTTTGACGCTGGATTCCTGACGTGAAGCGCCTCGCCACGAGCGAAACGATGCAATCTCGGGCGGTCCGAGTCTCCTGGATTGCGTCGTCGCCACGCTCCTTGCAATGACGGCGAGCCAGGCGAAAGCGCCGAGCGCCCTCTCGCCGCGCGAGCGCCTGATCGTCGCGCTGGACATGCCGCGCGTCGAAGACGCCGAGCGGCTCGTCGACGAACTCGGCCATGTGGCGACGTTTTATAAAATCGGCATGGAGCTCGCCTATGGCGGCGGCTTGGCGTTCGCCTCCCGCCTCGCCGCCGCCGGCAAGAGCGTGTTCCTTGATCTCAAACTGCACGACATTCCAAACACGGTCGAGCGCGCGACCGCTCAGGTCGCGCGGCTGGGCGCGAATTTCCTGACGGTTCACGCCTATCCGCAAACCATGCGCGCGGCCGCCGCCGGCGCGGCTGGAACGGATTTGAAACTGCTCGCCGTCACTGTTCTCACCTCGGCCGACGATCGCGATCTCGCCGAGGCCGGCTATGCGCTCGGCGTCCAGGCGCTGGTTAGAAAGCGCGGCCTCCAGGCCAAGGCCGCCGGAATTCATGGGCTTGTCGCCAGCGCGGCGGAGGCGGCCGCTTTGCGCGCCGAACTCGGCCGCGAGATGGTCCTCGTCACGCCCGGCATCCGTCCCGGCGACGCCGACGCCGGCGACCAGAAACGGGTGGCGACGCCGGCTCAAGCGATCGCCGACGGCGCCGACTATCTCGTCGTCGGCCGGCCGATCACCGCGGCCGCCGATCCGCGCGGCGCAGCCGAGGCGATCGTCCGGGAGATCGCCAAGGCGGCGGCCGGCTGACCAGAGCCGTCATTCCGCAATGAGGGAAGTTTTTCTTTCCGCCGGAATATTGCCATAGGATCGGCCGGCGAGACGAACCTCGCGCCAAAGGGAAAGCGCCATGCCAAAGGGCTATTGCATCGTTCGGGTCGACGTCCATAACCCGGAGGCCTATGCGCTCTACGCCAAGGAGGCGACCGAAGCGATCAAGAAACATGGCGGCAGACCGCTTGTGCGCGGCGGCGCCTACGAGACGATGGAGGGCCAGGCGCGGGCGCGCAACGTCGTGCTCGAATTCGACAGCGTCGAAGCGGCGCGCGCCTTCTATCTCTCCGAAGATTATCAGCGCGCCAAAAAGAAGCGCGAACATGCGGCGACGGTCGATTACATCATTGTCGAAGGCGTTTGATCATGGCCAAAGGGTATTGGATCGCTCATGTCGACGTGAACGACCCTGAAGGGTACAAGGCCTATGTCGCCGCCAACGCCGCCGCCTTCGCCAAATATGGCGCGCGCTTCCTCGTTCGCGCCGGCCAGAGCCAACAGAAGGAAGGAGGCCTGCGCAGCCGTCACGTCGTGCTCGAATTCAAGGATTACGAAACCGCGCTCGCCTGTTACGAATCGCCCGAATATCGCCAGGCGACCGCTTTGCGTCAGAAGGCGAGCGTTACCGACCTCGTCGTCATCGAAGGCTATGACGGGCCGCAGCCGGGGCGAGCCTGACGCGCCGCCGACAAGCAACATGACGAGTGAACGGAGCGCCAATGACTGACATGCGGCTGGTCGTGACCGGCGCCGCCGGGCGCATGGGGCGGATGCTGATCAAGACGATCGCCGAGACGGACGGCGTCGCGCTCGCCGCGGCGATCGAGCGCGACGGCTCGCCTGCGCTCGGCGCCGACGCCGGGGCGCTGGCCGGCTGCGACAGGCTCGGCGTGCCGGTCACCGCGGACCCGCTCGCCGCCATTCTTCACGCCGATGGCGTCGTCGATTTTTCGTCGCCAGCCGCCAGCGTCGAATTCGCGGCGCTCGCGGCCCAGGCGCGAATCGCTCATGTCGTCGGCACGACCGGCCTTTCCGATGAGGATATGCAAAAGATCGAAGCGGCGGCGCGTCACGCGGCGATCGTCCGCTCGGGCAATATGAGCCTCGGCGTCAATCTCCTCGCCGCCCTGACCCGCCAGGTCGCGGCGGCGCTCGGCGAGGATTTCGACATCGAAATCCTCGAGATGCACCATCGCATGAAAGTGGACGCGCCGTCCGGCACCGCGCTGCTGCTCGGCGAAGCGGCGGCCGAAGGACGCGGCGTATCGCTGAGCGAACGCGCCGTGCGCGGCCGTGACGGTCTGACGGGCGCCAGGCGGAAAGGCGATATCGGCTTCGCGGCGCTGCGCGGCGGCGCGGTCGTCGGCGAACACAGCGTCATCTTCGCCGGCGACGGCGAACGGATCGAGCTTCGCCACATCGCCGAGGATCGCTCGATTTTCGCCCGCGGCGCGCTGCGCGCGGCGCTGTGGGCGCGCGACCGCAAGCCGGGGCTCTATTCCATGGCCGACGTTCTGGGCGTCGGCGCGGCGTGACGGTTTGGTCCGGAGTTGCTCCCGGTCCTTTGATCGTTCGCGTCTCCTGGCGGCGAGTACGTCGCGCGAACTTTGTTGACGCCGTTCGGTTTCCGTGGATGGAAATCTCCCCCCGCTATAGAAGCGCATATCGAGCGCATCGGCGGCCGATCGGCGCAAAGCGACGAGCTAAGGATGCGATGGGCGGTAATCGCGAGCGCCGCTCTTGCGGCCTTGCTGGCTTCGACACAAGGCGCTGAAGCAAGCACGCTCGACGGCGCGCATCTGTCGCTCTGGTGGGCCGTTCCTTTCCTTGGACTTTTGACGTCGATCGGCTTGGGCCCGCTGATCGCGGAGAAGCTGTGGCATCGCCATTACGGCAAGATCGCCTTCCTGTGGGCGGCGAGCCTAGCCTTGGCGTTGATCGCGCGTTTCGGCGCCCACGCCGCGTTCGAGGCGGTCGCCGATGCGTTGTTGACCGACTACCTCCCGTTCATCTTGATGATGTTCGCGCTCTATGTCACGGCGGGCGGCATTTTGCTGCGCGCCGCGGCGCATGGACGACCGGCCGTCAACACGCTGCTGCTGTCGATCGGCGCGATCATCGCGAGCTTTGTCGGGGTCACCGCGGCCTCGATGATCATGATCAGGCCGCTGCTTCACTCCAATTACGAACGCACGCGCAAGGCCCATGTCGTCGTCTTCTTCATCTTCCTTGTCGCGAATATCGGCGGCGCCTTGACGCCGCTCGGCAATCCGCCGCTCTTCTTCGGCTTCATCAATGGCGTCGCGTTCTTCTGGCCGCTTCGTCACCAATGGCCGCAGACGCTGTTTGCGACGGCGGTTCTGCTTCTCTTGTTCTTGGCGCTAGACGCCTGGATGCTCGCCCGCGAGCCGCGGCCGCCGAAGCCGCGGCCGCACGACATCCCGACCCGCTTCAAGGGCGTACGCAACCTTCTCCTGCTCGCTTTGGCGGTGGACGCGATCGTCACTTGCGGGCTTTGGGAGCCAGGCGTCGCCTTCCGCGTCCTCGGCGTCGACATCGCCCTCCAAGACGCCGTGCGCGACGTCGCTATGGTCGCGATCGGCCTCGCCTCGCTTTGGCTCACCGACCGCGCCGCGCGCGCCGCCAACAATTTCGACTGGGCGCCGCTCGGCGAAGTCGCCAAGCTGTTCGCGGCGATTTTCGTCTGCATGACGCCGCTCTTCGCCATTCTCGAGGCGGGCCGCGCCGGCGCGCTCGCCTGGCTCATCGACAAGATGGCGGGGCCCGACGGCGCGCCGCATCCGGTCGCCTACTTTTGGTTCACCGGCCTCGTTTCGGCGGCGCTCGATAACGCGCCGACATACCTTGTGGCTTTCGATCTCGCCGGCGGCGATTCCGCGCGTCTGATGGGGCCTTATGCCTCGACACTGAAGGCGATTGGCCTCGGCGCCGCCTTCATGGGCGCGCTGACCTATATCGGCAACGCGCCGAACTTCATGATCTACGCGATGGCGCGGCGGGCGGGATTCGAAATGCCGGGCTTCTTTGGCTACATGGCGTGGGCGGCGGCGATTTTGCTGCCGATCTTCGTCGCGGTGTCATTCATGTTGTAACCCGCTCGTCTCGCTGCGCCGGAGCACGGGTTCACGTGGGCATCGCCTCGATCAGCCGCCGCAGCGTCTCGAGCGTCGAGAGATCCGCTTCGCCGTCGACTTTCTCCGGCCGGAAATGTCGCTGGAGCGCCGCGACGCAGAGCTCCGTCTGTTTGTCGTAAACGCCGGTCAACTCGACGCCATAGCCGTACAGCGCCAGCATCGCCTGCAAGGCGCGGATGGGGGGCCCCTCGGCGCCGCGCTTCAAAATCGGCCCGTCGACGATCGGCGACGGCTTGACCCAATGGCCAACGCCCTCCCGCCATAGCCGCGCCCAGGGGAAGCGCTCGCCCGGATCAATCTTGCGCGCCGGCGCGACGTCGGAATGGGCGAGCACGCGTTCGGGCTTGATCGCATGACGATCGCAAATGTCGCGGGCGAGCGCGATCACGGCCGCGATCTGCGGATCAGGAAATGGCGGCAGGCCGAAATCATGGCCCGGATTGACGATTTCAATCCCGATCGAGAAGGAGTTGAGGTCGCGCTCGCCCTTCCAGACGCTTATTCCCGCGTGCCAGGCGCGGCGCGCCTCGGCTACGAGCTGGACGATCCGGCCGTCCTCCCAGACGAAATAGTGCGCAGAAACTTCCGATTGCGGATTGCGCAGCCAAGCGAGCGCCTCCGCGCCGCTCGGCATGCCGGTGTAATGGAGAATGACGCAATTGGGCCTTGCGCCGTCGCGCCGCTCCGTATGATTGGGCGAAGGCAGGAATTCCGCGGCGAGCGGGCTGTCCGGACGCGAAGTGTCGTCCGGCTCCTTAGCCGATGGCGAAGCGGTCAACGATCTTCCGGCGCTCGGCCGCCCTCCGGCGAAGGCCGGCGGCCGAGCCCTTCTTCAGTAATAGGCGGTGCAGATGCGGTTGCCGTTGTAGTCGTAGCCCCAATGCGCGCAATGCGGCGGCGGGCCGGCATAGGGACCAGGACCATAGTAACCGGGCGGCGGCGGTCCGGGCGGGGTCGCGGCCGAGCCGACCATGGCGCCGGTGGCGGCGCCGAGCGCGCCGCCGACCAGCGCCCCGCCGGCGCTGCCGTGGCTCACCGCCGAGCCGATGATTGCGCCGGTCGCGCCGCCGAGCAGCGCGCCGCCAGCGGCATTCTGCTGCTGCGGCGTCTCGCAGCCGGCCAGGGCGATCGCGCCGACGGCGACCGTCGTGAGAAGAACCAATGCTTTCATGAGAAACTCCAGATTGCCCTTAAGGCCGGCCTGACTCGGCGGCTCTTTGATGCGCGGGAACCGCGCGCCCGCGTTGATTGGGCGCACGAGGGGCTCGACGAATCAGCAAAAAGGTCGCCCCTCCTGGCCAAGCTCGAGCCTCGCACGCCAATTATGAATTGAGGGTGAACCTTGGGCGAAATAAGGGCGGCGCGGCGACACGAATCGTTAATAAGCGTTACGAGCTAAAGGGTCGCGCGCGCGGCTTCGTTCATCGCCTCCTCCAACGCAGCAAAGACGCGGGGCGGGCCGCAAAGCGCGACATTGAAGCGTAAATAGGGATTTGGCCCCTGGGCGAGGCTGAAGACATTGCCAGGGGCGAAAACCACGCCCCGCCTGAGGCCGATCCGAGCGATATCCGCCGCGTCGAGCCCGCCGGGCAGACGCGCCCACACGAACATGCCGCCGCGCGGCTCAAGCCAGGGCGTGAGGCCCGAAGCCTCCAGCCGGCGCAAGGTCAGGCCCATCGCGTCAGAAAGTTTCGCGCGCAATTGCTCAAGATGGCGCCTATAGCCGCCCTCGCTCAGATTGCGATGGAGCAGCACGGCGGACAGCCGGCCGGAAGAGCCGCCGGTGGCGAGTTTCAGATCGATCAACTCCTCGATCCATTCCGGCTTGGCGGCGATATAGCCGCAGCGGAATGCGGCGGAGACCGTCTTGGTCAGGCTGCCGACTTGGATGACGCGATCGAACCCGTCGAAAGAGGCCATGCGCGTCGCCGGATATGGTTCGAGATCGGCGAAGACCTCATCCTCGACGATCAGCGTATCATGTTTCTCAGCGAGCCTGAGCAGCTTGTGGGCGACGACTGGACCGAGCGTCGCGCCGGTCGGATTGTGCAGGCCGGCGATCGCCAGATAGAAGCGCGGCTTCTCCGCTTCCAGGATGCGGGCGAATGTTTCGACATCGGGTCCCTCCGGCGTCATCGGCGCGCCGAAGATGCGAGCCCGATGCGCCCTGAGCAGGGCGTGGAAATTGAAATAGCAAGGATCGTCCACCAGGACCGCGTCGCCAGGCTCGATCAGGAACCGACAGACGAGATCGAGCGCGTGCGAGGCCGAATTGGTCAGGATGATCTGGTCCGGCGAGGCGGAGACGCCGCGCTCGGTCATGCGCTGCGCCAATTGCTGGCGCAGCGGGGCGAAGCCGAGCGGGGCGTCGTATTGGGTGCGCGTTTCGATCGCCTCGCGCGCCATCTGGCGCAAGCCGCGCTGGATAGCGACGTCCGGCATCCAGGATTCCGGCAACCAGCCTGAGCCTGGCTTCAGCATGTCGGCGCCGGATTGCAGCGACTGGCGCATGACCCAGAGCGGATCGATCGCCCGGTCGAGCTGCGGACCGATCGCCGCGAGCGAGAGCGGCCGCGTTGGGCCGGCCACGTAAAAGCCCGAACCGCGCCGAGCGACGATCGCGCCCTCGGCGAGCAGGCGGTCGTAAGCTTCGACCACCGTCGATTTGGAGACGCCCATCGTCGCGGCAAGGCCCCGCACCGAGGGAAGGCGCGCGCCGGGCGCGAGCTTGCGGCCGTCGACGCGCGCGCGGATCGCTTCGACCACCGCCTCGGCGCGGGTCATTTTGCGGCCGTCGACAGGTGGTGCGTGCAGCATCTGTATTGGCCTCTGTGGCAGGACAGTTTCAGATAACTGTATTGGATTGTCCCTGACCTGTCGAGGGCGGACCTGCGATGCTTCGCGAATCGAAAGGTCGCGCCATGTTCCATTTCAGAGAATTGGTCAAATCCGCCGCTCCGCCGAAGGGCTCGGTCCTCTTGCGCGCATTGCGCATTGCGGCCTGGCCGCTGCGCGTCGTCGTCGCGCGCCGCGCGATGGCGCAGCTCGGCGCGATGAGCGACCGCGAGTTGGCGGATGTCGGCCTCTATAGGCAGGACTTGCGCGACGCGACGGCGCTGAGCCTGGGCGCGGACCCGACTGAGATGTTCTCGGTACGGGCGGAGGAGCGGCGCAGGGCGCGGTGGGCGATGATCGTGCAGAAGACCCGCGAGGAAAAGCTGACTTTTTGAGATGAGTCGATAGAGAGTTCATGCCAGCCGCTTGCGCGACTCGCCTTGACTCCGCGCCGATCTATTTGAACCGGCTCGTACAAGGGCGAGACGCGCAAGCTTTCAGCCGTCCTCGCGAGCCGCTCCGGCGAACTCGGATCACAATGTCGAGAGGGTATGGCGTCGGCTGCTGATCGGCGGCAAAATGCGGCGATGCCGACCGCCCTTCCGCCATCGCCCGATCACGACCCGCGCGGCGCGCAGAACCTCGCGGCGACGGCCTGGGTGCTTGCAATCATCACGCTGTGCCTGTGGCTCCTTTACGCTTTGGCCGACGCCAATGCGAAACTGAACTGTGTGTGGTCCGGCCGCGCCAATTGCGATCAGCAATTTTACCATTAAGGAACCGCCTGTCGGGATTCAGGCGGCGATCAGGATTGACGCTCCGCCTCGCGGCGCCGTTTCGGCCGATCGCGCGTTCCTTCCGGCGCCGGCCGCGCTCCAGGTGAAGGCAATTGCGGAAGCCTCGACATGTATTATATCGCCCTCGCCTCCGATTACGATGGAACGTTGGCGGACGACGGACGCGTCGCCGACGCGACCTTGGAGGCGCTGTGGCGACTGAAGGAGACGGGCCGCAAATTGATTCTGGTCACCGGACGGCTGCTTCCGGACCTCAAAGAGGTTTTCCCGCAATTCGCCATGTTCGACAAGATCGTCGCCGAGAATGGCGCGCTGCTTTACACGCCGGCGAGCGAAGAGGAGCGGCTTCTCGCTTCGCCGCCTGTCGCCGATTTTATCGAGCGCCTGCGCGAACTCGGCGTCGCGCCGCTGTCCGCGGGCCGATGCATCGTCTCCACATGGGAGCCGAATGAAGGAAAAGTTCTCCAGGCAGTGCGCGAACTGGGCCTCGAACTCGAGATTATCTTCAACAAGGGCGCGGTGATGACGCTGCCGAGCGGCGTCAATAAGGCGACGGGGCTCGCGGTTGCGCTCGCCGAGCTCGGCCTCTCCTCGCATAACGTAGTCGCGGTCGGCGACGCCGAGAACGATCACGCGCTCCTCGCGAGTTGCGGCGTGGGCGTCGCGGTCGCCAATGCGTTGCCGAAGCTGAAAGAGATCGCCGACGTCGTGCTCGACGAGCCGCGCGGCGCGGGCGTGACGCGGCTGGCCGACCGTATCATCGCTGAGGACGCCAATCTCTTCATCGGCGACAAGCAGCGCGTGTCGCTCGGCCTCGATGAGAGCGGCGCGACGGGTTACTTGCGGCCTTTCGGGCAATCCGTTTTGATCGCCGGCACGTCCGGCGTCGGCAAGTCGACGCTGGCGACGACGTTGACCGAGCGCTTTGCGGAGCAGGATTTCCAATTCTGCATCCTCGATCCGGAAGGCGATTACGCCGAGCTCAAGGATGTGATGGTGGTCGGCGACGTACGCACGCCGCCTTCGATCGCGCAAGCCGTATCGCTGCTCGGCGAGGGGCGGAAAAACGTCGTCGTCAATACGTTGGCCTTGAAGCTGGACGAACGGCCCTCGTTCTTCGCCAAGCTCTTGCCGGAGATCGCCAGCCTCAGAGCGCGCGCGGCGCGGCCCCATTGGCTGATCTTTGACGAAGCCCATCACCTTCTGCCAAGCGGCCGCGATGGAGCGTCTCTGGCGCTGCCGCGTCATTTGCCGGCGGCGATTTTCATCGCCGTCCAGCCGCGCTCGCTCGCCGCCGACGTTCTCGCCGCGATCGATACGATCATCGCGGTCGGCGAGCAGGCCGCGAGCGTGATTGCTGAATTTTGCGCCGCGATCGGCGAGGCCGCGCCGCCGCTCTCGCCAAGTCCGGGCAAGGACCAGGTCCTGTTCTGGCGGCGCGGGACGAAAGCGCTGCCGCTGCGCGTCGCGATCAACCGCCCGCGCCAGGAGCACAAGCGCCATACCCGCAAATATGCCGAAGGACGGCTGGGCGAGGACCGCAGCTTCTATTTCGTCGGCCCCGAGGGCGCATTGAAACTACGCGCCTATAATTTGATCGTGTTCCTCGATCTGCTCGACGGCGTCGACGAGCGCACGTTCGAACATCATCTGCGCGCCGGCGACTTTTCGACGTGGTTCGAGAAGGTCGTCGGCGACAAGGACTTGGCCGCGGAGGCGCAGGCGGCCGAGCGCGACAAAACCCTGCCGCTCGACGAGGCCCGGGCGAAGATTCGCGACGCGGTCAAGCGGCGCTATACCGCCCCGGCGAGCAGCGATTGACGGGCGACGCAACTAGTACGTCCGATAGGCCAATTCGATTTCGCGGCGCTTGTCCGAAAGGGGAAGGCCGACCAACTCGACGCCTTCATCGAAAGACCTGTAGGGCGCAGGCCGCCCGTCCAATAGGAGCCGCCGTACCGCGCCGTGTTCAACGCTGGGAAAGCGTAGGAAGGCTCCTTCCGACCCGATTGGCGGGATCGTTAGCGAGATCACGCCGTCGCCGATGCGAATGTTCGAGATCGCGCCCCGGATATCGGTGACGAAGAGCCTTTGATGGCCCTTCGTCAGCGTCAGGACGCCGTCTTCGATCGAGACGACGACTTGCCCGACGGGACTGGCAAGCGGCCCCAGCTTTGCCGCTTCGCCGCTATTGACGATCTCCCAGCCGCGCCACGGCCCGACATCCATGACGCGGGCGACGCCGAGCAGCGCCAGGAGCGCGCCCCAGGTGTAGAAGCCGTCCGTGTCGGACTGGTCCAGCGCTTCGCCGGTCTCGGCGTTGAAGTTCTCTGGGCATAGCCGGCGGCCGCTCCACGCGCGCTGAAAAAGCGCGAAACTACGGTCGGCGAGCGACTCGGCGGCCGCGTCCTCGCTGTATCGCCGCAGGCCTTGCCAGACAAGATAGTTGAAAGTCGGCCAGACGCGGCCGCGCCAATAGACATTGTCCTTGTAGGCGGGATCGTCGCGGCTGACGCCGGGCAGGCCGAAGCCGCCGCCGAATCTGTTCGGGTCTTCGAGATGGGCGAGCAGCGCCGCGACTTGCTCGGGCGCGGCGGCGCCGGCCAGCATCGGATAGAAGCTGGTTGGCGCGACGCTCCGGACGAAGCGGCCGGAGCGAAGCCGATTAGCGAAGACGCGCCGCTCCTCGTCCCACAGTTCGTCGCGTATTTTCGCTCGCAAGCTCGCCGCCGCGGCGGAAAACGACTCCGCTTCGTCGCGGCCAAGCTCGCGAGCGAACAAAGCGAGCATTTCGGCGTCGAGCGCCAGCAGGCTGTTCAAGCCGACATCTTCGCTGGCGAGCGTCCTCGTGTCGGGATCGTAGGCGGCTTCGTCATGGATCGGCGAGTTGTCCATCGCCGATTCGTTGCGCGCGCCGAAGGACGTTCCCTTATAAAGGCCTTCGCCAAGATCGGAGGTTCCGTACGAGACAAGGCCGCGGTCGAGGGGATCGCGTCGTCTTCGCCACCACAGATGATTGCGCGCCAAAGTGTCGTAGGCGAATTCGAGCAACGGACGCGAACGCGACCTCAGATACATCAGCCAGACCAGAAACGAGCCGAGCGGCGGCTGATTGCGGTCGACCCAGGCGTCATTGGCGGAAAGCAAGCAGGCGAGATTGCCGTCCGGCGTGGCGCCGGCCAGAGCGACCGCCAGATTCTCCCGGCCGATTTCCGGATCGAGGACGCCGGTCAACAACGCCGCATATTGCTGATCGTTGAGCCAGATGCCGAATCCGCCGAATTTGGCCAGATTCCAGTTGCGGCTGATCGACGTGTAGGGACGATGGTTGATCTCGTCCCAGACCGTATTCCAAGCCGTTACGTCGCGGATCGCATCGAGCGCGCCCGCATGGCGGCCGGTCTGTTCCGGAAGCGGCGGCCCGTTCTGGTCTTGCGCCGCGGCCTGCGCGCGCTCGATGGCGACATCCTCCGCATCGGCGATGGCGGCGCCGAAGCGATTCTCCGGCGTCATCTCGAGGTTGAAGCGCAGCGCCAGAATTGGCGCGGCGAGCGAGCGCGCCGCCGTCTCAAAATAACCCCTGGCTTCGTAGCGCGCGGCGAGCGCCTCGACCGCGTCGTGTCCGGTGACCTGCACCGGCTCCCCGGCGCTCGCCAGCGCCGCGAAGCGATGGCCGATCTTGACCACGGCCGCCTTCTTTTCTGCGTTCCAGCGAACGATCGCCGGGCCTTCGGCGGATAGGCAGAGATTGATCCAGAAGCGCAGACCCCACTCGCCGCTTTCAAGGATGCGCCAGCCGCCGCCGATTTCGAACGGATCGCGTTTTTCATAGCGCCAAAGCAGCCTTGTCCCGGCATGGGAAAGATCGAGTTCGACAAGGCTTCCATCGAGCGCATGGCGGCCATAGCGCAAGGCGTCGCCGGGTGGAAACAACGTCGCCTTGCGCGCGCTGTCGGCATAGGCGACGGGCGTCAGCCGGACGCCGAGCGGCAGGAAAACCATTTCGGCCGGACGGCTCGACCAGGTGTTCCAGGCTCGCGCTAAAGGAATTGTGGCGGCGCGCAACATTGCCCTTGTCGTTTCGATCAAGCGTCGATCAGCACGCAATGCGCTGCGGACCAAGCGAGCGTGACGCTCTCGCCTGGCGCGGGCAGCCTAGCCTCGCGGTTCTGCGTCAATATTTTTATCTGCGAGCCGTCCGCGCTCTTGAGAAGGACCGTTGAAACCGCGCCGGCGTAGACGATTTCCGAGACGACCGCCGCAAGCCGGTTCCCATATGGAGCGGCGACATCCGCCGCCGCTTCATCCAATATCTTCATCTTCTCTGGGCGCACCGCGACCGTCGCGTTCGCGCCGATCGCGGGCAGCCGATCGTCGGTTCGAACCACGCCCGTCGCCGTCGCTATTCCGCCTTCAATGACGCGGCCGGTGAAGAAATTGGCGTCGCCGAGAAACGACGCCGCAAAGCGCGTGCGCGGTCGCTCGTAAATGACGCCCGGCGGTCCTTCTTGAACGATCTTGCCGCGATCGAGAATCGCGACCGAGTCGGCGAGCGTCAACGCCTCCTCTTGGTCGTGCGTGACGAAAATCGTCGTCAAGCCGCTTTCGCGCTGAATGCGGCGCAGCTCGATCTGCATCTCCTGGCGCAGACGGCGATCGAGCGCCGACAAGGGCTCATCGAGAAGGAGGACGCGCGGATTGGTTACGATGGCGCGCGCCAGCGCCACACGTTGTTGCTGACCGCCCGACAGCTCTTTCGGCCTGCGGGCTTCGAATCCGGTCAGACGCACCATTTCGAGCGCGCGCGCGGTCTCCTTGCGCGCCGTCTCGCCGCGCACGCCCCGCCGGTTGAGCCCGAACACGACGTTCTGCTGCACGGTCATGTGCGGAAATAACGCGTAAGATTGAAATACCATGCCGACATTGCGCCGCCACAGCGGCACGGAGGTGACGTTCTCGCCGTCGAATCGAATCTCGCCTTCGTCCGGCGCGACGAACCCGCCGATGACGCGCAGCAGCGTCGTCTTGCCCGAGCCGGAGGGGCCGAGCAAGCTGGTGAGCAGGCCGGGCTGAAACAGCGCGCTGACCCGGTCGAGCACGCGCACGCCTCCATAGCTCTTGCCGATCGAGCGCGCCTCAACGCGAACCACGCTTTCCTCCAAGCTGGGAAAGTTGCGCAAAAATCAGGATAAGCGCGCTCGAGACGGCGAGGAAGATCGTCGAAATCGCGTTGATCTCGGGCGTGAAGCCCTTGCGGATCGATGCGTAGATTTCGACCGGCAGAGTGCTGACCCCGGGCGTCGATAGGAAATAGGAGATGACGAACTGATCGAGCGAGACCGCGAAGGCGAACAGAGCCGCAGCGACGACGCTCGGAAGCCAGAGCGGCAGAGTGATCGAGAAGAAAGCGTGGATCGGCGTCGAGCCGAGGCTCATCGCCGCCTCTTCAAGATCGGCGCGGAGCGTCTGCAGGCCGGCGCCGACAATGAGCACGACATAGGGGATCGCCAGCGCGACATGGCCGATGAGCAAGGCGTGCAGGCCGCGCCCTATTCCGGTCCAGAAGAAGAAGACCAGCATCGCCGTGCCGATGATCAGCCATGGAATGGCGATCGGCGGCAGGAGCAGCAGACGCAGCAGCGATCGTCCGCGGAACTGCTTGCGCTCCAGCGCCAAAGCCGCCATCGCGCCGAGCGGAGTGGCAATCGCCGACGTCGCCGCGGCGATCAACAGGCTGTTGCGTGTCGCCGAGAGGAGCGGCGCGTCCGAGGCCAGAGCGGCGAACCAGCGCAGCGAAGGCTGGATCGGCAGCGTGTAAAGGGCCGAGTCGTTGAAGGCCATCGCGATCATCACCGCGATCGGCAAATAGAGAAAGGCGATGATCGCCAGAAGATAGGTGCGGCCGAGCGCGATCACGGCGTCTCCTATTGCGCGATGACGCGGGCGGGGAGAACGCGCGAGGAGACCGCGAAGATGACCAGCACCACGCCGAGCATCGTGAAGGCGAGAGCTGCGCCGAGCGGCCAATTGAACGCCTGGACGAATTGGTCCTCGATCATGGTCCCCATTGTGACGCCGACCCGGCCGCCCAGGATGCGCGGCTCCATGAAACTGCCGATGACCGGAACGAAGATCAGGATCGAGCCGGAGATCAGGCCGGGCAGGCAGAGCGGCAGGACGATCTTGGCGAAGATCACGGGCGTGCGCGCGCCGAGGCTGCGCGCCGCTTCGATATGGGCTTCGTCGATCGCGGCGGCCGAGAGATAACAGGTCAAAATCATGTAAGGCAGATAGGCGTGAACGAGGCCGATGACGATCGCCGGAAAACTATAGAGAAGAGAAACGGGCGGCGCCGTAGGCGCCACGAGATGGAGCGCATAATCAAGAACGCCGCCCTCGCGCAGCACCATAGTCCAGGAGAAGACGCGGACCAGCCCATTCGTCCAGAAGGGAAGGACGACAAGCAGGAATAGAACCTGCTGGGAGCGTCCTCTGGTCGCGCGCGCCAACGCGATGGCGGCTGGCAGGCCGATCAGCGCGCTGAGGCCGGTTGTCCACAGGCCGATCTCGATCGAGGTCCAGGCGACGCCGACAAGATAGGGCCGGCGGATGAAGGCGAGGTAATTGTCGAGGGTCAGTTGCAGCGGGCGCGCGCCGAACGGCGCTGCTTTCAGAAAGCTGAAAAACAGCATCGCGCTCAGCGGCAGGAAGACGGCGAGCGTCAGCCAGCCGTAAGCCGGCGCGAGCAGCGCGGCGGTCGTCCATCGCCGCCGCGCGGGGATTTGTCGGGAACTCGACGCTTCGGCGCGCGGCACGTTCGCCTCGAGCTGCAAAGCCGCCGCCTACTTGGCGTAATAGGCCTTCACCTCGTCCCAGACGTCGTTGAAGGCTTGGCGGCGATCGTCCGGCAGCGCGGACATGAATTTCAGTTTGGCCAAGTCTTCCGGTTTGTAAATCTTATGGCTGAGATCGTCGGCGGGCAGCGCGTTCATCGCGGCGGCGTTAGTCGAGGCTGGCGCGCCGCTCTGGGTCGCCCAGGTCACGTAGAATTTCGGGTCGATCATGTAATTGATGAATTGGAGCGCCGCCGGCTTCTTCGTGCTTGACGTCGGAACGGCGAGCGTGTCCAGCCAGCCGATCGCGCCCTCTTTTGGCACGATGAAGTCGAGCGGCAGCTTGTGGATTTTGATCGAGCGCGCTGCGGCGCCTGACCAATAGTCGGAAATATCGAAAGCGTCGGCGGCGAAGGCCTTGTTCCACTCGTCTTCGCTCGACCATGTCAGCTTTACGTTCGGCTTCATCGCCTTGAGCGCCGTCGTCACGGCCTTCAAATCTTTCGGATTGTTCGGATCTTGGTTCGTGAGCAGAGCGCCGATGCCGACTTGGGTGATCGAATCGTCGAACAAAGCGAGCCGGCCTGCATATTTCGGATCGGAAAATACGGCCCAGCTCTGCGCGTCCGAGACCTTGCCGCTGCGCACGGCGAGGGCGGTCATGCCCCAGAGCCAGGCGACGCCATAAGGCTTGCCGTCAACCCAAATGTTGGAATGGTCGCGAAGCGCAGGGGCCAAATCCTTGGCGTTCGGCACGGCGTTCAAGTCGACCGGGTCGATCAGGCCATCGGCTTGCACCTGCTGGGTTCGAGCGCTGTTGATCAGCACGACGTCGTACGCGCCCGGATTGGTGCGCAGCTTGGTCAGCATTTCCGCTTCAGCGTTGAAATAGTCGTGCTTGACGGTCACGCCGGTCGCTTCGGCGAAGGCCTTGAGCGCGAAAGCTTCGTCGGTGCCGTAGCCTTTCCAGTTGAGAACGGTGATCTCGGTCGCCGCCGCGCCGGCGCGGCGCGATCCGGCGATCGTCAGCAAACCGGCGCCGAGGGCGCCGCTAAAGAGCGCGTGAAAAGTTCTGCGGTTGAGATGAGGCGTCATGGCGTTTTCTCCCGTTTCGCGTGGCGCTTTCATGGTTGACGTGGCTTTCGGTTCATCCTTCTGACCGGCTTCCGGATTGCGGCCTGCCGCCAGGAATGCGTTCACTTCCCGGCTTGTCGGCGCCGTCGCCGATCCTCGGCGAGTCACTGAAAGGGCCGCCGCCGCGTTGGCGCGCGCCGCTGCGGCGACAGCCTCCAGGCCGGCGGCGAGCCCGGCGAGCAGCGCGCCTGTATGCGCGTCGCCCGCTCCGGTCGTGTCGACCGCGCGCACCGGCGGGGCGGGAACGTGGACCGGCGTTTCCGTCAACCCTGCGCCGAAAAGGAAACAGCCCGCCGCGCCGTCACGGATCGCGAGCAGCGCCTTCGCGGAGAGGCGTGGTCGGACGAATGCGGCGATAGCGAAGAGATCGTCCGTCCCGGCCAGCAAGGCGCCCTCGCGCCGATTGAGGGTGAAAAGGTCGGCGCGAGCGAGCGTCGCCCTGAAGACGGCGTCGGGGATGTCCGCGACGAGCGGGCCTGGATCAATGGCGAGGAAAGTCTCGCTGCGCCACGACGCCGTCCAGCGCGCGATGTGCGGCCCCAGCGCCGCATAGCTGAGATCGTACCCGGATATGAACACCGCGTCCGAGGCTTCGAGAGGAATGTCTTCAAGTTTGCGTTCGCCGAGTTCGGCTTCGACGCCTGGGCTGGTGATGAAAGTACGCTCTCCGTCCGGCTCGACAAGGACCAGGCAAAAGCCGCTGTCGCCTTCCGGGCTCGGCGGCAGCAGCGCCGCGATATTTTCCTGCGCCAGATCGGCGCGAATGCGATCGCCGAACGGCCCGACACCGTGGCGGCCGGCGAAGGCGCTTTTCAGCCCGTTGCGCGACGCGGCGGCGAGCACGTTGAAGCCGCCCCCGGCGCTGATCGAGGCGGCCGAGCCAATGACGTCGCCGCCGCGCTCGGGCACACGCGGCGCCTCGATGCGAATGTCGGCGAGGATGCTGCCGACGCTCAACATCCGCGTGAAGCAATGCGTCTTCATGCGCGCCGCTCCTCGATATGCGGCTTTTCCTGCCGGCGCAGCGCGAGCAAATCGTCGGCCAATTCCTCCAGAGGCAAGTCCGGATTGGCGTCATGCAACGCTTCGACGACGCCACGCGGAAAGCTCTCGGCGCCGTGGCAAGCGCCGGCGATCGCGCCGGCGATAGCCGCGATCGTGTCGCAGTCGCCGCCCAGGCTCGCGGCAAGCCGGCAAATCAGCCAAGGATCATCGGGCGCCATCGCGCAAATCGCCATCGCCGCCGGCACTGCTTCTTGTGTCGCCAGGCCGGTGCCGACGAGGCGATAGACGATGTCGAGCGCCTCTTCTTTCGCCCGGCCGCGCGTCAGGCCGATCGCCCAGGCGATGCGAGCGGCGACGTCCGCGCCGGCGAAGTAGAAGCCGCGCCGTGCGCCGTGTCGCGCCGCTTCGCCGGCGAAGCGCAACGCTTCTTCGACGCCCGCGCCGTCGATTCCGGCGCTGACGGCCGCGGCGACCGCAGCGGCGCCGGCGATTGCGATCGTCGTATTGTGGGTGACATGGCCGGTTTGAACGACGGCGTCGATCAGCCGCTCGACCGGCTCGTGAGGAAAGGCGACGCCGACCGGCGCAACGCGCATGGCCGCGCCGTTGGTCGCGCCGCTGCGGCCCGTCTGATCGGTCGGGACGCCCTCCGCCGCCAAGGTCAACGCCTTGCGGGTCGAGGGGCCGAGAAGATCGGCCGAGCCGGCGGCGATCATCCGCCTCTCCCAGGCCAATAGCTCCCTCGCGAAGCTTTCCGGATCGACGCGGCCTCGTCCTTTCACCAGGAGCCGCCCGAGAATGACCGCCTGGTCCGTATCGTCGGTGACGCGGCCGGCGGGCAGGCCTCGGCTGATCGGGTTGTCGTCCGGACCGGGCTTGAATTCGTTCAGCACGCCGTAGCGCTCGGCGACGACCTCGCGCGGCATATATTGGGTCGGCATGCCCAAGGCGTCGCCGATCGCAAGCCCGAGAAGCGCGCCGCGCGCGCGGCTTCGCGCCGTCATTTTGGCCGCTCGCCGAAGCTGAATTGCAACTTGAAATGATCGGGATGCAGAAGGCTGTCGACTCGCTCGACGATCTTCCCGTCGGGGCCGTGCACGGTACGCCGCGTGGCGAGGAAGGCCTCGCCCTCGGAGCGACCGAGCAGGGCGGCCTCGTCGGCCGAGAGCCGCGCCAGGGCGACCGCTTCGCTGCCGCCGACGGCGCGCACGCCGAGCGCGGCGAGCGTCTTTTGGAGGGAGCCCCCCTTCAGACCGCTCCGCAACACGTCGGCGAAACTCTTTCGCCACGGCAGGCGGCTGCGTTCGAGCGAGATCGGCTCTCCTGATTTTATGCTTCGGACGCGATCAAGCGCGAGGAAAACGGCGTCGCCAAGGCCGAGTTCTCGCGCAAGCGCGCCGTCGAGGATTCGATCCAGCCGAATGATCCGGGTCCGCGTCTCGACGCCCTGGCGCGCCAACGCCTCGGTCCAGCCGATCTGATCGTCAAGCAGCGCGTCGTCGTAACGAACGAAGGAGCCTGCGCCCGTCCAGGTCTCGATCAGCCCGGCCTGCTGGAGCTCGGCTAAAGCTTGGCGGATGGTGCTGCGGCTCACCTCATAAGTCTGGGCGAGCAAATGTTCGCCGGGAAGGCGGGCGCCGGCGCTGAGTTCGCCGCTGCGAATCCGGCCGATCAAGCTGTCTGCGATTTCCTTGTATTTGGCCGGCAAGTGTCCATACCTGTATGAACCTGTCCGACACAGCTAAGTCCAAACGCTCCGACCAGTCAAGAAGTCTGACCGGAGCGGCGGGCGCCAAACCCCGCGACGCTCTCGTAAAGCGTCGCCTTATTGAGGTCCGCCACGGCCGCGGAAGGGGTCAGGACCTGGATCGCGCCCCGCGGCGGCTGTAGCCAGCCGGTCGAGGTAATGGGCCCAGCCCTCCGCGTGGCCGGCGCATTGCTCCGCGTTGGGCAGGCCCGAGTGAGTTAAACGCACCAGCGTTCCTTCGGGCTCCTCGATGAGGTCGATCTCGACCAGGCTTGATCCCGGCGGCACGATCTCGCTGCCCTCCCAGCCGAAACTATAGGCGAGGCGATGAACCGGCACGACCTCGCGGAACGCGCCGCGGGCGAAGCGCGCCCCGGTGACGTTGACGAGATAGAGTCCGCCGGTGTGCGGCTCGACCTGCGCCTCGGTTCCCATCCAACGAAGGATTTTGTCCGGGTCGGTCAGCAGCGCGAACACCGCGGCCGGCGGCGCGGGAACGCGCGTCTCACGGCGGACGACCAGGGATTCTTCCATCGATCGCTCCTTTTGTTGCGGCGGTCTGATGATGCTCTGCGTCATCGCCCCCGACCGCCTGCGCGATCATAAACAACCTGGCCGCAACCGCGACGGCCAATCGTTCGACCCGGGAAAGTCCTCAAAAGGCTCGACGTCGGGAGCAGGCGTGTCGAGAGCTCGAATCCGACGACGGCGATCGCTTCGTCTATAGCGGCGGAAGCAAAGGCAAGTCAGAGCCCTCCGCCAGCTGAGACGGGCGCCGCCGCCACCGCTTTATCCGATTGCGGCGGATTGCGACGTCGCCGGCCGCCGTCGAGCATGGTATAAACTGGGCGGGCGTGGCGTTTCGTCGGCAGCGCGGGCTGGGCAAATAACGCTCGGAGCAGCCTCGCCATGACGTCGCCCCAGTCGCTGACGGCTCGACGGATCCTCTGCGTCTCGCCGAAATATTCCCCATCGTTCGGCACGTTTGAATATGCGTACGAATTGATGAACGGCGTGAGAGCGTTCATGCCGCCGCAAGGGCTGTTGGTCATCGCCGCGTCGCTGCCGCCGAATTGGCAGGTTCGTTTCATCGATGAGAACGTCGCGCCCGCCGCCAAGGCCGACTTCGCCTGGGCGGACGCAGTCTTCGTCAGCGGGATGCATGTCCAGCGACGCCAGATTCACGACGTTTGTCGGCGCGCGCATGAAGCTGGCCGCGTCGCGGCGTTGGGGGGCCCTTCCGTGTCCGCCTGTCCGGAGGATTACCCCGAATTCGACTACCTCCATATCGGCGAACTGGGCGACGCGACCGACGCGCTTTTTTCCCGCCTCGCTGCGGACTGTACTCGCCCGCCGCGCCAGACGATTCTGAGGACGACGGAGCGACGTCCGTTGAGCGAATGTCCGCCGCCGGCTTACGAACTGGCCGCCATCCCTCGGTATTTCTTGGGCAGCATTCAATTCTCCAGCGGCTGTCCCTATCAATGCGAGTTCTGCGATATCCCGAACCTCTATGGCCGCGTCCCGCGCCTGAAGACCCCCGAGCAGGTTCTCGCAGAGCTCGACAAGCTGCTCGCCTGCGGCGTGCTGGGCGCGATTTATTTCGTCGACGACAATTTCATCGCCAACCGGCGAGCCGTGAAGCAGCTGCTGCCGCACTTGATCGAATGGCAAAAGCGGAACGGCTACGCGATCTCGTTCTCCTGCGAGGCGACGCTCAACATCGCTCGCTCGCCGGACCTGTTGGCGCTGATGCGCGAGGCCGGCTTCGCCGCGGTGTTCTGCGGCGTCGAGACGCCCGAGCCGGAGGCGCTGCGCGCCATATCCAAGGCGCACAATATGATGGTTCCCATTCTCGAAGCGGTCGAGACGCTGAACCGCTACGGCATGGAGGTGATCTCAGGCATCATCCTCGGCCTCGATACCGATACGCGCGAGACCGGCCGCCGCATACTCGACTTTATCGAAGCCTCGCGCATCCCCATGGCGACGGTCAATCTCCTGCAAGCTTTGCCGAAGACGCCGCTCTGGGATCGGCTTAAGCGGGCCGATCGACTGATCATAAACCAGGCGCGCGATTCCAATGTCGATTTCCTTCTCCCGTACGACGACGTGCTCGCTATGTGGCGCGAGACCATGGCGAAAGCCTATGAGCCTTCGGCCCTGTTCGCCCGTTACGAACACCAGGTTAAATTTACTTACGCCAACCGGTTGCCGCGTCCGGCAAGCCCGCAGCGCGCGTCATGGCGCAACATCCGCACGGCGTTGCGCCTTCTCGCGAAGATTTTGTGGAAGATGGGCGTCAGGAGCGACTATCGCCGCGAATTCTGGTCTTTCGCATGGCCTCGGCTGAAGCGTGGCGATTTGGAGAACGTGATCGCCGTCGCCGTCGTCGCGCGCCACCTCATTCGGTTCGCGCGAGAAGCGGCCGCAGGCGCGATGAACGCCTCGCATTATTCGGCCAAGCTGCGCGACGAAAGTCGCGAGCGCCCGACCGCGGCGTAAGCTCGTCAGTCGCGACTTCGCTCCCGGCGAAGGCGCGCGCCGTCGGGACGTTCGTCCGTCTGATCGGCCATACGATCGTAATCGTCCGCCAAACGGGCGAGGATCGCGCGAATTTTCGGCTCTGCGGCCTCGGCCGCTATTTCCCGCATCCTACCCGCCCTATCGCGGCAGACGCGCGGCGTCCGGTCAAAATCGAAAATATTGGTCATTCGTCGCCAATCTCTACCCGATCGATATAACCGCCAAACGACTGCAACGTTTCCAGCGATCCGGCGGAGACGCGCGCCGCGCCTGTCAGAACGTGCGCTCCGCAGATTTGGGACAGTCGCGCAAAGATCAACGCCATCGGATCAATCGCCTCGCAACAAATGGCCGCCGCGAGCGTTTCGCCCGGTCCGATCATGGAGCCGTAAAATGGGCGTCAGCGACCGCAATCCTTTCTCACGCCGTGAATTCGTCAGCGCCGGCGGCGTCGGGCTCGTCGCCGCCGCGACCCCGGCTTTCGCCCAAAATTCAACGCATGGCGCAGTGTCGGAGACGCTGCAGAACCCCGTCGGCAAATATCCCAAGCCGCCATTCAAGCGGCAGTCGCAGCCCTGGCCGGGTCTTGCGCGCGACATGGATCCGCGCCCGGACCATGGCGAGAACAGCTATCGCGGATCGGGCCGGTTGGCCGGCCGCAAGGCACTGATCACGGGCGGCGATTCCGGCATGGGCCGGGCCGCGGCGATCGCCTTCGCGCGCGAGGGCGCCGACGTCGCAATCAATCACTTGCCCCAGGAAGAGCCGGATGCGCGCGAAGTGATCGCGCTGATCAAGGCGGAAGGCCGGATCGGTCTGTCGATTCCCGGCGACATTCGCGACGAAGCGTTCTGCAACCGGCTGGTCGCGGAGGCGGTGCGCGGCCTCGGCGGGCTCGACATTCTGGTCAACAACGCCGGCCGGCAGCAGAGCCGCGCGTCGATCCTGGACCTCTCCAGCGAAGATTTCGATGCGACGATGAAGACCAACATCTACGCGCCGTTCTGGATCATCAAGGCGGCGCTGCCGCATATGCCGCCCGGCTCAGCGATTATCGGTACGGCGTCCGAGCAAGCCTACAATCCGTCGCCGGACCTCTACGATTACGCGCAGACCAAGGCGGCGGTCATGAATTATACGAAGTCGCTCGCCAAGCAGCTTGCGCCGAAGGGGATAAGGGTCAATGCGGTGGCGCCGGGACCGATCTGGACGCCGTTGCAGGTGAGCGGCGGCGCGACGATGGAGAAGGTCGAGCATTTCGGCGCGACGACGCCGCTCGGCCGCCCCGGCCAGCCGGCGGAGCTCGGTTCGATTTACGTGCAGCTCGCCGCCGACGACGCCAGCTTTGCGACGGGCCAAGTCTACGGATCGGCCGGCGGGACTGGACAGCCTTGAACGAGACGAGAATTCAAAATGCCAGGCGGCAAGACCCACGACCTCCAGGTACGAACTTTTGAGCGCAAGGAAGGGCCGCCTAAAACGCGCGATCGCGAGGCGCATATCGGCGCCGACCGAGTTCCCGAGACGAGCAAGCCCGCGACCGGTCCGACCGGGACGAATCGCGAATCGCGCGATCATCACAAACATAATAATCCCGGCCAGAGCGGCCATAAGCCGCAAACGCACGCCGCCGAACGGAAGCCTTAGCCTTGACGCCGTTCCGGCTCATCAGCCCCTCTTTCGCCACCGGCGAGCCCATTCCGAAACGCCATGCGAGGGACGGCGACAATGTCTCGCCGGAGCTTGAATGGACCGATCCTCCGCCCGGCGCGCGCAGCTTTGTCCTGATCATGGAGGACACGGACGCGCCAGCGCCGGCCTTCCGGCAATGGGCCGTCTATGACATTCCCGCCGAGCGGCGTCATCTGCCAGAAGGCGGCAGTTCAGGCGCGCGCGAGGAAGGCCTGCCGCACGGGATCAACGCGTTCGGCCATTCGCGTTATGACGGGCCGCATCCGCCGCACGGCGACCCGCCGCACGATTACCGCTTCCGCTTGGCGGCTTTGGGAGTCGCAAAGCTCGACGTCGGCCCGCGCCCGACCGCGGAGGAAGTATGGGACGCCGCGCGCGCAAATATTTTGGGCGAAGCGGACTTGATCGGGACGTACCAGGTCCCGCGGTGAGCGGCGTTATGCGGCGCGACGCGACAGGCGGTTGACTTCCTGCATGACCAGCGTTCGATAAGGTCCCTCGACCTGCATAAGGCGTTCCGGCTCGCCGTCCTGGACAATCCTGCCATTCCGCAGAACGACGATCCGGTCAAAATTGCGCAGCGTCGACAGTCGGTGCGCGACGGCGATGACCGTTCGCCCCTCCATGAGACGCGACAGAGCGTCGCGGATCGCTTCTTCGGCCTCGCTGTCCAGCGCGGAAGTCGCTTCGTCGAGCAGCAGGATGGGCGCGTTCTTCAGGAACGCGCGCGCGATCGCGACGCGCTGGCGCTGGCCGCCCGACAATTGCGCCCCGCGATCGCCGACGATCGTGTCGAGGCCGGCAGGCAGGCTGCCGATGAACTCGCCGCATCGCGCCGCAAGCGCAGCGTCCCAGACCTCCTGATCGCTCGCTTCGGGGCGGCCGTAGCGAATGTTCTCCATCAACGACCGATTGAGCAGCGCCGCGTCCTGCGGCACCACGGCGATCGCTTGCCTGACGCTCTCCTGCGTCGCCAACGCGATATCTTGGCCGTCGATCAAGATGCGGCCGCCCGGCAAATCGTAAAATCTCTGCAGCAGCGCGAGGAGCGTGGATTTGCCGCCGCCGGAAGCCCCAACCAGGCCGATCTTCTGGCCGGCCGCGACCGTGAGGCTGAAGTCGCTGAAGACTTGGCGGCCCTCGGGATAGGCGAAGCTGATCCGCTCGAAAGCGATGCGCGCCCCGCCTCGGGGCTCGAGGGCCGACGCTTCAGGATGGTCCTTGAGTTCGTGCGGACACAAAAGCGTGACCAGAGCCTCCGACAGCCGCGCCAAGTGCTGCGTGACGTCGACCAGCGCGACGGCGAAATCGCGCGTCGCGCTGAGCACCGAAATGCCCAACGTGCAGACCAGCACGACGTCGCCGACGGTCGCCTGATGATTTTGCCAGAGCCGAATCGCCCAAGCCAGCAAGCCGATGATCAGGATCACCGTGACGCAGGCGTGCGTCAGCCTGAGCTTTTCCAGATAAAGCAAGCTTCGTCGCCGGGCCGTCAACTCTTGGGCCACCGTGGCGTCGAAACGATGGTGTTCTCGCAGCAGACCGCCGAATGCTTTCACCATCGAGATGTTGCCGATCACGTCGACCATCTCGCCGTCGACGGCGGCGGCTTTGTCGGCGAAATCGTGGTGCAGCGGCTTGCCTGCGGCGGCGATGCGGAAGATCGCAACGATCATCCCGCAAGAGACCACGGCCAGGAGAAGCGCCATCCATACATTGACTATCGCGAGATATGCAATCGCGCCGATCGTGGCCAGGCATGGCGGCGCGACGTTCCAAACGAACATGTTCTCGAGCGTGAAGACGGCGTTGGACGTCGCCGTGACCCGGCTCGTCAGCACGCCCGGCATTCTCTTGGCGAAATAGCTCGGCGCGTGACCGGTCAAATGTCTGAACAGATCGGCGCGAAGGTCGCCGGTCACCCGTACGAATGTATAGCTGCCGATCAAGCCGGCGGCTCGCCAGAACAAATTATCTGCGGCGATGAAGAAGAGTACGACGCCGAAGGCGATCCAAGGGCTCCCGCCGCGATCCGGCGCGGACAAAGCGTCGACCAGCCGCTTGACGCCGTATTGGGTGCTGACCGAACAGCCGACCGCCGCCAGCACGGCAATGATGACGGCCGCATGAGGCGCGGGGCGCGCCCGCACGTAGCGCGCAAGGAAGCCGACAGGTCTGGACGTATATTTGGTCAGGTTGCTTTCGTTCATCGGCGGCGGAATGTTTGGGCAAAAATCGGTCAAAGTTTGACGGTCTAACGCCTGAGTTGCGGGATCAACCGCCACATCCGGAAAGAATTTTCGCTTCGGGAACTTATTTCGCGTTGAGACGTTTCACGTCGTTTTCGATTCTCGCGAAGACCTAATCCTACGCCCGCCATAGAGATTTCGGCGCGTTCGCGCCGGGAGGAGAAACACGTGCGCATCGCCCAAATCTCTCCGCTGACCGAAGCCGTGCCGCCGAAACTTTACGGCGGCACAGAACGAGTCATTTCCTGGCTGACCGAAGAACTTGTCGCGCTGGGCCACGACGTGACGCTCTTCGCCAGCGGCGATTCCGTCACCAGCGCGCGGCTGGAGGCGATGTGGCCGACCGCTCTCAGGCTCGACGGCTCGGTGCGCGACCCGAACGCCTTGCACATGGCGATGATCGAACAGGTCTGCCGCCGGGCGAAGGAATTCGATTTGCTGCACTTTCATCTCGATTATTATCCTTTTTCCGTGATGTCGCGGCAGGCGACGCCGTTTGTGACGACGCTGCACGGCCGTCTCGACCTGCCGGAACACGAACCGATCTTCTCGATCTTTTCGACGATACCGGTCGTGTCGATATCGAACGCCCAGCGGCGGCCGGCGCCGCACGCGCGCTGGATCGGCACGGTTCATCACGGCATGCCCGAGAACCTCTTGCGGCCCTCGCCGGCGACGCCGTCCTATCTCGCCTTTTTGGGTCGAATTTCGCCGGAAAAGCGGGTGGATCGCGCCATCCATATCGCCGAGCGATGCGGTCTGCCGATCAAGATCGCTGCGAAAGTGGACGTGGTCGACCACGATTACTTTGACGAAACGATTCGGCCGCTGCTCGCCAAACCTCACGTCGAATTCATCGGCGAGATCGCCGACGCGCAGAAATCCGAGTTTTTGAGCGGGGCGATTGCATTGATCGTGCCGATCGATTGGCCGGAGCCGTTCGGGATCGTCATGATCGAGGCGATGGCCTGCGGCGCGCCGGTCATCGCGTTCAATCGCGGCTCGGTCCCGGAGGTCATCGAAGACGGGGTGACCGGTTTCGTGGTCGAAGACGAAACCAGCGCCGTCGGCGCGGTACGCCAACTCTCCCGATTGTCGCGCGAAGCGATCAGGAAGCGCTTCGAGGAGCGCTTCACGGCGAGTCGCATGGCCAAAGAGTATTTGGCGATCTATCGCGACATGTTGGGCGCGGCCGTCCCGCGTCCACGGATCGCTTCCGTCTCCGGGTGAACGCTCAATCTTCCTCTTCGTCGCTCGGACGCGTTTCCGGCATGGCGGACCACACGGCCGCCAAACCGAGCAGGCCGATTCCGGCCATCATCAGAAACGCCGTGGCGCTGTCGAAGCGGTCGCTGACATAGCCGGCCAAACTGGTGCTGATCGAAGCGCCGACGCCCACCGCGCAGCCGACCGTCCCCTGCGCAAGATTGAAATGGCCGGTATTGCGCGAGACGTCGGCGATGATGAGCGGGATCAACACGGCGAGGACGGCGCCGGAAACGCCGTCGAGCAATTGTACGCCCATCAGCGCGTAAGGGTTGATGACGAAAGAAAACAACAGGCCGCGAACCGCCAACGCGCCGAAACAAAGAACGAGCAACGGACGTCGTCCCCATTGCTCGGCCTTGCGGCCCACCCATGGCGAAAGGACGGCGACGATAAGCTGCGGGGCGACGATCGATGTCGCGACGAGAATCGTGGCGAATTTGCTCGACCGCAACGTCATCATGCTCGCCGCCAGCGGCAGCATCGCGGCGTTGGCGAGTTGGAACAGCACGACGCACCCGGCGAATATCACCAAAGCACGGATTTCGAGCAGGCCGAGTAGGCCGGCGAGCGGGTTTCTTTGCTCCGGTTTCGGAACGCCGCCATGGGCTCTCGTCGGGTCGATTTCTTGGGTTCGGATGTGGATCAGGGCGAAGAGCGCCGGCAGGCTCATGCTTCCGGCGAGCATGAAGGCGGCCCGATCCGAAAGATAGTACGCGCAGGCGCCCATCGCGGCGGCGGCCAGACCCGAGCCGATCGACGCGAAGGCCGCATTGCGGCCAAGTCTCGCGCCGATCTCCCGCCGGCCGACAAGTCCGAGACTGATCGCCGCGATTGCCGGACCGAGGACGCAACTCGCGCCTGCTTGCAGCAGCCGCGAGGCCAGAACGACGACAAAGATCGGCGAGACCGCGAGCGCGAAGGCGCTGATCGCGACCATGACGACCGCCAAAGCCGCTACAAAGCGCTCCGAGCGCGCGGCGTCGACGATCGCGCCGCCAGGAATTTGGCCGAGGAGACCGACGATCGAGCCGACCGTCAAGACAAGGCCGATATCGGTTTGCGTCCATTTCTGCGCGGTCAGATAGACGGATACGAAAGCGCCGAATCCCGTTTGCACATCCGCCAAGAAGAAGACGAACCAGTCGAGAGCGCGGCGGCTGGCGCGCGACGGCGCGGGCGAGCGAGTGTTCTTCCGATCGGCGCGCGTAGCCTCGGCCGAGGCCTGAACTGGTTCTGGGGGCGATTCTTCCCGCTGCGGTCCGGCTCCTGCGAAATCGGACATGCGTCTTTGAAAAGCGTCTTCGTCAGTCCGAAAAATGACCATTGCGCGTCTAAAATGAGCGATCAGCCGCTCCTCACGGCTTGGCGCTGGGGCCGCCGATCACGACGACAGGCTCCTCCGCCTTGTAGGCGGGGGCGACGCGCAATTGATCTTTCGTCAAATTCACGACGACGACGCCCGCCTTCTTCGGGTCAAAATGCAGCGAGCGCCAGTCGACGGCGATCTTGCGGGAGCCGACGCCGAGAAAGCCGCCGAAATCGATGATCGCGGCCCTGACTTGGCCGGAGCGATCGACTACAATGTCGACGATCCGTCCCATGTCTTCGCCGGCGGCGCTGAGAGCTTGAATTCCCAGCACGCTCTCCAGCTGAGTCCCGTCGACGACGGTCGCCGGAACGCTGGTCTTGTCTCCCTTGTTTTTGTCGTCGTCCTTCGGCGCTGTCGCAACGCCGTCGGAGGCTTGCGCCGACCGCCAAGGTCCGGCGGCGACCTGCGACCCGCGAGTCGACGCCGCTATGGGCGTTTGCGACGAGAGGAGAGCGAGCGCGGCCAGGGCGATCGCTCTCGCTCCGGCCTTGCCGTGCGGCCAGCAGCAAAAAAGGCGCCGCCGCAGGGCGGCGCCAGACGTCGGCATGGCCTTGCGTTCCTTCATGCACATCGCCGCGGTCGACAAAACGTAAGAGACGTCGGCGGCGACGCTCCGTCACCCCCTATAGGCTTGTTATTTTAATCATCCAGCCTCGCCGTGGCTTTATTGCGGCGCGTCGGCCGAAGCCCTCGCGCAGCGCTGGTTTTCAACAGCGACGGGCGAAGCAAGAATTTGGCGGCCGCACCACGATGCGTCGTTCCGGAGCGGTCTGACGTTCAGCAGACCGGCGATGGACGAGCTTGCTCTGGCGAGGCGCTCGCCAGCGCCGCATCGAGCCGGGCAAAGGCCGCTTCATCGCCGGGCAACCCGAAGCGCAGCCAATTCGGCCGCGCCGGGAAGCGCCGAACCAGCACGCCCCGCCGGCCGAGCTGATCGAAAAGCGTTTGAGCTTCGGCGTGAGCGGCCAGTCGGAACAGCGGCGCGCCGCCGACAATCGTCAGGCCGCATCGGACGAGGAGGCGGTCGAGTGCGGCGGCGCGCGCCGAAAGATCGGCGATCGTCGCGGCGAGCCAGGCCTCGTCGGCCAAGGCCGCCGCTCCGACTTCGATCGCCGGACCGGAAACCGCCCAGGGGCCGAGCAGGCTGCGAAGCTTGGCGGCGTGGCGGGGGCCGGCGACGGCGAAGCCGAGCCGTAAGCCGGCCAGCCCATAGATTTTGCCAAAGGAGCGCAGCACGATGGCTGAATCCGGCAGTCTCGGCGCCAGGCTCGCCCCGGCCGGGGCCGCGTCAATGAACGCTTCGTCGACGACCAGCGCCCCGTCGCGCCGCCCCAAAGCGCCCGCGATAGCGACGAGGTCGTCGGGGGCGACGATCCGGCCGTCGGGATTGTTCGGATTGACGACGACCGCGACGTCAAAGGCGGCGAGTTCGTCCAACGTTTCGACGCAGGCGACCTCCACGCCCGCCGCGCGCCAAACCTGCTCGTATTCGGCGTAAGTAAAGCCGAATATCCCGACAGTCGCGGCGGGCAAAAGCCGCGGCAGGATTTGAATCAGCGCCTGGGCGCCCGGCGCGGCGACGACCGCGACGCCATCCGGCGCCCCATAGCGCGCCGCCGCCGCTTCTTCGAGCCGGCCAAGAGCCGCCCGGTCGGGCAGGCGGGTCCAAGCCTCCCGATCGAGCGGCGGGAGGGGATAGGGATTGGGGTTGACGCCGGTCGAAAGATCCAGCCAGGGCTCGGGCGCGCCGGGAAAGGCGCGGCGCGCTGCGGCGATGTCGCCGCCGTGATAGAGGCTCGGCGAAAGGATGGGCGGAGGGAGGCCCGCAAGTTCGTTCATGTCGCTTTCCGTCGCCTTCTCGCTGAGTCTGGCCGCACTCGCCGTCGAGGCCCTGGTCGGCTATCCGCCCGCCCTGTTCAAACGGATCGGCCATCCCGTCGCCTGGATCGGCGCTCTGATTAGCGCGACCGAAGCCAGGTTCAACAGCGATCGCTTCAGCGCGCCGGTCCGGCGCGCGCTCGGCGTCTTGAGCCTCCTCCTGTGGCTGGCCGCCGCCGCGATCGTTTCCGGCGCGGTCGCCTGGGCCTGCGCCGGCTCGCCGGTCGGCTACGTCGTTCTCGCCTTGCTCGCCGCCAGCCTGCCGGCTCAGCGCAGCCTTCATGATCACGTCAAGGCCGTGGCCGAGGCTTTGGAAAGCGGCGGGCTCGCAGCGGGGCGCGAGGCCGTCGGCAAGATCGTCGGCCGTCGGACCTCGGTTCTCGACGAGGCGGGCGTCGCCCGCGCCGCGATCGAGAGCTTGGCCGAAAATTTCTCGGATGGCGTGGTCGCGCCCGCCGTCTGGCTCGCGGCCTTCAGTCTTCCCGGCGGCGTCCTCTACAAGACGATCAACACGGCCGACAGCATGGTCGGCCATCGCACGACGCGCTACGCGGCGTTCGGCTGGGCTTCGGCGCGGCTCGACGACCTCGTCAATCTGCCGGCGTCGCGGCTGGCGGCTTTGTGGCTGATTTTGGCCGCGCGGCTCGACGGCGCGGCGCCGGCCGCCGCGGCGCTTCGATGCGTGTTTCGCGACGCCGCGCGCCATCGTTCGCCCAACGCCGGCTGGCCGGAGGCGGCGATGGCGGGCGCGCTCGGCCTCAAGCTCGCCGGGCCCCGCTTCTATGGCGAGACATTGGTCGAGGACGCCTTTATGGGCGAGGGGCGGCGCGAGGCCAAAGCCGCTGATATTCGCCGAGCTTTGGGCCTTTACCGCCGCGCCGCGGCGATCCAGTTCTTCTCGCTGGCGGTTGCGACCACGGCGCTCGCGGCGTGCGGCTCACTGACGCAATAGCCGGGATCGTCGACCGGCTCATTGCGCGAGGCTGAGCAGTCGGTCGAGATCGAGATGCCGCTCGAGATGCAAGGCGAGATCGTCCAAGACGCGCTCGATCGTCGCCTCGTAGCGCAGCTCGGAGCCCGCGCCGCCGAGCCGCTCGAGCCAGTCGCGGCGCTGCTCGTCATGGGCGAACAGGCCATGAACATAGGCGCCGGCGACGAGGCCGGTCGGGGACGTCGCGCCTTCGGTTCGTCCGTCGGCGTAGACCAGCGCAGGACGCGCCCGGTCCGGCCCGTCGGTGCGGCCGACATGCATCTCGTAGCCGGAAAAGGGCGCGCCGGTGAGCGCCGAACGTCCGGCGACGTGAACGAGGGTCTTGTCGCCGGTCAGCGTGGTCTCGACGTCGAGCAGGCCGAGGCCGGGCCGCGCTTCGGCGGGCCCCTCGATTCCCTCCGGATCGGCGATCGCGCGGCCGAGCATCTGATAGCCGCCGCACAGGCCGAGCACGCGGCCGCCGCGCCGGACATGCGCCTTGATGTCGATGTCCCAGCCGGCTTCGACCAGCGCGGCAAGATCGGCGAGCGTCGCCTTGGAGCCCGGCAGGATGACGAGATCGGCGTCGGCGGGGATCGGCGCGCCCGGGCGAATCATCGCCAGCGTGACCTCCGGCTCTTGCGCGAGCGGGTCGAGATCGTCGAAATTGGCGATATGCGGCAGGATCGGGACGACGATCTTGATCCGCCCGCCGACTGTCGTTTGGCCCCGCTCCAGAACGACGCTGTCCTCGGCCGGCAGCCGCGCGGCTTCCCGAAAGAACGGCACGAGCCCGAGCGCAGGCCAGCCCGACAGCCGCTCGATCGCGGTCAGCCCCTCGGCGAAAAGCGAGGCGTCGCCGCGAAACTTGTTGACGATGAAGCCTTTCACCATCGCCGCGTCGGCCTCGTCCAGCGCCAGCTTCGTGCCCGCGATCTGGGCGATGACGCCGCCGCGGTCGATGTCGCCGATCAGCGCCACCGGGCAATCCGCAGCGCGCGCGAAGCCCATATTGGCGATATCGCCTTGGCGAAGATTGACCTCCGACGCGCTGCCGGCGCCCTCGACCAGGACGAGATCGGCGCTCTTGGAGAGGATGGCGAAGCTTTCCAGGACGGCGGGCATGAGCTTCGGCTTCAAGGCCTGGTACTCTCGCGCCTTGACGGCGTCGAGGACCTTTCCTTGCACCACGACCTGCGCCCCGATTTCGCTTTGCGGTTTCAGCAGGATCGGGTTCATATGAACCGTCGGCGCAAGCCCCGCGGCGCGCGCCTGCAAAGCCTGGGCGCGGCCGATCTCGCCGCCATCCGCCGTCACCGCCGCATTGTTCGACATGTTCTGCGGCTTGAACGGCGCGACCCGCAAGCCGCGTTTCGTGAAGGCGCGCGCCAATCCGGCGACGAGGAGCGACTTGCCAACGTCGGAGCCCGTGCCCTGAAACATCAGACGGCGGGCCATCAGAATTCGATTCCCGCCTGCGCCTTCACGCCCGCGGCGAAATGGTGCTTGATCACGTTCATCTCGGTGACGAGGTCGGCGGCTTCGACAAGCGCGGGCGGCGCATTGCGGCCGGTGACGACGACGTGCAGATCGGGCCGGCGGCCGACCAGCGCCTCGACCACGGCCTGGGCCGGAAGGTACTCGTACCTCAGCGCGATGTTCAATTCGTCAAGCACGACGAGACGGATCGTCTCATCCGCCATCAGCTCCTGCGCCTTGGCCCAGGCGGCCTCGGCCGCCGCGACGTCGCGGGCGCGGTCCTGCGTCTCCCAGGTAAAACCCTCGCCCATCGTACGCCAGACGACGAGATCCGCGAAGCGGCTCTCGAGGACATTGCGCTCGCCGGTCGCCCATGCGCCCTTGATAAATTGCACCACGGCCACTCGCCAGCCGTGGCCGAGCGCGCGCAAGACGAGCCCGAAAGCCGCGGTCGACTTCCCCTTTCCCTTGCCGGTATTGACGATCAAGAGCCCCTTCTCGATCGTCTTGGAGGCGACCTCGCGATCCTGCGCCTCTTTGCGCTTCTGCATCTTCTGCTTGTGCCGCTCGGCGTCGTCCATGATCACGCGTCCGATCCTCTTCGTTTCGTTTATGGGAAGAGAGACCGAGCGCGCTGCTTTGACAAGGCGCCGTCTCGGTGGCAACGTGCCGCCGGACGGTTCTCCCGCAAGGGAGCGCAAAAGGGAATGCGGTGCGGGCCCAAAGCCCAAAGCCGCGGCTGCCCCCGCAACTGTAAGCGGCGAGCTTGCATCCAAGGCCACTGGGTCCGGTCGGGATTTGGGAAGGCGGATGAGAAAGCGCTGAACCGCGAGCCAGGAGACCTGCCGTCCGTTTGACCGTTTCGCATCCGGCGGGGCGCCTCGGAGGCGAAGCTCGCGGGGCGCTCGCCTCGCGGTCACGCTCTCTCCGGAGAGCGCCGGTCTCGCGCCCCGCTTTTGAAGCGGAGCAGATGATGGCGCCGGCTGACGTGGCGAAAATTCCAACGACGATCGTCACCGGCTTTCTCGGCGCCGGCAAAACGACGCTGATTCGTCATCTCCTCGAAAATGCCCGCGGCCGCCGGCTGGCTCTGCTCGTCAACGAATTCGGCGATGTCGGCGTCGACGGCGAAATCTTGCGCGGCTGCGGCGTCGAGAATTGCCCCGATGAGAACATCGTCGAATTGGCGAATGGCTGCATCTGCTGCACCGTCGCCGACGATTTTGCTCCGGCGATCGAATATCTGCTCAGCCGGCCGCAAAAGCCGGAGCATATCATCATCGAGACTTCGGGCCTCGCCCTGCCGAAACCCCTGGTCAAAGCCTTCGATTGGCCCTCGATCCGCTCGCGCCTGACCGTCGACGGCGTCGTCACGGTTGTCGACGGCGCCGCTGTCGCGGCGGGACGATTCGCCGACGATCCCGCGGCGGTCGCCGCACAGCGGCAAAGCGATCCGGCCCTCGACCATGACAATCCGCTCGAAGAGGTGTTCGAAGATCAACTGCTCTGCGCCGATATGATCGTACTGAACAAGACCGATCTGATGAGCGATGCGGAATGCGCCGCGATCCGCGCGCAGATCGCCGCCGCCTTACCGCGCGCGGTCAAGATCGTCGCGACAAGCGAAGGCCGCGTCGATCCTGAAGTGCTGCTCGGCCTGGAAGCCGCGGCCGAGGATGACGTCCACGCTCGCAAATCGCATCACGACGACGAGGAGGAGCACGATCACGACGAGTTCGAGACTTTCGTTCTCGACGTCGCGCCGCTGGCCGATCCGGAGCGCTTCGTCGCCAAGCTCGCCGCGATCGCGGAGCGCCACGACGTCTTGCGCATGAAGGGCTTTTTCGCCGTCGTAGACAAGCCGATGCGCCTGCTGGTGCAGGGCGTCGGCAAGCGCTTCCGCCAGCATTTCGACCGCGCTTGGCGACCGGGCGAGGTTCGCGCCGGCCGGCTGGTGGTGATCGGCGAGGCCGGGCTGGACCGCGCCGCGATCGCCGCGGCGGTCGCTTGACGAACGCGCCATGCACCTGTTGCGCACGACGACCCGACTGATCGAGGAGGCCGAAGCCGCCGTCGATCTCGGCCAATCGCCGGGCGATTGCGTGTTTCTGTCTTTCTCCGACAGCGACCTTGGCGTCGTCGCGGCGGCGCTCGAAAGCGGCCCCGGGCTTCGCGCGCGGCTCGCCTCGCTGGCGATGCTGCGCCATCCTTATTCGGTCGACCTTTACATCGAGAAGGTCGCGTCCAAGGCGCGGTTCGTGCTTGTCCGGTTGCTCGGCGGCCTCGATTACTGGCGCTACGGCGCTTTGGAGCTGGCCGCGGCGGCGCGCCGCCACGGCTTCGACCTCGCTATCATTCCCGGCGACAGCCGGCCCGATCCGCGGCTTGCCGAGCTCTCCACGCTCGGCGCCGCCGAAGCGGACGCGATCTGGCGCGCGTTCGAAGCGGGCGGGCTGGGCAATATCGGCCGTCTGTTCGATTGGGCGAAGCGGCGCCTGGCAGGCGACCCGTCGCCGCCGCCGACGCCCCAGATCGTACCTTCTTTTGGCCTTCACGCCGCAGCGTGCAGGCCGGGCCCCGCCGATCGGCCGCTCGTCGCAATCATCTTCTATCGCGCTTATCTGCTCGCCGGCGACCTCGCGCCGATCGACGCGCTCGCCGACGCGCTGGCGCGGCGCGGCGCGCGCGTCCTCGCCGCCTACGCGCCGAGCCTCAAGGACGGCGAGGCCGCCGCTTGGCTCGCCGATCTCCTCGTTCAAGAAGCGCCCGACGCGATCGTCAACACGACCGCCTTCGCTGCGCGCATGGAGCGGGATTCGAGCCCGCTGGAGGCGGCCGACGCGCCGATCGTTCAGGCGATTCACGCCGGCGCGTCGCGCGTCGCTTGGCGCCGCGATTCGCGCGGTCTGACTGGCGCCGACCTCGCGATGAACGTCGTCCTGCCGGAAATCGACGGCCGCATCATCGCCCGGCCGATCTCGTTCAAGGACGAAGCGCCGCGCAGCGAGGCGTTGGAGTTCGCCAGGCTGATCCATCGGCCGGATCCCTCGCGCGTCGGCTTCGTCGCGGAGCTTGCGCTGGCTTGGGCGAGGCTGCGCCGAACGCCGCGCGCGGCGCGCAAGCTCGCCTGCGTGATTTCGGATTATCCCGCCAAAGCCGGCCGCGTCGGCTACGCCGTGGGTCTCGACACGCCGGCAAGCCTCGCCGCGATCGCCGCGCGGCTGAAACAGGCAGGCTATTCGGTCGAAACGATTGACGACGCAGACGCATTATTTCGCTTGCTCGCGGAAGGGGCTCAGAGCGCGGAGCTGCCAATCGCAGAGTACAAGGCGAGCTTCGCCGCGCTGCCTGCCTCGCTGCGCGAAGCGGTCGTCGCCGCCTGGGGCGAGCCCGAGCAGGACCAAGCGTTCGCGGCCGGAAGCTTTCGCTTCCGCGTCGCGCGGCTCGGGGCGCTGATTGCCGCAGTCCAGCCGGATCGCGGCGGCCGCGACAGCCGCAAGAGCGAGTACCACGATCCGCGCCTGCCGCCGCGCCATTCCTACATCGCCTTCTATCTGTGGCTGCGCGGCCAGCGGATCGACGCCATGATCCAGCTCGGAACTCATGGCACGCTCGAATGGCTGCCTGGCAAGGCGGTCGCATTGAGCGAGGCCTGCGCGCCCGAGGCGCTGCTCGGCCCGACGCCGCTGATCTATCCGTTCATCGTCAACAATCCGGGCGAGGCGGCGCAAGCCAAGCGTCGCGCCGGCGCGGTGATCGTCAGTCATCTGACGCCGCCGCTGACCACGGCCGGCGCCGGCGCGCTGGTCGAATTCGAAACGCTGTTCGACGAATACGCTTCGGCGCAGCAGATGGATTCGAGCCGCGCCGCGCTGCTCGCCAAGGCGATTCTCGATCGCGCCGCGCAGACCGGCCTCGCCGCCGAGTGCGGCGCGAGCGAGGGCGCATCCGACGAGGACAAGCTGGCGAAGCTCGACGCCTGGCTTTGCGACATCAAGGATATGCGCATCGCCGACGGCCTGCACGTTTTCGGCTCGCCGCCGGCCGGAGACGTACTCTCGGGCGCCGATGCGGACGAGGCGGCCCGCGCCCGCTTGGCGGCGTCTCCGGAAAGCGAAATGGAAGGCCTGCTCGCAGCGCTCGACGGCCGCTTCGTCCCGCCCGGCGCCGCCGGCGCGCCGGCGCGCGGACGGCTCGACGTTCTGCCCACCGGCCGCAACCTCTTCACCGCCGACCCGCGCATGATTCCGACGCGCACGGCCTGGACGATCGGCCAGCGCGCGGCTGAGGCGGTCATCGCTCGCCATCTGCAAGATCATGGCGACTGGCCTCGCCGGCTGGTGCTTGATCTTTGGGGCTCGGCGACCATGCGCACCGGCGGCGAGGAGCTGGCCCAGATCTTCGCTTATCTCGGCGCGACGCCGGTCTGGGACCACGGTTCGGGCCGCGTCACGGGGTTTACGATCATGCCGCCGGCGGCGCTCGATCGGCCGCGCATCGACGTGACGCTTCGCCTTTCCGGCCTGTTTCGCGACGTGTTTCCGGCGCAGATCGCGCTGCTCGAGCAATTGATCGGCGAGATTGCGGCGTTGGACGAGCCGCCGGAGGTCAATCCGCTCGCCGGCGCCCGCGCCGCCGGCGAAAGCGCCCTCCGCCTCTTCGGTCCTGCGCCAGGCGCGTACGGCGCGGAGGTCGGACGCATCCTCGCCGCCGATGCCGAGGCGACGGCCGAGACGCTCGGCGAAGCCTATCTTGCCGCCAGCGGCTATGCGCTCGGCGCCGCCGGCCGCGACGCCCGCGACTTGTTCCGCGCCCGCGTCGCCGAGGCCGACGGCTTCGTTCATACGCAAGACTTGCCGGGTCAGGACGCGCTCGAAGCCGGCGCCTTTTTCGAGCACGAAGGCGGCTTTGCAGCGGCGGCGAAGCTCCTTGGCGGCAAGGCCAGTCTGTACCATCTCGACGCGACGCGCGCGGACAAGCCGGCCGTTCGTACTCTGCGCGAAGAAATCGCGCGCGTCGCGCGCGGCCGCGCCGCCAATCCGCGCTGGATCGAAGGCCAGATGCGGCACGGCTATCGCGGCGCCGCCGAGATCGCCGAGACGGTCGACAATCTCTATGGTTTCGCGGTGACGAGCGGCGTCGTCGCGCCGCAGCTCTTCGAGCTCGTTTTCGAGGCGACGCTCGGCGACGACCGGGTCGCCGCCTTCTTGACGCAAGCCAATCCCGCCGCCGCGCGGGCGATCGCGGAGCGGTTCGACCAGGCGCTACGGCGCGGCTTCTGGGCCTGCCGCCGCAATTCGACGGCGATGCGCCTGGCGCGCTTTCTGGAGCCGGCCGCGTGAGCGCCGGCGTCGCCATGGGGGAGCGGCTGGAGGCGGCGCGGCGCGGCTGGTGTCCCGGCGCGCTGCGGCCGATGGCGAGCGGCGACGGGCTGATCGTCCGTGTCCGCGTGATCGGCGGCGCGTTGAGGCCGCGGGCCGCCCGCGCCATTGCGTCCGCCGCCTCGTGCTTCGGCAATGGCCATATCGACCTGACCTCCCGCGCCAATCTGCAGATGAGAGGCGTCAGCGAGCGTAGCCTGCCGGCGCTGCAAGCCGCGCTCGACGGACTCGGCCTTTTCGACGCGGATGCGGACGCCGAAGCGGTGCGCAACATCGTCGCCAGCCCGCTTGCCGGACTCGATCCTGCCGCGCTGCTCGACATCAGGCCTTGCGTCGCCGCGCTCGATCAACGCTTGCGGCGGGACCGCGCGCTCTGGCGTCTGCCCGGAAAATTCGGCTTCGCCATCGATGACGGCGGCCGCTTTTCGGTTGCGGACGAGAGCGCCGATATCGGCTTCGTCGCGGTGCGGCGGGCCGGCGCGGTTGTTTTCGCGGTCCGTTTGGCCGGGCGTTCGGCCGGATTTTGCGCCGTCGACGACCTCGCCGATCAAGCGGCCGCGCTCGCCGCCGCCTTTCTCGCGCTCCGTGGGTCGGGCGGGGCCGCCGCCAGGCGAATGGCCGCTTTGCTCGCCCGCATTGGCGTCGCGCCGATAGTTCGAGCGGCGGGATTGGATCAGGATCAGGACGGCGACGCTGACCGGGGCGCAAGCGCGCCGAAACCCGGCCTCCTCGGTCCGCACGATCTCGGCCCGCTCCGCGCGCTCGGCGCCGGCGCGGCTTTCGGCCGGCTCAAGGCCGCCCAACTTACGGCGCTCGCCGAGGCGGCGGAGTGGGCGCAAGGCGAATTGCGCCTGACGCCTTGGCGCGCCGTTCTGATTATTGGTCCGGCGATCGATGCGACGGTTGCGTCGCGCCTGCGCCAGGCGGGCCTGTTACTGGAGGACAATCATTCGATTCGCGCCGTCGCCGCCTGTCCCGGCGCGCCGGCTTGCGTCAACGGATCGACCGCGACTCAAAACGACGCCGAGCGCCTCGCGCCTTTGGCCCGCCGACTCGGGCCGCGCGGCGTCGCGCTGCACGTTTCCGGCTGCGCCAAGGGCTGCGCCCACGCCGCGGCCGCGCCGGTCACATTGGTCGGTCGCAGCGGCCGGTACGATCTCGTGCTTGACGGGCGCGCCGACGAGGAGCCGGCGCTGCGCGGCCTTGCGCCTGAAGCGCTCGGCGCCCTGTTCGAAGCCCTCGCCGGCGCGCCGCCCGCCGGCCGCGCGGCCGCGCTCAACGCTCTCGCCAGGACCAAAACGTGAGCCGCTATTCCTACATTCGCGACGGCGCGGAAATTTACCGACGCTCCTTTGCGATCATACGCGCCGAGGCCGACCTCGTCCGCTTCACGCCCGAGCAAGAACCGATCGCCGTGCGCGTCATCCACGCCTGCGGCCAAGTCGAAGCGGCGAAAGACCTCGTCTTCTCGGCGACGTTCGTCGCTGCGGCGAAGGACGCTCTCGCCGCCGGCGCGCCGATCTTCTGCGATTCGCGCATGGTCGCCGACGGCGTCACCCGGGCGCGGCTGCCGGCGGACAATCCGGTGATTTGCACCTTGGCCGACCCTTCTGTACCCGAAATCGCCGCGCGGATCGGAAACACCCGTTCGGCCGCCGCGCTCGAACTTTGGCGCGATCGCATCGCGGGAAGCCTCGTCGTGATCGGCAACGCGCCAACCGCTTTGTTCCGCCTAGTTGAACTTCTCGAGGAAGGCTGGCCCAAACCGGCGGCCGTGATCGGCATGCCCGTCGGCTTCGTCGGCGCGGCCGAATCGAAAGAGGCGCTGATCGCTTTTGGACGCGCGCCGCATCTCGTCGCCGCGGGCCGGCGCGGCGGCAGCGCCATGGCGGCGGCGGCGGTCAACGCTTTGGCGAGCGCCAAAGAATGACAAAGGGCAAGCTGATCGGCGTCGGCCTCGGCCCGGGCGATCCCGAACTCCTCACCGTCAAAGCCGTGGAGGCGATCCGTTCTTCGCCGGTCGTCGCCTTCTTCGCCAAAGCCGGCCGGCGCGGCAACGCCCGCGAGATCGCCGACCGCTGGATTCCGAAGGACTGCGCCGAATTGCCGCTCTATTATCCGATGACGACGGAATCGCGGTTCGACAGTCCGGTTTACGTGACCGCGCTCAGCGCGTTCTACGAGGAGGCGACGGCGGCGCTCGCGGCGCATCTCGATCAAGGCCGCGACGTCGCCTTGCTCGCCGAAGGCGATCCGCTCTTCTACGGCTCGTTCATGCATCTCTATATCCGACTGCGCGAGCGCTTCGAGACGACGATCGTGCCGGGCGTCACCGGCATGTCGGGCTGCTGGGGCGCAGCCGGCGCGCCGATCGCCTGGGGCGACGACATCATGACGGTTCTGCCCGGCACGCTGCCGGAAGACGAGCTCGTCGCTCGTCTCATCAATACGCATGCCGCGGTCGTGCTGAAGCTCGGCAGCAATTTCGCCAAGGCCCGCGCAGCGATCGCCAAAGCGGGCCTCGCCGAGCGCGCCATTTATGTCGAACGCGGCACGATGGTCGGCGAGCGGGTGATGAGGCTCGCCGACAAGCTCGACGACAAGGCGCCGTACTTTTCCCTCATCCTCATTCCGGGGGAGGGGCGGCGACCATGAACGAAGGCCGCCTTGATATTGTCGGGCTCGGCCCAGGTCCGCGCGAATGGATGACGTTCGAGACGCAGGCGCTGCTCGAGCAGGCGACCGACCTCGTCGGTTATCAGGCCTATCTCGACCGCGCGCCGGTTTCGGCAGGACAAAGGCGGCACGGCAGCGACAATCGCGTCGAGCTCGACCGCGCCCGATTAGCGCTCGACTTGGCGCTGGCCGGCGGTCGGGTCGCGGTCGTCTCGGGCGGCGATCCTGGGATTTTCGCCATGGCCGCCGCGGTGTTCGAAGCGGTCGAGACCGGCGATCCGCGCTGGCGCGCGTTGACGATCGAGACCCATCCCGGCGTCTCGGCCATGCTCGCCGCCGCGGCGCGGCTCGGCGCGCCGCTCGGCCATGATTTCGTCGCGCTGTCGCTATCCGACAATCTCAAGCCGTGGAGCGCGATCGAGCGGCGTCTCAAAGCGGCTGCGGAGGGCGATTTCGTCATCGCTTTGTACAATCCCGCTTCGAAAGCGCGGCCGAGCTTGGTCCACGACGCTTTTGCGCTGCTGCGCGGCGCCAAACCGGCCGAAACCCTTGTCGCCTTCGCCCGCGCAATCGGCCGTCCCGACGAACGCATCGAGCTGACCAGCCTCGGCGAAGCCGATCCCGCGAAAGCGGATATGAGCACCTTGGCGCTGATCGGCTCGAGCCGGACGCGCCGAATCGAGCGCGCCCAGGGCGGCTATTGGGTCTACACGCCGAGGAGCTACGGAGAGGCGCGATGATGGACCTCGCGCAGAAAATCCATGATCGCATCGAGCTCATGGAACGCCACGCCGTGGGATGGAGGCGGGCGTCGGATCAGGATGACGGGAACGCCGAGGGCGCGCGCCGCGTCGAGCTTGGCGCGCGTCGCATCGCCGCCGCTGTTCTTCGTCACCACGATTTCGATTCGTTCGGCCTGCATCAGTTGAACTTCGTCCTGCACGCCGAACGGGCCGCGCGCCAGAATCAGCCGCCGGCGCGGCAGGTTCGGCGCAGGCCGGGGCGGATCGATGGCGCGGATCAGGTATTCATGTTGCGGCGCTGTCTCGAACGCGGGCAATTGCAGCCGCCCGACCGTCAAGAAAACGCGCCGCGGCTCGGCGCCGATCGCTTGCGCGGCGCCGGCGGCGTCGGCGCATTCGGTCCAATCGTCGCCGGAACTGGGCGTCCAAGGCGGCCGCGTGAAGACGACGAGCGGCGTTCCGGTCTTAGCGGCCGCCGCCTCCGCGTTGGCCGAGATGCGCTCGGCGAATGGATGGGTGGCGTCGACCAGGCAGTCGATCCGCTCTTGTCGCAAATAGGCGGCGAGGCCGTCAGGGCCGCCGAAGCCGCCGATACGGTACGGGATCGGCGGCGGCGCGGGATTTCGCGTGCGGCCGGCAAGCGAAAGAATCGGCGCGAAGGCGGGCTCCCCGGCGAGCCGCGCCGCCAGCCGGCTCGCCTCGCTCGATCCGCCCAAGATCAGGACGCGCATCACGCTCCTTGCGCCGGCCCTTGCAGGGGCCGCCGAAGATGAACGTCGCCGCCCGCACGCGCTGGCTGACGATCATCGGCGTCGGCGAAGACGGGCTCGACGGGCTTTCTCCTGCCGCGGCCGCGCTTTTGAAGCAAGCTCGTTTCGTCATCGGCGGGGCGCGGCATCTGGCGATGCTCAAGTCGACGACAGCCGAGGCGATGGAATGGCCTTCGCCATTCGAACGCGGGATCGAAGCGATCAAGGCGCGGCGCGGCGCGCCGACCTGCGTGCTCGCCTCGGGCGATCCCTATCTCTACGGCGTCGGCGCCACGCTGGCGGCGCATGTGCCGCCCGAAGAGACGATCTGCCTGCCGGCGCCGTCTTCGCTCAGCCTCGCCGCCGCGCGGCTCGGCTGGGCGTTGCAGGATTGCGATATCGTCTCGCTGCATGGCCGGCCCTTCGAGCGGGTCATCCCGCATTTGCGGCCGCGGGCGCGGCTGTTGATCCTTTCCTGGAACGAGTCGACGCCGGAGAAAGTCGCGCAATTGCTGGTCCAGCGCGGCCTGGGCGCCTCTCGCGTAACGGTCTTGGCCGCGCTGGGCGGCTCGCGCGAACGCGTCTCGGCCAGCTCTGCGCGCGATTTCGCGCCAGGACCGATCGACCCGCTCAACGTCGTGGCGATCGAGGTCGAAGAGTCGGGCGCGAATTACATCCCATTGACGCCCGGCCTGCCAGACGAATGGTACGAGACGGACGGGCAGATCACCAAGCGCGACATTCGTGCGATCACGCTGTCCGCCCTGGCGCCTTGGCCTGGCGCCTCTCTCTGGGATATCGGCGCCGGTTCGGGTTCGGTCGCCATCGAATGGATGCTCAGCCATCCCCGCAATCGCGCTGTCGCGATCGAGGCGCGGGCGGACCGCGCGGCGCGCATCGCCCGCAACGCCGCCGCTTTAGGCGCGCCGGACCTTGTCGTCATGAATGGCGAGGCGCGCGAACTGATTCGCGGTCTGCCGCCGCCTGACGCGATTTTCGTCGGCGGCGGCGGCGCGGCCGTGATCGACGCCGCCTGGGCGCTGGCGCCGGCCGGGCGGCGTTTCGTCGCCAATGCAGTGACGATCGAGACCCAAGCCGCGCTCGTCGAGCGCCAGGCGCGCCACGGCGGCGAGCTGGTTCAGATTGCGCTCGCCCATCCCGCGCCGGTCGGTTCGTACCATGCCTGGCGGCCGGCGGCGCCGGTCGTGCAGTGGCGGGCGATAAAGCCATGATCGCGATCGGGATCGGCTGTCGCCGCGGCGCGTCGCAGGAGGCGATCACGACGTTGATCGAGCAAGCTTTGGCTCCGATTCAAAACGCCGGCGAGCCGGCGCTGCTCTTCACCATCGAGACCAAGCGCGGCGAGAAGGGCCTGATCGCCGCCGCGCGAGCGCTGAGCCTGCCGCTCGAATTCCTGGAATTGAGCGCCTTGCGCGCCGTCGAGGACCAGATCGCGACGCCGTCGCCGGCCGCGCAAGCAGCCCTCGGCGTCGCTTCGGTCTCCGAAGCCGCGGCGCTTGCCGGCGCGGGCCAAGGCGCGCGTCTGATCGCGCCGCGCCTCGTCGGCGACGGCGTCACATTGGCGGTCGCGCGGGGCGGCGGCCGATGATCGTGCACTTCATCGGCGCCGGGCCCGGCGCGCCGGACCTCATCACGCTGCGCGGCCGCGATCTGATCGCGCGCTCGCCGGTCTGCCTCTATGCCGGCTCGCTCGTGCCGCGCGAATTGCTCGCGCACTGCCCGCCTGGCGCGCGGATCGTCGACACGGCGCCGCTGGCCCTGGCGGCGATCGTCGAAGAATTTCGCCGCGCGCACGCCGCTGGCGAGGACGTCGCGCGGCTCCATTCGGGCGACGTCAGCCTGTGGAGCGCGATGGGCGAGCAGATGCGCGAACTGGATAGGCTCGGCGTTCCGTACGACGTCACGCCGGGCGTGCCGAGCTTCGCCGCCGCGGCCGCCGCCTTGAAGCGCGAACTCACGCTGCCCGCGCTGGCCCAATCGCTCGTCCTCACGCGCACCAGCGGACGCGCCTCGCCGATGCCGGATCGAGAGACGCTCGTCAATTTCGCTGCGACCGGCGCGACGCTGGCGATCCATCTTTCGATTCACGCCTTGACGCGCGTCGCCGATCAGCTCGCGCCGTTCTACGGCGAGGATTGCCCGGTCGCTGTCGTCTACCGCGCGACCTGGCCGGACGAGCGCGTCATCGAGGCGAATTTAGGTACGATCTCCGCCGCCGTCGATGCAAGCGAGATTGAACGCACGGCATTGATTCTCGTTGGTCCGGCTTTGGCGGCGCGCGACTTTCGCGCGAGCGCGCTTTACGACGCCTACTACCAGCGCCGTTTCCGCGATAAGCCTCAATGAAGCGGGCGCGCGCCGGTCGTCGCCAAGATCGCGCCGTCGCGGCCGACGACGACGATCTCGATCTCTTCCGCGCCGCGCTTGGCCGCCTTGGCGGCGGTGCGCCAGGCGGCTTCCGCGACCCCGGCGGCCAGGCCGAAGCCGGCGTCAGTCGCCAGCGCGTTCGCCTCCATCGCAGTATTGGCCGCGCGAATGCGCGCCGCGAGCGCCTTGGCGAGGCCGGCGCTCTCGGCCAGATTCGCCAGCCAGTCGAGGTCGACCTCGCCGCGCCGCGAATGCAGATCGAGCAGGCCTTGCCCGAGCTTGGTCATCTTGGCGAAGCCGCCGGCGATTGTGACGGTCCGAACCGGATGCTTGCGCAGATATTTGAGAAAGCCGCCGACAAAGTCGCCCATGTCGATCAGCGCCTCGTCGGGAAGCTGGTGAAGACGCTTCACCGCCTCCTCCGAGGTCGCGCCGGTCGCGCCGGCGAGATGCTTGAGACCGCAGGCGCGGGCGACGTCGACGCCGCGATGGATCGAGTGAATCCAGGCGGAGCAGGAGAACGGCACGACAATGCCGGTCGTGCCCAGGATCGAAAGCCCGCCAACAATTCCAAGCCGCGGATTGAGCGTCTTTTCGGCGATCTTGTCGCCGCCTGGGATCGAGATTTCGACGATTGCGTCGGCGTTGACGCCATAGCGTTCCGCGATCCGCGTCAGCGCTTCGACGATCATGCGCCGCGGCGCAGGATTGATCGCCGGCTCGCCGGGCGCGATCGGCAGACCCGGCTTGGTGGCGACGCCGACGCCGGGCCCGGCGCGGAAAACGATACCGCCGCCCGGCGGGCCGAACCGGACCGTCGCGATCACCGTGACGCCGTGCGTCACATCAGGATCGTCGCCGGCGTCTTTGACGATTCCCGCGCGGGCGTAATCAGCGCCGCGCTCGGCGAGGGCCAGCGCGAATGTCGGCCGCCCGCCATTCGGCAGCCGCGCCTCGACCGGATCGGGAAACTCGCCGCCGAGCAGCGCGTCGAAGGCCGCGCTCGCCGCGGCGGTTGCGCAGCAGCCGGTCGTCCAACCATAGCGCAGCGTCTTGACCTCGCTCATGGCCGCGACAATAGACGCGTTGCCTGAAGCTCGAAACCGAAAGGCGAGAGGTGAGCCAGACCAATCCGATCGACGTCCCGTTCGCGCCGGGAACGGTGTGGCTGGTCGGCGCGGGCCCCGGCGATCCCGGCCTGCTGACGCTGCATGCGCTCGACGCGCTGCAGAAGGCCGACGTGATCGTCTATGACGCGCTGGTCTCGGACGGCGTGCTGGCGCTCGCCTCGCCTTCGGCGCAGCTGGAGTTTGCGGGCAAGCGCGGCGGCCGGCCCTCGCATAGCCAGGCCGACATCACGCTGAGGCTGATCGAATTGGCGCGGCGGAATTTGCGCGTGTTGCGGCTGAAGGGCGGCGATCCTTTCGTGTTCGGCCGCGGCGGCGAGGAGGTCAAGGCGCTGGCCGAAGCGGGCGTCCGCTTCCGAGTCGTTCCCGGAATCACCGCCGGCCTTGGCGGGCTCGCCTATGCGGGCATTCCGGCGACGTCACGCGAGACGAATCAGGCGCTCATTCTCGTCGCCGGCCATCCCGCGGCCGACGGCGAAGATCGCACCAATTGGGAGGCGCTCGCCGCCGCTGGGCAGCCGCTGGTGATCTATATGGGCTTATCGCGCCTCGCCGAGATCGCGCGCCGCTTGATCGAAGGCGGCTTGGCGCCGGAGACCAGGCTCGCGATCCTGTTCGAAGCGACCATGCCCGGTCAGAAGGCGATCGAAACGACGCTGGCCGAAGCGCGCCAGAATCCTCCGCACAGCCCCGGCGCCGCGCCGGCGCTGATCGTGGTGGGCGCGATCGTGGCCCTGCGCGACGCTTTGCTCGACCATCTGCTCGCGCCATGACGCCGCCCGGCCTCGTCATCGCCGCGCCGCGCTCGAGCAGCGGCAAGACGACCTTGGCGCTCGGGCTGATGCGCGCCTTCCGCCGTCGCAAGATCAACGTCGCCGCCTTCAAATGCGGGCCGGATTATATCGATCCCGCCTTCCACGAAGCGGCGACCGGCCGACGCGGCGTCAATCTCGATTCCTGGGCGATGAGCCCGGAATTGCTTCGCGCGCTGGCCGAGGAGGCGAGCGCCGGCGCCGACCTCGTTCTCTGCGAAGGCTTGATGGGCCTGTTCGACGGCGTTCCCGCGCCGGAGGGCCGGACCGGCTCGACCGCCGACATCGCCGCCGCGTTCGGCTGGCCGGTGCTGCTCGTCCTCGACGTCAGCGGCCAGTCGCAATCGGCCGGCGCGGCCGCGCTCGGCTGCAAGATGTTCGATCCGCGCGTCCGCGTCGCCGGCGTGACGATCAATCGCGTCGGCAGCGACAGGCATAAGCGTCTGGCGATCGAGGCGATCGCGCGGGCGGCGCTGCCTGTCCTCGGCGCCTTGCCGCGCTCGGCGGAGATCGTACTGCCGGAGCGCCATCTGGGTCTGGTCCAGGCGAGCGAGACGTCGGACCTGGACGCGGCGCTCGATCGGCTCGCCGATTTCATCGAAGCCCATATCGATCTCGACGCGATTCGCGCGCTGGCGCAGCCGACGCCGATCGCCGGCCGCCCGATCGCCCTTTCGCCGCCGCCCGCGCATCGGATCGCGGTGGCCCGCGATGCGGCTTTCTCGTTTCTCTATCCGCATCTCGAACAGGCCTGGCGGCGGGCCGGCGCGGAGATCAGTTATTTTTCGCCGCTCGCTGACGAGGCGCCCCCGGCGGATTGCGACTTTTGCTGGCTGCCCGGCGGCTATCCGGAGCTGCATGCCGGTCGGCTCGCGGCGGCGACGAATTTCATCCACGGCGTTCGTCGTTTCGCGGAGCGCAAACCCGTCCATGGCGAATGCGGCGGCTACATGGTTCTCGGCCGCGGCTTGATCGACGCCGATGGCGTCGGACATGAAATGATCGGACTGCTTGGCCTCGTCAGCTCCTTCGCCGCGCGCCGCATGACGCTCGGTTATCGCGAGGCGACGCTGCTTGCCGACAATCCGCTCGGACGCAAGGGGGCGCGCTATCGCGGCCATGAATTCCACTATGCGACCGTGATCGAGCCGGGCGGGGACGAGCCTTTCGCCGAAGTGGCGGACGCCTATGGCTCGCCGCCCGCGTCAGCCGGCGGCCGGCGCGGCCTTGTCACGGGCAGCTTCTTCCATCTCATCGCGCCATGCGAAGATTGGTGAAGAGCGTTGTCATTCCCGCTTTCGCGGGAATGACACGGGATGCTCACCGTTGTAGCAGCGCAACTTTGATGTCCTGGCGCCGCCGCTCCCAGCCACGGCGCTCGAGATCGGGCGTATCGTCCTCGGCTTGCGGATAGCCGAGACAGAAATAGCCGATGAACGACCAGCCGGAAGGTACGTCGAGGGCCGCAGCGACAGCCGCCGGATCAAGGATCGACACCCAACCGACGCCGATTCCGTGGGCGCGGGCGGCGAGCCAAAGCGTATGCGCCGCCATCACGGCGGAATAGGCGACCGTCTCGGGCATGGTGCGGCGGCCGAGGCCATGGCCCTGCTCCGGCTGCGGCTCGGCGAACAACGCCAGGTGGCGGGGCGCCTCGTCGAGCCCGGCGAGCTTCAGCTTGGCGTAGAGCGCCTTGCGCTCCTCGCCGCAGGCGGCGAGCGCCTCGGCGTTTGCGGTCTCGAAATTGCGGCGCAGCGCGGCCCGCCGTTCGGGATCGTCGACGCTGACGAAGCGCCATGGCTGGCTGAGGCCGACGGACGGCGCGAGCGCGGCGAGGCGCAGCAGGTCGTCGAGCACGTCCGGCGTGATCGGATCGGGCTTGAAGCGCCGCACGTCGCGTCGCCAGCGAAAGAGGGTTTCGAGCTGCGCTCGAAACGCGGCGTCGAATTTGGGCGCGCCGCCGCTCATGGCGTGAACGCCGCCGGGATTTTGGCGAGAATGCCGCGGCGGAAGCTCGGCGGACGAGCGCGCCGCTCCAACACGCCGTCGGCCTTGTCGCGATATTGCGCGACGAGCGCCAAGGCGTCGGCCGCCGTCTCGGCCGTCGGCGCGAGCCCGCCGAAAAGGTAGCTCGGCTTGCCCGGCGCCGAAAGACCGATCGTGCACGAGCGGTTGCAGCCGCTCATGCATTCGACGCCGGTCAAGGCGCAGCCGGAGCGGTCCGGCCAATCGTCGAACAGCGTTCGCACCTGCTCGTAGAGCCGGCCGCCATCCGCCGGCGCGTCGGCGGGCGAGCCTTCGCGCCGGCAGGTCGTGCAGACGATCAGACGGTGATTCAAAGTCGCTTCGAAACCCATTAAACCGGCCCGCCTCGAGCAACGTCGATCGCGTCAAGCCGCTTGGCTTTGTAGATCGCGTAGGACAGGATCCAGGCGGCGATGAAGACGCCGATAATGGCGAAGCCCAAGCCGTTGAAATTCTCGTTCAGCGCCGAGATCGCCTCCCAGAAATCGCCCTTCAGGTCGAGTCTGTCGCCGATCAGGCCGAGCGCCTCGACGCCGCCGATCAGTACGGCGGCGATCACCGAAACCAAGGTGATCGCCATATTGTAATAGAGCTTGCGCATCGGCTTGACGAAAGCCCATTGATAGGCGCCGAGCATCATTGCGCCGTCGACCGTATCGACGAGCGACATGCCCGCCGCGAAGAGAACCGGAAAGACCAGAATGCCGGCGAGCGGCAAGCCTTTCGCGGCCTGCGCCGCTGAGACGCCGAACACCGTCACTTCTGTCGCGGTGTCGAAACCAAGGCCGAACAAAAAGCCGAGCAGGAGCATATGCCAGCTCCGCGTCACCAGTTTGAACAAAGGGCGGAGCAGTCGCGCCAGCAGGCCGCGGCTGTTGAGGAGGACGTCAAGATCGTCTTCGACATAGGCGCCGCCGGCGCGCACGCGGCGGTAAGTTCGATAGATCGAGACGAAGATAACGACGTTCATCGCGGCGATCGCCAGGAGGAAGGCGGCGGAGACGCCGGTGCTGATCATGTCGCCGAGATCGTGAAAGCTTTCGAAGCCGCCAAGCAGGCTCGATGCGCCGACCACGGCCGCGGTGACGAAAATCACGACCGCCGAATGGCCGATGGCGAAGAAAAAGCCGACCGAGACCGGCCGCTGGCCGTCCTGCATCAGCTTGCGGGTGACGTTGTCGATGGCGGCGATATGGTCGGCGTCGACGGCGTGACGCAGGCCGAGCCCATAGACGACGAGCGCCACGCCGAGCAGGGCCGGGTTTCGGCCGAAGGCGGCGAGGGCCCAGAGCCAAGCGCCGATGTTCAAAAAGGCGAGCGCGGCGGAGATGAAGAGAAGGCGCGCCTTCAGATCGGGCGCGCTTTCGTCGAAGAGCCTCTTGAGGGAAAGCATGGCGGAATCCTGCTGACGTCGCTGGTCATCGCAGTGGGTCGGCCGCGATTGAGCGGCTTCGCCGCGCCGAGACACCCCGCCCGACGCTTCCGCGCTGACGTCCATGACGGCAGGTCTCCTGGCTCGCGGGTCGGCGCCGCTTCCGCCTTCCCGGGGCCATGCGTCCCAGTGGCGAGAAGGAAGCGGCTCGCCGCTTACAGTTGCGGGGGCAGCCGCGGCTTTAGGCGTCGCCGCCCGCACCGCGTTCCCTTTTGATCTCATCAAGGGAGCCGTCGCGGGGACGATAGCCTCGGCGGCGGCGGCGTCAAGTCAGGAGCCGACCGCGGCGCGCGTCGCTTCGCCGAGGCGGCGCTCGAACGGCAGGGTACGAAACGCAAGCGGCTCTTACGTTAGGGAAACCGGTATTTGGAATCCAAATCTATATTTTCGCGTTTTGAGGGATTTCAATGGATTACAGTGTAAAAAATTTGGAAAACGATTCTGTCTGGCTCTTACGTCGATCGAAACAGGAGGCGATTCTCGTCGAGATCTGCGATTCCGTCAAGATTTTTTGCCAGATTTTGTTCGCGCAGCCCGGCGCGGGAGGTACGATCGCCTGCGGAGGCGCGCGACGGCTTCAGGGCCCGATGCGGCCTTCTTGCTCTCGTGAGCTTGGCCATTGGCGGCCGTTCTATCGCCCAGATCAGGCGGCGCAGCGATCAAGATGGACCGTCCCGGCTTCGCCTTCCGCCGTCCTTGAGTTCGCAGCGCGCTCGCGCATAATCTTCGCCATGCGATGGCGAGCCGCCGGCGCGACGGGCGGCTTGCGCTTTCTCGTTAAGGAACGCGTCAATGCGACTGATCGGCATGTTGGACTCGCCCTATGTGCGCCGCGTCGCGATCGCGCTGCTGCGGCTCGGGGTTCCGTTCGAGCATCGGCCGCTGTCGATCTTTCGTCACATGGACGAATTCAAAGCGATCAATCCGTTGCTGAAAGCGCCGACCCTTGTCGCCGACGATGGCGCCGTGTTGGTCGAATCGACGCTCATCATCGAATATGCGGAGGGCCTCGCGCCGCGCGCGCCGCGCTTAACGCCGGGCGCGCCGGCCGCCAAGCTCAAATCTTATCGGCTGAACGGCCTCGCTTTGACCGTCAACGAAAAGGCGGTGCAGGTCCATTATGAGCGGCGGCTCAGGCCGCCGGAAAAGCAGCACGAGCCTTGGCTCGAGCGGGTGCGCGGACAATTGGAGGCGGGCCTCGAAATGCTCGATCGCGAGACGGCCAAGACGCAGAATTGGCTCGTCGGCGAGAATCTGATGCTCGCCGACATCACGGTGGCGACCGCTTTCGCCTTCACCCAGCTTTACATTTCCGACATTGCGCCCGCGGCGCGCTACCCGGCGCTCGCCGTCTTCTGCCGTCGCGCCGAGGCGCTGACCGAGTTTCGCGCCGCGCCCTGCGAGGATGGCGCCAAAGTGTCCTGGCCGACGATAACGGTTTGATCATGCCCGACCTTCCCAGAACGATGAAAGCCGTGGTCGTGACGCAGCCCGGCGGTTCCGAGGCTCTCGCGCTCGGCGAGCGGCCATTGCCCGCGGCGCGCGAGGGCGAGATTCTCGTCAAGGTCGAGGCGGCGGGCGTCAACCGGCCGGATGTGATGCAGCGCCAGGGCCATTATCCGCCGCCGCCTGGCGCGCCGGACATTCTCGGCCTGGAAATCGCCGGGACCGTCGTCGCGCTCGGCGCCGGGGCGGCGCGCCACAAGCTCGGCGACAAGGTTCTCGCCCTCGTCCCGGGCGGCGGCTATGCGGAATATGCGGCCGTCCACGAAAGCAACGCGCTGCCGGTGCCGGCCGGCCTCACGATGATCGAAGCTGCGGCGATCCCGGAGACGTTCTTCACCGTCTGGACCAACGTCTTCGACGGCGGCGGCCTCAAATCCGGCGAGACTCTGCTGGTCCATGGCGGAACGTCGGGGATCGGCACGACGGCGATCATGCTCGCCAAAGCCTTTGGCGCGAAAGTGATCGCCACCGCCGGCTCGCCCGACAAGGCCGCCGCCTGCGTCCGCTTCGGCGCCGACGTCGCCATCGATTATCGCGCCGAGGACTTCGTTGCCGAGACGCTGAAAGCGACCCATCAGAACGGCGCCGACGTGATTCTCGACATGGTCGGCGGCGACTACGTCGCGCGCAATTACGCCGCCGCCGCGCCGCGCGGCCGCATCGTCCAGATCGCGATGATGAACGGGCCGAAGGCGACCATCGATTTGCGGCCGCTGATGCAGAAGCGGCTCGTCCATACCGGCTCGACCTTGCGCCCGCGCAGTCCGGCGGAGAAGGCGGTGATCGCCGAGGCGCTGAAGGAGAAGGTCTGGCCGCTGCTCGCGGCTGGGCGGTGCAAGCCGGCGATCGATTCGACCTTCCCGCTCGCCGACGCGGCCAAGGCGCATGCGCGGATGGAGAGTTCGGCGCATATCGGCAAGATCGTGCTGACGGTGTGACTCCCCTTCGCCCCGCGAAGCGGGGAGAAGGTGGCGCGAAGCGCCGGATGAGGGGCTGCGCAGAACCCAGAAAGTACGAGCCCTGTGAGGGGCAAAATCGCGGCCGTCGCGACGCCACGCCGGCCGATCGCCGTCAACCCGCCATAGCGCTGCGAACGCTCATGCAAAGGTACGAATGTCTGGGAGGCGCTATGGCGGGTGCTCCGCTGCGCTTCGCCCCTTACGGGTGACGGCGATCGTCCGGCGCCGCCCCTCATCCGGCCGCTTCGCGCCCACCTCTCCCCGTTTCACGGGGAGAAGGGATTCCCCGGCGGTAGCGCTCCCCGGCCGCTCGCATTATCTTCCGGCCATGACCCAAATCCACCGCCCTGTCGGGCCGGGCGACCGGGTTTTCCTCGTCGACGGCTCCTCCTTCGTTTTCCGCGCCTATTTCCAGTCGATCCGCCAGGATCA
>JAJPHH010000183.1 GCA_021325385.1 Alphaproteobacteria bacterium
CTTCCCGTGTCTCCGCCTTCGAATGATCCTCGTCGAGCCTTGCCTGGCTCGAAGGGCTCTGCGCGGGGCGCATCGCCGAGAAGGAAAGGCTCATCATGGCTCTCTACGAGCATGTCTATCTGGCGCGGCAGGACGTGACCGCCCAGCAAGTCGAAGCGTTGACCGAACAGCTCAAAGGCGTCCTCGCCAGCCGCGGCGGCAAGGTCGCCAAGACCGAATATTGGGGCGTCAAGTCCCTCGCCTACCGCATCAAGAAGAACCGCAAGGCGCATTTCTCCTTGCTCAACATCGACGCGCCCGCCGACGCGGTGGTCGAGATGGAGCGGCAGCTTCGCCTCAACGAGGACGTTCTCAGGTTCCTCACTTTGCGCGTCGACGAGCTCGAGGAAGGCCCGTCCGCCATGCTGCGCAAACGTGAAGATTCCGATCGCGACGAACGCGGCGAGCGCCGCGGCCCTCGCCCCGACCGCGGCGACCGGCCTGACCGCGGCGATCGTCCCAGGCGTCCTCGCGACGACGCCCAGCCAGGAGCTCTTTGATGTCGACCGCCCCTCGCCGTCCGTTTTTCCGTCGGCGCAAGACCTGCCCGTTCTCCGGGCCGAACGCGCCGAAGATCGACTACAAGGACACGCGCCTGCTGTCGCGCTACATTTCCGAGCGCGGCAAGATCGTGCCCTCGCGCATCACCGCCGTCAGCGCCAAGAAGCAGCGCGAACTCGCCGCCGCGATCAAGCGGGCGCGCTTTCTCGGCCTGCTGCCCTACGTGATCCGCTGAACACTTTAGCGGGGCGCCTCAAAAAGCGCCTCGCTCGATCTAAAAATGTCGAACGCGCCGGATCGGCCGGCGCGCCATGGCTGGGCGAGGCGGATCCGTCCTCGCTCTAACCGCCTTGAAAGGCGCGGGACAGCTCGACGATGGCGCAACGTATCGCAATCGCCTTTGGCGCCGGCCTTGTCGCGGCGCTGCTTTTCGTCGTGGGAGCAAAGCCGACGGCGCTCGCGATGATTCTGCCTTTTCTTGCGCCGCTGCCGATCGTCATCGTCAGTTTGAACTGGGGCGTCGACATGGGCGCGACCGCGGTCTTCACGGCCGCGGGCGGCGTCGCCGTCGCCGACCCGGCTTCCGCGGCGGTATTCGGCGTTGCGATCGCCCTGCCCGCCTGGGCTCTGAGCGGACTCGCCTCTCTGCGTTCACGGTTCTTCAACCCGGCCCGGAGCGATCCCGATCGATCGTTTGAATGGTGTCCGATTGGCGCCGTCGTAACGGCCGCCGCCATCATTGGCGCCTTGATCGGGCTCGCTGCGCTGATCTCGCTGATCGTCGTCTATAGCGGCTACGAGCGGGGCGTGGACGAACTGAGCAAGCAGATCGCGCCGGTTTTCGAGCATACGTTCGGGGATTTTATCGCCCTGCCCGTCGGCGTGACGTTCGAACAATTTATAAACGAAATGGTTCGCGAGGCGCCGCCGATCCTGGCGCCGGCAGTGTTTCTGCTGCTCTGCGGCAACCTCTATGTCGGCGCCCGGGTCGCGCAAATCTCGCAGGCGCTGAAGCGGCCCTGGCCAGACTTGCCGGAATCCCTCATCCTTCCGAGAGCGCTCGCCGTGGCCCTCGTCATTTGCCTCGGCCTCGCGTTTCTGCTCGGCGGTCCTTACCGCCTCGCCGCCTGGATCGTGGTCGGCGTCTTCGCGACAGCTTTCGCTCTGCAAGGCCTCGCGACGGCGCACGCGCTGACCCGCGGCCTGCAGTACCGCAATCCCTTGCTCTTCGTCTTGTACCTCGCCTGCGCGCTGGAATCGCAATGGATCGCGCCGGTGCTGGCGCTCGCCGGCGCAGCCGAGAGCTTTCTTTCGCTGCGCGCCAAACGCGTCGCGGCGATCAAACCCAAAGCCTTGAATCAACGCGAGTCTTGAAAAGGAGATCGTCATGGAAGTGATTTTGCTCGAACGGGTTCCGCGCCTCGGCCAAATGGGCGATACGGTGCGCGTCAAGGACGGGTTCGCCCGCAACTTCCTGTTGCCGCGCGGCAAGGCGCTGCGCGCGACGGAGGCCAACCGACAGAGGTTCGAAGGCCAGCGCAAGCAGCTCGAGGCGCGCAATCTCGAATTGAAGCGCGACGCCAACGACGTCGCCGCCAAACTCGACGGTCAGACTTTCGTCATCATTCGCCAGGCTGGCGAGACCGGCCAGCTCTATGGTTCGGTGTCGCCTCGCGACATAGCGGAAGCTGCGACCGCCGCCGGCTTTACGATCAATCGCAACCAAGTCGCGCTGGTGCATCCGATCAAGACGCTCGGCCTTCACAAGGCGCCTATCCAGCTTCACCCCGAGGTCGTGGCGACTGTGACGATCAATGTCGCGCGGTCGCAAGAACAGGCCGAGCGGCAGGCGAAAGGCGAAGATCTTAGCGTGCGCGAAGAGACCACGCTCGACGATCTCGGCCTGGAAGTCGGCGCCGCGCTCGCCGAATCCGCGCCGCCGCCCCAAGGCTGACGGACGTCATCCCCCATTGCAAGGAGCGAAGCGACGACGCAATCCGCTCATAAGGCGCAAGCCTATGAACGATTGCTCCGCTTCGTTCGCAAGAGGGTTAATAATAGAACCTGAATGCGCTGATATGTCTGTACTCTTCGTCCGGCCGCAACACGCAGTCGGGGAAGTGGCGGCGGTTCGGCGAATCCGGATAGACCTGCGGCTCGAGGCAAAGGCCGGCATGCGGTCCGTAATGCGCGCCGTCGAGACCTGGGACCGGGCAATCGAGCTTGGCCGCGTCATAGAATTGCACGCCAGGCTCGGTCGTCGACAGATCCATGCAAAGACCGTTTTTCAACGAGCGCAAGCGCGCGGCCGGCGCCAGGCCGTCGACGCCTGGCCGCGCGGAAAGCACGAAATTCGTATCGTAGGTCCGGCCGGCGGCGTTGCGCACCGCCCGCGGCGCGCGGAAATCGTAAGCCGAGCCGGCGACGGCCCTGATCTCGCCGGTCGGGATCAGGTCTTCATCGGTCGGGGTGTAGAAATCCGCATTCAACATCAGTTCGTGATCGAGAATGTCCGGCGAGCCGTCGAGATTGAAATAGGCGTGCTGGGTCAGATTGACGATGGTCGGCCGGTCGCTCACCGCGGTCAGTTCGACCCTTAAGGTCGAGGGCTCCTCGAGCCGATAGACGCAGGTCGCGTCGAGCGCGCCGGGAAAGCCGCCGTCGCCGTCCGGCGAGTGCAGCGTCAGCGTCGCCGAGGATTCGTCATGGCCGGCGACCCGCCAGGGCCGCTTTCCATAGCCATGCGGGCCGCCATGCAGCGTATGTTTCTCGCCTGGCTTTCGATCGAGCTGGTATTCGACGCCGTCGAGCGTGAACCGGCCATTGGCGATCCGGTTGGCGAAACGGCCTGGCACGGCGCCGAAACTCGGCGAATGCGCTTGATAATCGGCGACCGAGTTCAAGCCGAGCGTGACGCGCTGCGGCCCGTTCCTTGACGGCACGACGAGGTCGCGCAAGACCGCGCCCCAATTGAGGATTTTGGCGACCGCGCCCGCCTTGGAGGCGATCGTGATCTCGACGATGGCCGCGCCCTCCGCCTCGCCGAACGCTCGGATGTTCATCGCCTCTCCCCGCCGCCGCTCTTATCCCCGCGAAGATGGCGCCGGAACGCCGTCAGGTCAAAGCGCCGCGTTCCGCCTTCGAGCGCACGGCCGAGAGGGAAAGAGCGGGCGCGGTTCGCGCCGGACGCTTGGGCGATCCGGAATCGGAATGGGCTTACGGAGCGCGGCGGGAGACGCCATATAGGGGAAATTCCGCGTTCACCGATCGGCGCGAAGCCTGAACGACGGGGCAACCTGATTGCGCAATGATTGGACGATGAGGCGCGCGTCGTCCGCCCTCCGCCTTTTCGCCACGAAAGAATGGCGGGTGGGCTTGGCCGCGTCGGCGGTTTGGCTCATCCGGCGCGCCGATCCATGCTAGACTCCATGCTCGATTCGTGATCCGCTCAAACGAGAAAACCTTCAAAAATTTCAATGGATAATGACCTTTTCGGCAATCCGGGCGGCCGGCGCCCCGCCGGCGCTGCGAAACCGACGCGCGCAACGCCTCCGGCTAAGCCCAAGAACAGCGCCGGCGGTCAGCGCACGCCCGGCGAAGCCGGCTACACCGCCGCGTCGATCGAGGTCCTCGAAGGCCTCGAGCCGGTGCGCCGGCGGCCGGGCATGTATATTGGCGGCACCGACGCCGCGGCGCTGCACCACCTTTTCGCGGAAGTCATCGACAACGCGATGGACGAGGCCGTAGCCGGCCACGCCAGCTTCATCGAAGTCGAGATGGAGGACGGCGGCTGGATTTCGGTGACCGACAATGGACGCGGGATGCCGATCGACCCGCACCCGAAGTTTCCGAAGAAATCCGCCCTTGAAGTCATCATGACCATGCTCCATGCCGGCGGCAAATTCGATTCCGGCGCCTACCAAACCTCAGGCGGTTTGCATGGGGTCGGCGTTTCGGTCGTGAATGCGCTCTCGGAACGGGTTGAAGTCGAGGTCGCCCGCAATCAGACGCTCTACCGGCAGGCCTTTGAGCGGGGTCATCCCGCCAGCAAGTTGGAGACGGTCGGCAAGGCGCCGAATCGGCGCGGCACCAAAGTGCGCTTCAAGCCTGACGAGCAGATTTTCGGCAAGGGCGCGCATTTCGATCCCGCCCGCGTCTTCAGGATGGCGCGGTCCAAAGCCTACCTCTTCGGCGGCGTCGAAATCCGCTGGCGGTGCTCGCCCAAGCTGCTCGGTCCGGACGGCAAGGTGCCGGCCGAGGCGGAGTTCCACTTTCCCGGCGGCCTCAGGGATTATCTGGCTGCCGATATCGGGAGCCAGGATCTGGTCGTCGATCAGGTCTTTTTCGGCAAGGTCGAGAAGCCCGGCGGACACGGCTCCCTCGAATGGGCGATCGCATGGCTCGCCGGCGAGGACGGCTTCGTCCATTCCTATTGCAATACGATTCCGACGCCGGACGGCGGCACGCATGAGGCGGGCCTGCGCGCCGCGCTGCTGCGCGCCTTGAAGGACCATGCCGAACGCGTCGGTCAGTCGAAGCGGGCGGCGGCGTTGACCAGCGACGACGTCATGGCGACCTGCGCCGCGCTGATCTCGGTCTTCATCCGCGAGCCGGAGTTTCAGGGTCAGAACAAGGGCCGGCTACAAACGGCGGAGGCGGCGCGGATTGTCGAATCGACGGTGCGCGACGCCTTCGATCATTGGCTCGCGGCGGCGCCCTCCCAGGCCAACAAGCTGCTCGACTGGTCGATCGAGCGGGCCGAGGAGCGGCTGCGCCGCAAGGCGGAGAAGGACGTCGCGCGCAAGAGCGCGGTGCGTAAGCTGCGGCTGCCCGGCAAGCTCGCGGATTGCACGAATACGTCCGCGCAAGGCTCTGAACTCTTTATCGTCGAAGGCGATTCGGCCGGCGGGTCGGCGAAGCAGGCCCGCGATCGCGCCTCGCAGGCCGTCCTGCCGCTGCGCGGCAAAATCCTCAACGTCGCCTCCGCGACGCGCGACAAGCTCGCTCAGAACCAGCAGCTTTCCGATCTCGTCCAGGCGCTCGGCTGTGGAACCGGCTCGCATTATCGCGGCGCCGATCTGCGCTACGACAAGATCATCATCATGACCGACGCCGACGTCGACGGCGCCCATATCGCGTCGCTGTTGATCACGTTCTTCTACCGCCAGACGCCGAAGCTGATCGAGGAAGGCCATTTGTACCTCGCCGTTCCGCCGCTCTACCGGCTGACGCAAGGCGCCAAATCGCTCTACGCTCGCGACGACGCGCATAAGGAGGAATTGCTCAAGACAGGCTTTTCCGGACGCGGCGCGATCGAGATCAGCCGGTTCAAAGGCTTGGGCGAAATGCCGATGAAGGATTTGCGCGACACCACGATGGACCCGGCGAAGCGCAACTTGCTGCGCGTCTCGATTCTCGACGCCGAGCGCGCGGCGACGGATGAAGCGGTCGAGCGGCTCATGGGCTCTAAGCCGGAGGCGCGCTTCGCCTTCATCCAGGAGCGCGCGCCGCGCGCGATCGAACTGGTCGATATTTGATCAATTCGTCAAGGCTTCGTTTACCATGTTCGCCATAGCGTGGCCCGCGGCAGGGCAAGAGGCCGAGGGGCGAAGATGCGCGAGCGATTTGCGAAGGATCAGGGCGGCGCGACGGTCGAAAGATTCGCTGTCGCCGCGGCTCTCATCGGCCTCGTCGCGTGGTTTTGCGGTACGAGCGTCGCGCAATTGGCGAGCGCCGGTCGCTTGCCGACCATCGCCTTTCTTTCCTCGGACGAATATGTCGCAACCCGCAAGCCCGACACGGCCGTCGACTATGCGCCGACCGGCTCGATCAGCGGCCGCGTCGTCCTCGACCCCTGCACAGGTCGTCAGAAATCGGACTGAGCCTCGCCGCGCCGTCGCGCAGCGATGGCGCGGCCATGGCTGACGCGTCGTTCGAAAAGATCGAGGCGGCGCAACGCGCGGATCGCGTCGGTTGGGCCGCCCTCCTGGTCGGCACGGCGATCATCGCCTGGTCGGGAATCATTGCGCGCTTCCTTGATGTCGGCCCGGTCGCCGGCGCGGCGTGGCGCATGGGGCTGGCGGTCCCGGCCCTCGCCGCCTGGTCGGCGCTGGCGTCGGGCCGGCGCCCCTCCCCGGCCAAGGCCGCGCCTTTCTTCGGCCCGCTCGTCTTGGCCGGACTCGCTTTCGCCATCGACGTCGCCAGCTTCCATATCGCGCTGACTGGGACCAAAGTCGCCAACGCGACCTTCATCGGCAATGTCGCGCCGATCCTCGCGGTGGTCGGCGGCGCATTGTTCTTCGCCGAGCATCCGCCGGGCCGCGTCTGGTTCGCGCTCGCTCTGGCGCTCGTCGGAAGTTGGATCATGGCCGGGATGGGCGCCCCCGGCGAACTCGGCTATGGCGATCTCTTCGCCTTCGCCGCAGCCAACGCCTACGCAACTTATCTCCTTGTCATCAAGCGCTTGCGCTTAAGTCTTGACGGTCCGACCGCGACGCTGTGGTCAGCCGCCGTCTCCGCCCTCGCGCTCGCCCTTGTCGCTTGGCTGAAGGGCGAGGCGTTGACGCCGCATAGCCGCTCCGGTTGGAGCGCCGTGATCTTGCTCGGCGTTGTTTCGCATGCGCTCGGTCAAGGGCTGACCTCGGTGGCGGTCGGTCGCCTGCCGGTCGGCTTGGTCGCCCTGATTATTCTTGCGCAGCCGCCCTTCTCGGCGTTGATCGCGCTCCTCGTCCTCGGCGAAACCATGACTCCGCTGCAAATGGCTGGCGGAGCGATGATTTTAATCGCCACAGCCGCCGCCCGACCGCGTTAGTACACGAACAATTACGTGAGATTTCTTGCAGCTTCGAAGAAACGACGCAAAACATCTGGCTCTCGTTTAAGAAATGAGATAATGTGTGAACGCGTCGACCAGCCTGAACCATGCTGGACGGCATCGGCAGGCTTTAATTGATGCGGTCATTTCGTCCTGTTCTGTCCCCCGGCTGTGAGCCGGCGAGCGGCGGCCCAGGCTTTCTTTTTGCATTAGCGGTCGATCGGCGAATTTGTCCCGCTCTCGAATCGGCTTGGCTTTGCGACGGAGCAGCGCGCTCCGGCAAGCGCTTGGCGCTGCGGCGCGTCTCGAACAGCGGAGCGAGTTTTGCGGCTTGAGGAGCGCTGATGCGCTTTCAGGGCCGACCGGCGCCGGTTGTGGCGTTTCGTAACAGGATAAGGCAAAAGACCGACGAACCGTGTTTCGGTTCCGCCGGTCCTGTGAGGGTAGGCGTAACCAAAATGCGTGATTTGTCGGAGCGACAGGGGCATCATGAGCAAGGGTAAGGATTTTCGGGGGCCGCGAAAGCGCGGGTTCGACGACGACGGGCCGATGCCATACGATCCGCGGCCGCGCGGCGCCCCACGGCATTTCGACGGCGGCGGATTTGGCGGCCCCTCTCCAATGTCGCCGCCGCCGGTGGCGGCTGGACCGGCGGTGGACGCGGTCGTCAAATGGTTCAAGGCCGACAAGGGCTACGGCTTCGTCGAATTGGCCAATGGCCAGGGCGACGCCTTTCTGCACATCAACGCCTTGCACGCATCGGGCTTCGACACCGTGCCGCCCGGCGCGAAGCTCAAGGTGAATGTCGGCGCCGGCGCCAAGGGCGCGCAGGTCACGCGCGTGCTGGAGGTCGATACGGCTGGCGCAGCCGAGCGCGCGCCGCCGCCGCGCCATGGCGCTGGCGACGGACCTCGGCCGCGCCGGGTCGCGCCCGATCCGTCGACTGCGGTCAGCGTCGCCGGCAAGGTCAAATGGTTCGACGACGCCAAGGGCTTCGGCTTCGTGGCGAGCGACGACGGCGGCAAGGACGTGTTCGTCCATATTTCGATTTTGGGCCCGTCCGGCATCACCCATCTCACCGAAGGCCAGCCGGTCAATATGCGCGTCGTCGACACGCCCAAGGGCCGCGAGGCGATCTCGATTTCGCCGGCCTGAAAATTGAGTTGAGAGCGCCGCTCGGCGCTTAAAGGACCAAGGCGCGCGTCTTAGAAAGGCGCGCGCCTTTTCATTTGCAAGAAAGCGACGGGCATGGAGTCTTCCCGCCACATCGATCGCCTCCTCGCCATCATGGCGGCATTGCGGACGCCCGGTTCGGGCTGTCCCTGGGACCTCGAGCAGGATTTTTCGAGCATCGCGCCTTATACGATCGAGGAGGCGTACGAAGTCGCCGACGCGATCGAGCGCGGCGACTTCGTCGATCTGCGCGAGGAGCTCGGCGATCTTCTGCTGCAGGTCGTCTTTCACGCCCGCATGGCGGAAGAGGCGGAGCTGTTCGATTTCGGCGACGTGGTCGAGGCGATCACGACAAAGCTGATCCGCCGCCATCCGCATGTCTTCGGCGACGCGCGCGATTTGTCGCCGGAGGCGGTGAAGAAGCTGTGGGCCGAGATCAAGGCCGACGAGAAGCGCGAGCGCGCCGCCGCGCATGAAAAATCTGGCGCGCCGCCGCAGCCGAACGGCGCGCTCGCCGGCGTGCCCCTGCCCCTCCCCGCCCTCACCCGCGCACTGAAGCTGCAGGAAAAGGCGAGCAAGGTCGGCTTCGATTGGAACGACGCCAGGGCCGTGCTCGCGAAATTGCGCGAGGAGACGGCGGAGATCGAAGAGGCGCTCGCCGCCGGCGACGAAGCGGCGGTTAAAGGCGAGATCGGCGATCTCCTCTTCGTCGTCGCCAATCTCGCCCGCCACGCGAAAGTCGATCCGGAACAAGCCCTGCGCGGGGCCAACGCCAAATTCGAGCGCCGCTTCGCCCATATCGAGACGCGGCTCAAGGAACAGGGCCGCGCGCCGGAAGAGGCGACGCTCGATGAGATGGACGCGCTTTGGGACGAGGCTAAACGCCGCGAGCGGGAGCCGACATGACGAAAGAGCGCCACAGAGCGATTACGCCTCGCCGAAGTGGGGAGCCGGTGAAGAAACTCGAAGCCCAATTCTTAAACGCTGACCTAGACCTTTGTCTCGAGCGCCGCCTTCCCGAATTGCTTGCAGCCCTCAAGCGCTCTGTCGTCGTTCTCCACCAAACTGACACAAGCGCGTCGATTGAACTCGCCCGGGATTATCGTTCTCTGGAGGAGACGGTCGCGGCTTATATTACTCTTGTTGAATCTCTTTCCCCGACGGCGAGGCGTCTTTGGAACCAGTGTGACGTCCGCAGTGTCAATGTCGGCGTTCGAGCGGGGACAGAGCGTTCGGTAGGACATTTCGCTCTATCTACCCATTCGATCATCTCACTTGCGAAAATCGGCTGCAGTATGGAGTTCACTGTATACCCGCCGGACGACGCTACAAACGAAGACGCATAAGAGTAGTTCAGGCGTTCGAGGATAGGGTCCCCAGTTCTTCTCGTGCGATTCTTCGAAAGCGCGTCGAGCGCGCTCCCCTTCACGACCCCGACTGCGCCTTTACCGACATCGGCTGCACCGGCGAGCCGGGCCCGATCTTTTGCAGGTTGCCGACGATGATCTTGTCGCCTTCGGCGAGGCCCTTGACGACATTGACCAACGCGCCGTCCTCCGGCCCGAGCGTGACGAGCCGCATCTCCGCCTTGTTGTCCGCGCCGACGACGTAGAGGTATTTGCCCAACTGGCTCGAGCCGAGCGCCGCCTGCGGGGCCATCAGCACGTCCGGCTCGTCCTTGATGTGGAGGCGGACGCGGACATATTGGCCGGGCAGCAGGGCGAAATCGCGATTGGCGACGGTGACGCGCGCGGCGATCGTGCCGGTCGCCTTGTCGACGGCATTGTCCAAGAACGTCAGCTCGCCCTTGTACGAGGTCTGGCCGCTGTCCGGAACGGTGATCTCGGCCACGACCTTTCCCGCGGCGCGGGCCTGTTCGATTTCGGCGAGTTCGGACTCGCTCGGATTGAAGGTCACGTAGATCGGATCGAGCTGCACGAGCGTGTTCAGCGCGCCGCTCGCCGGCCCGACCAGCGCGCCCTTGGCCGCCTGGTTGCGGCCGAGTCGTCCGGCGAAAGGCGCGCGGATCTCCGCATAGCCGAGATTGAGCTCGGCGGCGCGGATCGCGGCGCGGTCCATCGCCAAAGCCGCCTCGGCCTGGCGCATGGCGCTGGCGCGCTGATCGTACGTATCCTTGGCGACGTAGCCGTTCTTCACCAGCTCTTCGCCGCGGCTGAAATTGGCCTTCGCATATTCCAGCGCGGCTTCGTCGCGCTCCGCCTGGGCCTTCGCCTGATCGAGCGCCGCCTGGAGATCGCGCGGATCGATTTGATAGAGGAGATCGCCTGCCTTGACGTCGGCGCCGTCCGCCGCCGGCTGCGCTTCGATATAGCCCGAGACGCGCGCCTGCAGAGAAATGTTGCGGATCGATTCCACCCGGGCCGGATAATCGAGATAGATCGGCAGCGTCATCTTGACCACCGGCGCGATCGGCGCGGGCATCGGCGGCATGGCGGGCGGCGCGGCGGCGCTGGCGCCGCCGCCAAAGGACAGGCTCGCGGCGTAATGGCCGGCAAGCGCGACCGCGCCGAGCGCAGCCGCCGATGCAAGAGTAAGTTTCCAAAAGCGCATAAGCGACGTCCCCATGATTACTCGGCCGCTTCCACTCGCGGCGCGAAAGCATGCTCGGCCGCCGTCCGCTCGGAAGCGGCGGCGCGGCCCTCGCGCAATCTTTCGATCAGCGCATAGAAGACCGGCACGAAGATCAGCGTCAGCGCGGTCGCCGCGACCATGCCGCCGAACACGGTCGTGCCGAGCGATTGGCGGCTCGCCGCGCCGGCGCCGGTCGCGAACATTAGCGGCAAGACGCCGAGGATGAAGGCGAAGGCGGTCATCAGGATCGGCCTGAGCCGCAACCGTCCCGCCTCCATCGCCGCCTCGACGATGCCGAGCCCCTCCTCGCGCCTTCGCTTGGCGAATTCGACGATCAGGATCGCGTTCTTCGCGGCGAGCCCGATCAGCATGACGAAGCCGATCTGCGAGTAGACGTCGATTTGCATCTGGCGCAGCCGCAGCGCCGCCATTGCGCCGATCAACGCCAGCGGGGCCGAGGACAGAACCATGAACGGCATCGACCAGCTTTCGTACTGCGCGGCCAGGATCATGAAGACGAAGACGATGGCGAGCGCGAGGACGATCGCCGCGACCGAGCCGGCTTTGAGCTCTTGGAACGTGACGCCGGTCCATTCATAGCCGAAGTCGCGCGGCAGGGACTCGGCCGCGGCGCGCTGCATGGCGGCGACCGCCTGACCCGAACTGAAGCCCGGCGCCGGGGCGCCATTGATCAAGGCCGCGCCGTAATTGTTGTAGTGCGGCACGGTCTCCGGTCCGACGATCGGCCGGAGCGAGCCGAGCGCGTTGAGCGGGACCATGCCGCCGGAGACGTTGCGGACATACAATTTGCTCAGGTCCGCGGTCGAGGCGCGCGCATCCTTGTCGGCCTGCAGGGTCACCCGGAACGTGTGACCGAACAGGTTGAAGTCGTTGACGTAGAGCGAGCCGAGATAGATTTGCAGCGTGCTGAAGACGTCCGGCAGGCTCAAGCCCAGCAGCTTCGCCTTGGTGCGGTCGAGATCGTAATAGAGCTGCGGCGTGGACGCTGAAAAGGACGTGAACAGAGCTTGCGGGTTGAGCTCGGGCTGCTTTCGCGCCGCCGCGATCAGCGCTTGCGTCGCCTCGTTCAGCGCCATGCTGCCGCGGCCGGCGAGGTCTTCGACTTCGAATTCGAAGCCGCCGGTCGTACCGAGGCCGTTGACCGAAGGGGGATCGAAGCTCAGCGCGAACGCCTCGGGAATGGCGAGCAGCTTGGGACGCAAAGACGCGACGAGGCGCGAAGCGTTCTCGTCCGGCCCGCGCTCGTCCCAGGGTTTCAGCACCGCGAATTCGACCGCCGAATTCGACTGCGCGGCGTTGGTGAGGAAGTTCAGGCCGCTGATGAAGCCGGCGATCTGGACGCCTGGCGTCGCTTCCAAGATGTCGCGCACCTTGAGGGCGACCGCGTCGGTCCGCTCCAGCGAGGCGCCGTCCGGCAATTGCACGATGACGAAGAAATAACCCTGGTCCTCGACCGGCAAGAACGTCGTCGGAATGCTGCGCCAAACCGCATAGGTCGCGCCGATGATGACGACGAAGACGGCGAGCAAAGCCCAACGCAGCCGGATCAGCCCCCGGACCGAGCTGGCGTAAGCGTGCGAGAGCCAATGAAAGCCCGCATTGAACCAGCGGAAGAGGACGAACGAGCCGGTTGGACGATGCCGCAGGAAGGCGGCGCTCAGGGCCGGGCTGAGCGTCAGCGAGTTGAAAGCCGAAATGCCGACCGAGATCGCCACGGTCAGGGCGAATTGATTGTAGAGCCGGCCGGCGACGCCGGGAATGAACGCGACCGGCACGAACACCGCCATCAGCACCGCGGTCGTCGCGATGATCGGCCCGGTCACCTCCGCCATCGCCTTTCTGGTGGCGGCGAGCGGCGGCAAGCCCGCTTCGAGCTGGCGCTCGACATTCTCGACCACGACAATGGCGTCGTCGACGACCAGGCCGATCGCCAGCACCATGCCGAGCAAGCTCAGCATGTTGAGCGAGAAGCCGAAGACCTCCATCACCGCGAGCGTCGCGATCAGCGACACCGGGATGGCGATCGTCGGGATGATCGTCGTTCGCCAGCTTTGCAGAAAGACGAACACGACGAACACGACGAGGATCAACGCTTCGCCCAACGTCAACAGAACGTCGTGCATCGAGGCGGAGACGAAGCGCGTCGTATCATAGTGCATCGCGTAGGCGACGCCCTGCGGAAAGCGCTTCGACAGCTCCTCCATCTTGTCCTTGATGCGTTGCTGCAATTGCAGCGCGTTCGAGCCCGGCGCCTGGAAGATCGCCAGGACCACGGTCGGGTCTTTGCCGAAATAGGCCGAGGAGGAATATTGCAGCGCCCCGAGTTCGACCCGCGCGACGTCGCGCAGGCGCACGACTCCGCCGCCATTGGGATCGGCGCGGACGATGATGTTCCCGAATTCGGCTGGATCGCTCAACCGGCCGGCCGCGTTGACCTGCATCTCGAAAGGCGTGCCGGCCGGCGCCGGCGATTGGCCGATCTTGCCGGCGGCGACCTGTACGTTCTGCTCGGCGACTGCGTTTTGAACGTCGACGGCGGTCACGCCGAGATGGGCGAGCTTGTCCGGATCGAGCCAGACGCGCATCGAATAGCGCCGCTCGCCGAAAATTTGCACGTTGCCGACGCCGGGCAGGCGCTTCAGCGGATCGACGATCTGAAGATAGGCGTAGTTCGACAGCGCGACCGGATCAACCGAGCCGTTGGGCGAGATCAGATTGACGATCAGGACGAAGTTCGGATTTTGCTTTTTGATCGTCACGCCGCCCTGATTGACGATCGCCGGCAGCGACGCCGCCGCCTGCGAGACGCGGTTCTGCACGTCGACCGCGGCGATGTCGATCGGATAGCCGACATTGAAGGTGACGGTGATCGTCGACGAGCCGTCGTTGGAGCTCGCCGACGACATGTAGGTCATGCCCTCGACGCCGTTGATCTGTTCTTCAAGCGGCGTCGTCACCGTGTCGGCGACGACTTGCGCGCTGGCGCCGGGATAATTGGCGCTGACGACGATTTGCGGCGGGGTGATCTCGGGAAATTGCGAGACCGGCAGCAGGAAATAGCAAATCGCGCCGGCGAGCACCATGATCGCGGCGATCGACGAGGCGAAGATCGGCCGCTGAATGAAAAAACCGACCATCAGCCGGTCACCCGCAGCACGCCGGAGCGCAAGGATCGCTGACGGCGCGCCCGCCTCTGATCGGGTCGGCGAAGGCGGCGCGCGGGGTGGCGCGCTCTCCAGGCCGCGCGCCGAGCCGCGCGGAGGCGTCGCTCAGCAGCGATTTCAACGCCTGAGGCTCGACATGGTCGGCCCGCATGACGGCGCGGACGAGCGGATCGGCCATGAGAGCGTCGAGATTTGGATTGTCGCGTCCTCGCGTCATGACTCACCCTTCAGATTGTTCTCCGCCTAGGACGATTGGACGGACGGTTTCCGGACATCGCCATTGTTTGACTTTGACCGCCCGACGATGTTACTGAGTGGTAACGCAACCAGAGATACCGATAGGTAACATTCCGGTCAAGCCCATGACGAAGAAAATTTGGAGCAGGGAGGCTGATGCGGATGTGGCGGACGCCACGCCGCGATTGCGGCCGCGGGAACGGATCGTCACCACGGCCGAAGACCTCTTCCACCGCTACGGCATTCGCGGCGTCGGCGTCGAAGCTATCGCCGAAGCGGCCGGCACCAACAAGATGACGCTCTATCGCCATTTCGGCTCGAAAGACGATCTCGTCGTCGAATACCTCAACTGCAAGGGAAAGAAATCTGACGAGGTCTGGGCCGAGATCGAAGCCGCCAATCCGGGCGATCCGATCGGCCAGTTGCTGCATTTCGTTCGTAAGGCCGCGCAATTCATCGCCGAGGACGAGCGCGGCTGCGATCTCGCCAACGCCGCCCTGGAGCTTTCGCAAACCGATCATCCAGCGCGGCGGGTGATCGAGGAGTTCAAGGCGCAACACCGCGCCCGTTTGGCCAATATTTGCCGCGCCGCCGGCGCGACGCAGCCGGAAATCCTCGCCGACGCGCTGTCGCTGTTGATCGAGGGCGCCAGGGTCAATCGCCGCAGCCTCGGCGCGGGCGGGCCGAGCGCGACGCTCGTTCCCGCCTGTGAGGCGATGATCGCTTCATTCGGCGTCGATTTGACCGGACGGCGAAGCGGTCCGCCTACGGGGGGCGCGACGACGTAAACTTTGCCAAGCGCGCTGCGCGCTTCAGCTCATGCAGGGCTGAGGGAGCGCAGGAATTGCGAGGGCAAGGTCTCGGCGGGCCGTTTCGCCGAGCAACAGCTGGACACAGGTCGTCAGTCGCCGTTCAGTCGGCGCTCGTAGACTTGGCGCGCGTTCTATTCGTCGTCGTCGTCGCGCCAATGCCTATAGTGACGATGATGGGGATAGTAATAGGGCCGATAGGCGTAACCGTCTTCGTCGTCAGCGTACCCGCCGCGATAAGCGGGTTGCTGCCAGGGGGCGATTGGATCTCCGCTCGTATTGAAGCAAATCCCATCCGCTCGGCAAATCGTGCGCGCGGAAGTTGGCCCGGCGGCGAGTAGGGCGACGCCGCACGCCGCGGCGACGAGATGGAGCTTTCGCGCGAAGGTCATGTCAACCTCCTCCAGGTTGGAGAACGCCTAATTCGTCAGCCGGAACATGCAACAATCCGAATGAACTCGCAATGAATGGCCGGGCGTATGAGGTCCTGCTCGAGCCGGCCCCTTGTCGCGTTCGGTCCGGCGCATCCGCCTCCGCCGCGCTCATATGCGCGCCAGCGCGGCGAGTTCGACCGCGAGCGCTTCGTCGACCGGCTCGTCGAGCAGCAGCCTGTACCAGATGGCGCCGAAAATCGCCGCGACCAATGCCTCGCGCTGATGCGCGTCGGCGACGCGGGTCGCCAGGATTTGGCGCAGTGGCTCGCGGCGCGGCTCGATCAAGCGCTCGCGCAGCAGAGCGCGCAGTTTCGGGTCGAATTGCGCTTCCGCCATCAGATGGCGCAGAGCCGGCCCGATCGCGGCGATGGCGGGGATCGTCGCCTGCAAGAAGGCCAGAAGATCGCCCGATCGGATCGCCGCTTCGAGCGGCCTGTCGATGCGGGTGCGGCCCTTCTCGGCGAGCGCATCGAGGATCACCGCCGCTTTGCTCGGCCACCAGCGATAGAGCGTCTGCTTGCCCGCCCCTGCCGCCTTGGCGATCGAATCGGCGGTGACCTTTCCATAGCCCTGCTCCATCACCTGCCAATAGGCGACGTCGAGAATGGCGTTTTTGCTGATGTCCGATCGCGGCCGGCCCGGCCGCCGTTTTTCGGCCTGCTCCATGGCCTCAGCATAGAGGAGGATTGCGAGACTTCAAGTCTCGCAATATAATGAGACTCAAAGTTTCGAAATTGGAGGCGATCATGAAAGCTTGGCGCGCGGTCGAAAACGGCCGGCTGGAGCTGCGGGATTTGCCGACGCCGATTCCGGCCCCAGGCGGGATCGTGGCGCGGATCGAGGCCGCGCCGGTGCTCTCCTATCTCCGGGAGGTCCTTGACGGCTCCCTGGCTTACGATACGCCGGCCAGACCCTTTACGCCGGGAACCAATGGCGTCGGGGTCGTCGAGGCGGTTGGCCCAGGCGTCCACCATCTTACGCCGGGCCAGCGGGTCGCGCTCGACCCGCATCTCGTCGCCAATGAGCGCGTCGCCGAGCCGGCGCAGATTCTGATCGGCCTCAGCGCCATGCCCGGCGGCGCCGCCCCGAAGGCGCTGCAAGCCGCCTGGCCGGACGGAACCCTGGCCGAGACGGCGCATATGCCGGCGGCGGTGGCGACGCCCCTGCCCGCCTCGCTCGATGCGGTCCCGGCGGCCAAGCTGGCGGCGATCGCCAAATTCGCCGTGCCCTATGGCGGCCTGCTGCGCGTCAATTTGCAACCTGGCGAGACGATCATCGTCAATGGCGCGAGCGGCTATTTCGGCGGCGGCGGGGCGCTGCTGGCGCTCGCTCTGGGCGCGGGCAAGGTCGTCGCGACGGGTCGCGACGCTAAGGCGCTCGACGATCTTGCCGACGCCGCCGGGCCGCGCCTCACGCCGGTCGTCCTGACCGGCGACGTCGCGCACGACGTCGATGCGCTGAAAAGCGCGGCGGGCGGCGGCGCCGATTGCGCGCTGGACCTTGTCGGCCGGACCGAGAACGCCAACGCGGCCCTTGCCGCCTTGCGCAGCCTGCGCCGCGGCGGCCGTCTGGCGCTGATGGGCGGCGGCGTGCGCCAGCCGCTGCCGCTGACGACCGGCGAAATGCTCGCCCAGGATTGGACCGTGACCGGCGTCTTCATGTATCCGCGGGACGTTCCTGCCCGCCTCGCCAGGCTCATCGCCTCGGGCCAGCTCGACCTCGGCCTGATCCGCGAGCGCGCCTTCCCGCTGGACGAAATCGAGGCGGCGATGGACGCGGCCGCGAAAATGCGCAGCCGCGACCTTACGGTGCTGAAGATGGCCTAGGGATGCTACGCTCCCACGAAATTCGAGGACGCCGCCAAAACGGCTTCTATTGCAGGACGAGAGGATGCATCGTCCCGTCGATGTCATTTCCCGATCTGCTAAAATTGATGTTGTTATCGCCATAGGTCCAGACCTGACCGTTACTCGCTTCGACGTTGATATTGTTGCCGTTAAGCGTCGAATGCGAGAGCATGATTTGATAACCGTTGGCGTAGACGCCATAGTAGTTGTTGACGGCCGTGACGTTACGCAACGTCAGCCCGACGCTTATCGCGCCGGCCGAAGCCTCGTACCCTATGTCGTTGTTCTCCGAAACGCTGTCGACGACCGTCACGTCGACTGAGGGGCCAGAGTTGGCGTTGGAGCCAACGGCTATTCCCGCGAGGGAGGGGATCGAAAGAGAGCCGCTGGCATGATGGTTCCTGGTGATTGTCCGTACGATTGCGCCGCTGGTCGTGCCGGCCGGAGTTGACAATATATCGATGCCGTAGCCGCCATTGTCGGCGACAAGGGTATCGCTGATCGTGAACGCGTTCGCTCCGTTCGGATTGATAAAAATCCCGTTGTTGGTGAAGTGTCGCACGACGCAATGGGTAATCGTCAAGTTGGGGCTCGCGATAAGATAAATTCCGTAAAATCCTTGACCGAGTCCATCAATGTTAAGGCCTCGCAGCGTCACGCCGGCGCTCGAACTGGTGTTGATCGTGATGGCGTTCTGACCTGACGTCGCCTGCTGCACGCCGGCCGTGCCGACGCCGTCATTGACGATGCTGATCCCCTTCGTAATGGCGATTGGCCCGTAGCCGGCCGGATCGAGCACGTCGATCTCGCCGCCGTCGGCGATGATGTTGTCATGGACGTACTGGAGCGTCCGGCATGGCGAAGTCGGCGCGCCGCAGCCGGCCTGATCGACGCCGTGGCCGGAAACCCAGGCGCGGTTCGACAGCGCCGCCGCCGCTTCGCCGCGGTCTATAGCAAAACCTGACAAAACCATGGCGAGCGCCGCGGCGCTCGTTAAACCCATTTTGGTCATGACAAGCCCCTCGCAGCCGCGGGCGAGATTGCGCGCAGCGAGGCGGAGCTTAATGGAAATTCAGCCGCCGCGGCGCGTCGCTCGAAGCGCAAAAGTTAGGCGCCGGGCGTCATATTCAGCCGCATCGGCTGGTTCTATCCTCGGCGCGCGGCTGGCCAGAGCGGCTCGCCGCTTCCAGGGGAGTCTCCAATGGTCAGGTCTTACCTTTTCGGCGGCGCGCTGGCCGCCGCGCTTGGTCTCGTCTGCTCGCCTGCAACCGCGCTCTCAAATCGCGCCTGGGTTTCCGGCCATGGCTCGGACGTGACCAGCTGCGGCGCGCCCGCGCCTCCCTGCCGCACGCTCCAGTACGTCCACGACAATATTCTTGCGCCGGGCGGCGAAATCGACGTGCTCGACCCGGCCGGTTATGGTCCGGTAACGATCGCCAAGGCGATCAGCATCGTCAATGACGGCGTCGGCACGGCCGGCGTGCAGCAGACGACCTCCGGCGCCAGCGCAATCACGATCAACGCCGGATCGAGCGACGCGGTCACGCTTCGCGGACTCAACGTCGACGGGTTGGGGAGCGCCGCGAACGGGATCACGTTCAATTCGGGCGGCAGCTTGACCGTCGTCAACTGCGTCATTCGACATTTTCAAAAAGCGAACAGCAACTTCCTGACCGGCAATGGAATCGTGATTCAACCGGCGTCCGGGCCAATTTCTGTCGTGGTCTCTAACGTTATCGCATCGGACAACGCCAACGCCGGAATCCTGTATTATGCAGTGAACGGCTCCCCCAACGTGAGCGGAGTCCTCGATCATGTCGCCGCATTCAACAATTACGTAGGGATCGACCTCGAGTTTGGCGGCGCTACCGGCGGCAATCCGACTTTTGCGCTCTCGAACGATGTGGCGAGCAACAACAGCTACGGAATAATCGTCGATGCGAACGCCTCCGTTGACAGTACGACGATCACGTCGAACGGCCAAAACGGCCTATCAGTCGGCGGAACTGTTCTCCTCAGCCGCTCGTTCATCGCCTGGAACGGCGTCGACGGAGTCGATATCGTTTCGCCCGGCGTAGCCTATAGCTACGGCGACAACCGCATCAACGCAAACGGGTCAAAGGACGTCAACGGAACCCTGAATACGTCCGACAAGCCCCAATAGCGCCGAGCGCGCGCCTCCGCTCGCCGAAATGGCGGCGGAGGCGGTCAGGCTTGCGCGAAATTCGGGAACCGCCGGGCGACGCGCGCCATCTTGTCCGGCGCGACGCGCAGCCGCAGGTGGATTCGCCCATCCTCGGCCGGCCGCCGCGACATCACTTC
>JAJPHH010000026.1 GCA_021325385.1 Alphaproteobacteria bacterium
GGCGGCATCAAATATTCCGGCGACCTCGCCAAGGCGATCGCCGGCGGCGCCGATTGCGTCATGATCGGTTCGCTTCTCGCCGGCACGGACGAGAGCCCCGGCGAAGTATTTCTGTACCAAGGCCGTTCGTACAAATCGTACCGCGGCATGGGCTCGCTCGGCGCCATGGCGCGAGGTTCGGCCGACCGTTACTTCCAGCAGGACATTAAGGATCAAATGAAGCTGGTGCCGGAAGGCGTCGAGGGCCAAGTGCCGCACCGCGGCCCGGTCGGCGCCATCCTCCATCAGCTTGTCGGCGGTTTGCGCGCCGCGATGGGCTATGTGGGCGCGCGCGACATCGCCGAGTTTCAAGCCAAGGCGCAGTTCATGCGCATCTCCGCGGCGGGCTTGCGCGAGAGCCATGTTCACGATGTCGCGATCACCCGGGAGAGCCCCAATTATCCGAGCCGCCTCTAAACCGAGGCGACGACCTTCGAGCGACGTTACTGGATGAACGCTCGGCTCGGGTCGCGCGCTCGGGCGAAAAATTCGCATCGTTGAGGGCTCGCGCCTCGGCGACGCGGATCTTGCATCTGTCGTCAAAGCGTTGCGCTCGACCTCTTTGATGATACTGTTCGGCGCCAAGTCCAAGGGACGGCGCCACTGGGGTTCACCCGGAAGGAGAATGGGGCATGATCGCAAAGTTCATTGTGGGGGCGGCATTGGCCATCGGCGTTGTTGCGACGTCGGCTGATGCGGCTGTGCTTGCGCCGCCGGTCAGCCATGGCGACACGGGGATCGTGAAGGTCTATGGCGGCTGCGGCCCCTATGGCCATCGCGGCCCCTATGGCGGTTGCCGGCCGGGCGGCCAATGGGGCGGCTACCGTTGGGGTCGGGCCTGCCCGCCCGGATTCCATCTCGGCCCCTACGGCCGGCGCTGCTGGCCGAATTGAACCGAGCTTGCCTCTGTCGAAAGCAAGAGCGAGGCCGATGGCCTCGCTCTTTTGTTTCGCCCGGCGCGCCGCCGGTTTGCGTTGGAGCTGCGGTCGGGTCTAAACGAACCGTGCGCGGCTCGCTCAATAAGTCCTGCCGGTCTCGAGTTGCGTCTTGGCGTCGAGCGGCTTCTTAGCCGGCGCGACGAATTCGGCGCTTGGCGGCGGAGGCGGCGGCGCACAGGCGGCGAGCGAAAAGGCCAGCGCGACAAGCGCGAGAGAGCGGACGGTACGAATCATGACGTCTCCAAGAGATGGGGCGGCGAAGCGCCGCAAGGCGCGCGCTTGTGCGTCGGCCTTAGACCAAGCATCCGCGGCGACGGTCAAGGCTTTATGACCCCCGGCGCGCGTATTTCCGCAGCGATCGACATTCTCGCTACGATCGAGGAGCGACGGCGACCTGCAGCCGAGGCGATGAAGGAATGGGGTTTGACTCACCGATTCGCCGGCTCGAAGGACCGCGCCGCGATCGCTGGGCTGGTCTATGACGCATTACGGCGCAAAGCCTCGTCCGCCTGGCTCATGGCGGAGGCCAGCCCGCGCGCCGCGATGATTGGCGCCCTGCGCCATGTCCGGAATATGAGCGCGGACGAGATCGGCGCGCTGTTCAGCGGCGGCGATTACGCTCCCGCGCCATTGACCGAGGGCGAGCGCGAACGACTGGAAAAGGCGACGCTCTCCGGCGCGCCCGATCACGTCCGCGGCGATTATCCGGAATGGCTGGCGCCGGCCTTCGCCGAAAGTTTCGGCGGCGGAGCGGCCGAGGCAGGCGAAGCGCTGGCGCGGCGGGCGCCGGTCGACCTGCGCGTCAATACGCTCAAGACTGACCGCGCCAAGGCGATGGCCGCTCTGTCGCATCTTTCGCCGGTCGAGACGCCTTTGTCGCCGGTCGGGCTGCGCATCGAAATCGGGCCGGACGGCCGCGGGCCGGCGCTCACCGCCGAGCCGGCCTATGTTAAAGGCTTGGTCGAAATTCAGGACGAAGGCTCGCAATTGGCGGCGTTGCTGTCCGGCGCGGAGCCGGGTTGGCAGGTCCTCGACCTTTGCGCAGGCGGCGGCGGCAAAAGTCTAGCGCTCGCCGCGACGATGAAGAATCAGGGTCAAATCTATGCGACCGATTCCGACGGAAGGCGGCTCATGCCGATCTACGAGCGCCTCAAGCGGGCAGGGGCGCGCAATGTGCAGGTTCGGCCGCCCAAGGGAACAAGAGACATTCTCGGCGACCTTGTCGGTCGCTGCGACCTTGTCCTGGTCGACGCGCCGTGCAGCGGGACGGGGGCGTGGCGGCGCAATCCGGACGCGAAATGGCGAATCCGGCCAGGCGCGCTTGAGCAACGCATCAAAGATCAGCAGGAGGTCCTTGAGCGAGCTTCACAATATGTGAAGCAAGGAGGGCGGCTGGTTTACGTCACATGCTCGGTCCTCAAGGCCGAGAACGAGGATCGCATCGCCGAATTTTTGAGCCTCCGCTCGGATTTCCTGCCGGTCGACGCCGCCCATTTGGCGCGCGAGGCGGACTTGCCCGCGCTCGCTTCTCACGCCTCGAAACTCGGGGCTGGTCTTCGCTTATCCCCACTCCAAACCGCCACCGACGGGTTTTATATAGCGGCTCTCGCCCGCCTCTAGGGATCGTGGTCGGTGGGATTCACTCGACGACGAAGGCCGCTTCAGCAGCCCTTTGTGGTAAGATAAGCGCCGCCGAGAGCGGATGAAGTCCCCGGCCCAAGGAAGCGAATGATGACGGTCGTTCTCGACCTCGTAAACGATCCTCGCCGCCGCAGCCTCGCGGAGCGGCACCCGGAAAAGGCGCACCGCCCGGATCAGCCGATCGAGCGCAAGCCGCCTTGGATCCGGGTGAAAGCGCCGGGTTCGCGGCAATTCGCCGAAACCAGCCGCATTGTCCGCGACAACAAGCTGGTCACGGTCTGCGAGGAAGCCGCCTGTCCCAATATCGGGGAGTGTTGGGACAAAAAGCACGCGACGTTCATGATTATGGGCGACGTGTGCACCCGCGCCTGCGCATTTTGCAACGTGCGCACCGGCCTTCCCGGCGCTTTGGAGGAAGGCGAGCCGGAGCGCGTCGCCGACGCCGTCGCCAAACTCGGCCTGTCGCATGTCGTGGTCACTTCGGTCGATCGAGACGATTTGCCGGACGGCGGCGCCGGCCATTTCGCCCGCGCCATTCGCGCGATCCGCGCCGCCGCGCCGTCGACCACGGTCGAGGTGCTGACGCCGGATTTCCTGCGCAAGAACGGGGCGGTCGAGACTGTCGTCGAGGCGCGGCCCGACGTCTTCAACCACAATCTGGAGACGGTACCGTCCAAATACCTCGCCGTGCGGCCCGGCGCGCGCTATTTCCACTCGGTGAGGCTGCTGCAGCGGGTTAAAGAGCTTGATCCCACGATGTTCACCAAATCGGGGATCATGGTCGGGCTTGGCGAAGAGCGGCATGAAGTGCTGCAGCTCATGGACGACTTGCGCTCGGCAGATGTCGATTTCCTCACCATCGGCCAATATTTGCAGCCGAGCCGGAAGCACCATCGGGTGGTCCGCTTCGTGACTCCGGAAGAATTCGCCTCCTACGCCGAGATCGGCAAGGCCAAGGGGTTTTTGCTCGTCTCGGCGACGCCGCTGACCCGCTCCTCGCACCATGCAGGCGAGGATTTCGCGCGCCTCAAAGCGGCGCGGGCGGCGCGCTTTGCGAATGGCGCCTTCTATTGACCCTTTGGGAGCCAAGCTGTAGGCAGGCCCCGCCCTTGATAAGGGAGCGCGTAGCTCAGCCGGTAGAGCATCTGACTTTTAATCAGGAGGTCATGGGTTCGAGTCCCATCGCGCTCACCAAAGGGGGTAGTTTTGCGGACGCCTGAAGGCGCATCGGCGAAACGGCGCAGCAAGGAGCGCCGCGTGATCGTTAGCCTTCGAATCGTTTCCCTGCTGGCGGCGATTGCGGCCTCGCCGGCAGCTGCGCAAATCATGCCCGTTCCCAGCCTGCCTCAGGCGCCCATCGTCGTCGTCCCGCCGGCCCCTCCGGCGCGGACTTGCTGTCGCGACGAGTGCATGCCGGATACGTCCTGCCGCCGGGGCGCGTCTTGCCCCTCGATCTGCGCGAGGAAATGCGGCTCCTGCTCCCCCGGAAGCTGAAGAAGGCGCCGGCTGAGATTTCCGCCGCAGCGCCCGGCGCGCGACGACTCCAAAAATGTGGGTAATTCGATCCGATTCTTAAGGAGATTATAGACGCGGACGCTGCGTCATGATTTCGTCATGGCGGCAGCGGCCAGACGGAGCGTAACGTGCCCTCGCGTTTTGCCTCAGGCGTTTACGGGCCGGAACTCGTCCAGCTCATGAGCGGCGCCTTGGATCGCGCCTGGCGCGATTTCGCGCCTCTGCCAAAAAACGAAAATCTCGCCAAGTCCTTGATGGCGAGCGCGATCATCGAGGCGATCGAAGCCGGCGAAAGGGAGGAGGCGACGCTGGTTCGCAAAGCGACGGTCACCTTGATCAAGGCGGTCAAAGTCGACCCGGAATTGCTGAACGCTGAGGCGCCCGTCGAGAAGCCCGAGCCGTAACCAGTCTCGAGTCGTCGCGCTCTCGACGGTCCGGACGGGCCGCTTGGCGGGAGCTCGGCCGACCGATATTGTCGTTGAGCTCAGCCGGATCAAGCACATGAATCATCTGATTGGCGGAATTTGCGGCGCGGCCGCGCTGCTCGTCTTTACCGCAAACGTCCCTGCCGCGATGGCGGAAGCCCCGCGGTCTCGCTGCGGCCTTCTTTCTCATGACGTAGCCAATCTCAACGCGGTCAATCCGCGCCATGCTTACTGGTGCAAATCGGACGCCGCCGGCTATCTCGACGAGGATTGGTCAGGACATATCAGGCCGTACTACGCGCATGCGCGCCAATGGCGCCACCATCATCGCCGCGATCCCTGAGATCGTCTGCGCCGCCTCGGCGCGTTAGGGCGTCGTGATTCGAACCCGTCCCCGGCGACCGGCCGAATGCGGCCCTTGCAGCGCCTGAAGGCTGGCCTTTTGCTGTGTCGGAAGGCGCACATTGGCGACAGCGACAAAGTCGTCCGCGCGATGCGGCGGAGCGGACGCGCCTTCGAAGACGACCAGGCCCTGCGGCGTCATCACGTAATCGCCGCGGCGCAGCGTTGGGTCTTCAGCCACCGAATAGCGCGGCGCGATCTTGCGGTGACAGGTGCATGCGCTGTCGAGCGCCGTGCGATAGCGCAACGCCGTCGGCAGTTCCGAATATGGTTTTCCGGTCGTCGAGACCGCGCCTTTGATGCCGTCGGGTCCATTCGTCTCATGGTAGATGGCGGTCGCCGCATCTGGACAAAGGCCGCGGCAAAGCGCCTCTTCTTCGTTCTCGCTGGCGCCGGTCGAGATTGGAAAATAGGCACCGTCGCAAAGGCGAACGCAGACGGGCGGTCCGCCGACGGCGATCTCGGTCCGGCGCGGGCGAACAGGGGCCGGGGCGGCGCTTTCCGGCGGCGGCGTCCGCTGCGCCGGGCTAAAGAACTTCGGCAATAAAATTTCATAGGGACTGCCGATATCGGGACCTCTGGCGACTACGGCGTCGGCGATCAAGATCGTCAGACCGGCCGCGCCGATCGCACCCGCTTTGACAAGGCGGCGGCGTGTTCGTCGATCGTCCATTGCGAGGACCCTAAGCGCGATCTCGGCGCGATAACCGCGAGATCTCTCGTTCGTTCCCCGTGACCGCTTGCCACAGAGCCGACCTTGGTCTGATAAATGGCGTCCGCCCGCCGACCGCGCTCGAAATTCCGCGGCCGCGGGTCTGGCCAGGGAGGATCGATGAGCATGCGCAAATTGGTTCTGGCGGCCGCGCTTCTCGTGGGAGGCGCGGCGAGCGCGGCGGCTGCGCCGGCGATGACGGTGACGAGCCCGGATATCAAGCCGAACGCCAAAATTGCCGATGAGCAGGTGGCGAACGGCTTTGGCTGCGACGGCAAGAACATCTCGCCGGCGCTCAGTTGGTCCGGCGCGCCTAAAGGGACAAAGAGCTTCGCGGTGACGATCTACGACCCGGACGCGCCGACCGGCAGCGGCTTTTGGCACTGGGTCGTGTTCGACATTCCGCCGGGAACGACGTCGCTGCCGAAGAACGCCGGCGATCCCAAGGCCAATCTGACGCCGGCGGGCGTCGTCCAGAGCGGCAATGACGCTGGGACGAAAGGCTATTTCGGGCCGTGCCCGCCGAAAGGGGACAAGCCGCATCACTATCACATCACGGTTTTCGCGGTGGACGTCGACAAGCTTGACGCCGACGAAAACGCCACGGCCGCCGTTGTCGGCTTCAATCTCCATTTCCACACTCTCGCGAAAGGCGTGCTGACGGGCCTCTATGGCCGCTGATCGCGAAGGCGATCGGCAAGCTGATTCGGCAAGCTGATCGCCCTTCAGAACAGCGGAAAGTCAGGCGCCTGGAGCGCCTTTCAAGGCGTTTGAGCGTCAAAATCGACGCGAGCGGCGTGGCGGCGCTCATTTATGTCGAGACGCCGCCACATTTGCGTCCAGCTTATGGCGCTGTTATTTTGCCTGACAATTCGATGGCGCCGTAAAGAGCGTTAGGACTTCGGAAAGGAAGCAGGGGCAAATTGACAATCGCCGTGCCGCATGCGCACGCCCGCCTTCGATCGGCGGGCGCGTGTTCCGCCGCAGCATGCCGCGGAACGCCCTGTGTTGCGTCGAGTATGCGTCGATGAAAAAAGCCATCCGACGGCCGGCGGAGAAACCATCGGCGCGGCGCGTCCTTGAGGTTGGTTTCCTGTTCGTCGGCGCCGCCAGCCTGGCCGGCTGCGCGCAAGCGCCAACGCCGCGGCATCTCAGCTCGCGCGAACATTTTTCTCCTGCGATCTACGGCAAAGCGAGCCCGCGGGTGGTCGCGGACGGCCAGCCAATCCCGCGAGGCGGCGGCGTATACCTGGTCGGCCACGCCTATCGCGTCGCCGGCCACACCTATGTGCCGCGAGAGTACGACGATTATGCCGCCGTCGGCATGGCGTCGTGGTACGGCGACGCCTTCCATGGCCGCCGCACCGCCAATGGCGAGATATACGACAAGGACTCGATCTCGGCGGCTCATCCGACCATGCCTCTGCCAAGCTATGCCAGGGTAACCAATCTCGGCAACGGCCGCTCGATCATCGTTCGTGTCAATGACCGCGGCCCGTTCCATGGCGGCCGGGTGATGGACGTCTCCTCGCGCGTCGCCGACGCGCTCGACTTCAAAGGCGCAGGCACTGCGCGAGTGAAGGTGGAATATGTCGGCCGGGCGCCGCTGGAAGGCTCGGACGACGAGAAATTGCTTGCGAGCCTGCGCACCGACGGAGCGCCGGCGACGATCGACGGATTGCCGACCAGCGCGCCGGTCATGGTGGCGAGCGCCGCGATGGCGCCGGTCGAGAAATTGGCCAGCGTTTTCTCGCCGAACCCGGCGCCGCCGCCGCGCAAGCCGCCGCCCGCGGCCGAGCCGACGCAGGACATGGTCGCCGTCGAGCGCCCGCCGGCCCGCCCGATTCCGGTCGATTTGCCGACGCCGCCAGCGCGCCCGTTCGATCTTGGAACCATCCCGGGCGCGGCGGTCCCGGTCGCTTTCGCCGGCCCCGCGATCTTGCCGCCGCGCAGGCCGGGCGCCCACAACCAGTCGGCCGCCGCGCTCTATTTCGCCGATGACGCGGCGATCCGGCGCAGCCTCGACCGTCCCGGCGAGCCGTTCGCCCGGGTCAGCCCACGGCGTTTCGCGCCGCTTCGCGACCCGCGCTGAGGCGCTCGCGCCGTTGATTTGCAGCATGAGCCGCTCCAAATAAGGATGGGAGCGAATGGGTCGCTTCGGCTAAAGGCGTCGAGGACGCCGTTTTCCCGTGTGGCGCATCTCTTTAGCCTTCCTGATGGGCGTGGTTTCGGCCGCGTTGAGCGGCGCGTCGGCCGCGGCGCAGAATTTTCAAAGCAATGCGCCGTTCGCCTATCTGATGGACTACGATAGCGGCGCAGCTCTCTACGAGAAAAATCCCGACGCGCCGATGGCGCCGGCGTCGATGTCGAAGCTGATGACTCTGGAGATCGTTTTTCACGAGCTCAAGGAAGGACGTCTGAAGCTCGACGACGAATTTGAGGTTTCAGAGAACGCTTGGCGTACGGGCGGCGCGCCTTCGCACGGCTCGGCAATGTTCCTGGCCGTTCACAGCAAGGCGCGAGTCGAAGATCTCATTCGCGGCGTCGCCGTCGAATCGGGCAACGACGCGGCGATCACGCTGGCCGAGGGAATCGCCGGCGCCGAGGCCGCTTTCACCGCCCTGATGAACAAGCGCGCCGCCGAGCTCGGCTTGACCCACTCGACCTTCGCCAATCCCTGGGGCAAGCCCGACCCGCATGAGCGGATGACCGCGCGCGAATTGGCTCTGCTCGCCGCCCATCTCATTCGCGAGTATCCCGAATACTACCACTATTTCGGCGAGAAGGAGTTCACCTGGAACCGGGTGCGCCAGCTCAACCGCAATCCCCTGCTGGGCATGGATATCGGCGCCGACGGCTTGAAAACCGGCGAAACGACGGAGAGCGGCTACGGCCTGGTCGGCTCGGCCGTGCAGAACGGGCAGCGGCTGGTCGTGGTGATCAACGGTCTGAAGACCGCCCAGGAGCGCGCCGAAGAGGCGCGCAAATTGCTGCAATGGGGGTTCCGCTCCTTTGACCCGCGCACGCTCTTTCAGCCCGGCGACGTTGTCGGCGCCGCGGAAGTCTATGGCGGCGCCAAGGGCGAGGCGGCCCTGGTTTCGCCGCAGCCGATCAAGGTTTTCCTGATGCATGGATCGGACGACCGGCTGACCGCCAAGATCGTCTATCAGGGCCCGTTGGTCGCCCCAGTCGAAAAAGGCGCGCAGGTCGCAAGGCTCAAAATCTGGCGGGGCCAGCAGCAGATTCTGGACGCGCCGCTCGAGACGGGCGAAGCCGTCGGCGTCGGTTCGCTGCAACAGCGCGCCCTGGACGCCGGCGTCGAACTGGCGCTCGAGCTGCTGCGCAAGCCGTTTGCGAAGAACTGATGGCCAAGAAAGGCCGCTTCATCACCTTCGAAGGCGGGGAGGGGGTCGGCAAATCGACCCAGATCAGGCTGCTTGCCGAGAAGCTCGCCGAGGCGGGAATCAAGGCGATCGTGACTCGCGAGCCGGGCGGCTCGCCGCAGGCGGAGGCGTTGCGACGCGTGATCCTGTCAGGCGCGGCCTCGCCTTTCGGCCCTGCCGGCGAAGCGATCCTTTTCGCCGCGGCGCGGATCGACCATATCGATGAGACCATCGCTCCAGCTCTCGCCGCCGGCGATTGGGTGCTCTGCGACCGCTTCGCCGACTCGACGCGCGCCTATCAAGGCGCCGCGGGCAAACTGGACAAGAGCTTGATCGACAGCCTCGAGCGGGTGGCGGTCGGCGAGACGCGGCCGGATTTGACCCTGGTGCTCGACATGCCGATCGAGAAGAGCCTAGAACGGGCCGCGGCGCGACGGCAGGGCTCGGCCGAGCCGGACCGGTTCGAGAGGGAAGGGCGCGCGTTTCACGAAACGCTGCGCCAGGCTTTTCTCGACATCGCCGCCGCCGAACCGCAACGCTGCGCGGTCATCGACGCCGACCGGCCGAGCGAACAGGTCGGGCAGGAGGTCTGGGCGCAAGTTCGCGACCGGTTCATCAAGCCGCGGCGCCGGGCGGAGGCGAAGGATTGAGCAAGACCGCGCGGGATTCGCCGCCGGAAAGCGACGCCTATGACGGCGCGCCGCATCCGCGCGAGGCGGAGAATCTGATCGGCCATGAGACGGCGGAAGCCGAGCTGCTCGACGCCTATCGCGCCGGCCGGCTCGCCCATGCCTGGCTGATCGGCGGTCCGGCCGGGATCGGCAAGGCGACGCTCGCCTGGCGCTTCGCCCGCTTCATCTTGGCCCATCCCGACCCGTCCGCGCCGCAGGTTCAGGCGGCCCGGGATCTGTCGGTGAGCGCGGAGGCGCCTGCGGTTCGGCAAATTCTCGCCCAGGCCCATCCGGACGTCGCCGCGCTGCGCCGTTTATGGAACGCCGACCGCAAAACGTTCTATGGCGACATTCGCGTCGAGGATGTCCGCCGGGCGCTGCAATTGTTTCAGAAATCGGCCGGGGCGGGCGGCTGGCGCATTTGCATCGTCGACACGATCGAGGACCTGAACCGCGCCGGCGCGAACGCGCTCTTGAAGATGATCGAGGAGCCGCCCGCCGATGCGCTGTTTCTGATCCTCGCGCACCGGCCTGGTTTGGCGCTGCCGACGATCCGCTCGCGCTGCCGCAGGCTGCAACTTGATCCCTTATCGCCCGAGGGCATTGTCCGCGTCGTCCGCGGATTGGGCCCGCCCTGGAGCAAGATCAGCGACAACGAGCTTGAACCCGCCGCGCGAGCCGCCGCCGGCTCCGTGCGCGAGGCGCTGAAGCGCATCGATCCCGACCGCGCCGAAATCGAGGCGATGATCGAGGCGGCGCTCGGCGAGTTGCCCAATTCCGACGGCCGCTCGGTTCATCGGCTCGCCGACGCTGTAGCCGCGCGCGGCGCGGACGACGCGTTCGAGGACTTCACGCTGGCGCTTTACGACTGGCTCGCGGGCCGCGCCGAGGCGAAAGCGGGCGAGGGCGCAGCCCGCCTTGCGCCGCTCGCGGAGCTGTGGGACAAGGCCCGCGCCGCAACGCGCGACGCCGAGACTTATAATCTCGACAAGAGATTGCATGTCCTGTCGCTCTTCGCAGAGCTTTCCGCGGCGGCGCGCCGACTTTGATTTCGACAAGTCGCGGGATTGAAGAGCCGAGCCGATGAGCGAGCGCGAGAGATTTTACATCACCACGGCGATCCCCTACGCCAACGGCGCGCCTCACATCGGCCACGCTTATGAGCGCATCGCCGCCGACGCCGTGCAACGCTTCATGCGGCTCGACGGCCGCGACGTTCTATTCGTCACCGGCATGGACGAGCACGGGCTCAAAATGCAGCAAACCGCGGCGCGCGAGGGCCTCACGCCGCAGGCGCTCGCCGATCGCACCGCGGCCCAGTTCGAAAAAATGGGCGCGGCGCTGAACGCCCACGCCGACGACGTCGTGCGCACCACGCAGGAGCGTCATAAGCGCGCCTCGCAGGCGATCTGGGAGCGCATGCAAGCCAACGGCGATATCTATCTCTCGAAATATTCCGGCTGGTATTCGGTTCGCGACGAGTCCTATTTCGGCGAAGACGAACTGACCGACGGACCGAATGGCGGCAAGCTCGCGCCAAGCGGCGCGCCGGCCGAATGGGTCGAGGAGGAGAGCTATTTCTTCCGTCTCTCCGCCTATGCGGACAGGCTGCTCGCGCTTTACGAAGCTCGCCCGGAATTCGTAACGCCCGACAAATATCGCAACGAGATCGTCGCCTTCGTGAAGCGCGGCTTGGAGGACCTTTCGATCAGCCGCACGACGTTCAATTGGGGCGTGCCGGTACCCGGCGATCCGCGTCATGTCATGTACGTTTGGGTCGACGCTCTGACCAATTACATCACCGCGACCGGCTTTCCCGATAGCGGGCCGCGCGCCGCCTATTGGCCGGCCGTCCATATGATCGGCAAGGACATCACACGCCATCATTCGATCTATTGGCCAGCCTTTTTGATGTCGGCCGGATTGGAGGTTCCGCGCCAGATCGTCGTACACGGGTTCCTGTTCAATCGCGGCGAGAAAATGTCGAAGTCGGTCGGCAATGTCGTCGATCCTTTGGCGCTGGCCGAACGCTACGGCGTCGATCAGCTCCGCTATTTTTTCCTGCGCGAAGTGCCGTTCGGCCAGGACGGCAATTATTCGCATGAAGCGATCGTTCAGCGCTCCAACGCCGATCTCGCCAACGATCTCGGCAATCTGGCGCAACGCTCGCTGTCGATGATCGCGAAGAATTGCGACGGCGCCATTCCCGATTGGCGCGGCGCCGCGCTGATCGAGGACGACCGCGAACTTCTCGCCCTTGCCGACGGGCTCGTTGCGGTTGCGCGCCAACATATGACGAGTTACGCGATCCACATGTACCTCGCGGCGGTCTTTGACCTCATCGCCAGAGCCAACCGCTATTTCGCCGCGCAAGAGCCCTGGCGGCTCGCCAAGAGCGATCCGGCGCGCATGCGGCTCGTCCTTTATGTGACGATCGAGACGTTGCGGATCGCAGCCATTCTGCTGCAGCCGGTCATGCCGGCGGCGATGAGCAAGCTCCTCGATCTGCTCGCCGTGCCGGCTGACAAGCGCGATTTCGCCGCGCTCGAAGGCGCGGGTCCGGGTCTTGCCGGGGCCAATCGATTGGCGCCCGGCGCGGCTTTGCCGGCGCCGCAGCCCGTCTTTCCGCGCTTCGTCGAGGCCTAGGCGGCTCCATGAGGCTGATCGACAGCCATTGCCACCTCGACTTCAAGGACTTCGCCGACGAGATCGAAGCCGTCGTCGCGCGGGCCGAGTCGGCCGGCGTCGAGCGGATGATCACGATCTCGACGCGGATCGCGCATGGCGCTCGCCTCGTTGCGCTCGCCGAGCGTTTTCCGTGCGTGTACTTTTCGATCGGCACGCATCCGCATCAGGCCGCCGAGGAGCCGGAGACCGACGTCGCTGCGATTCGCGCTTTCGCCGGGCATCCTAAATGCGTCGCGATCGGCGAAGCCGGGCTCGACTATCATTACGACTACGCGCCGAGAGACGTCGCGGCCAGGGTTTTCCGCGCCCAGATCGCCGCGGCGCGAGAACTCTCGCTGCCGCTCGTCATTCATTCGCGCGACGCGGACGAGGACATGGCGGCGATTTTGAGGGACGAGATGGGGAAGGGGCCTTTCGCCGCGGTGCTGCATTGCTTCACGTCCGGACCGGAACTCGCGCGAACGGGACTTGAACTCGGCTGCTACATCTCCTTCTCCGGAGTCCTGACCTTCAAGAATTCGGACGCGCTGCGCGACATCGCCCGCGCCGCCCCGCTCGATCGCGTGCTGGTCGAGACCGACGCACCCTATCTCGCCCCCGTCCCGCATCGCGGCAAACGAAACGAACCGGCCTCCGTGATCGAAACCGCGCGGGTTCTGGCGAGCGTCAAGGGAATCGACGAAGCGGCCGTCGCCGCCGCGACCCGAGCCAACACGTTGCGGCTTTTCGCCAAAATGGCGACGGCGGAAATCGCCGCTTGAGCCGCGCGCTGACCATCCTCGGCTGCGGCTCGTCGGGCGGCGTGCCGCGCGTCGCCCAAGGATGGGGCGCGTGCGATCCGATGAATCCGCGCAACCGACGCCGCCGCTGCTCGGCGCTGTTCGAGCAAGCCGGCGAAGGGCTCACGCAGGTCCTGGTCGATTGCTCCCCGGATTTGCGCGAACAATTGCTGGACGCCCAGGTGGTGCGGCTCGACGGCGTCCTCATCACGCATTCGCACGCCGATCACACCCACGGGATGGACGACCTGCGGCCGCTCTTCCTGGCCATGCGCCGGCGGGTCGACGTGCATATGAACGATGCGACGGCTGCGATCCTGCGGCAAGGCTTCGGCTATTTGTTCGAGACGCCGGCCGGCAGCTTCTATCCGCCGATCCTCAACGAGCGTCGGTTGAGCCATGGCGAGCCATGCGCGATCGAAGGGCCCGGCGGCGCGATCGTCGCCACGCCATTCGACCTGGAGCATGGCGAAATCAAAGCGCTGGGCCTACGCGTCGGCGGCCTGGCCTATACGCCCGACGTCAACGCGATCGGTCCGGACAGCGTCAAGTTCCTCGAAGGTCTCGACGTCTGGATCGTCGACGCTTTGCGCTACAAGCCGCATCCGAGCCATTTCTGCCTCGACGAAGCGCTGGCCTGGATCGAGCGGCTGCGGCCGCGCCGCGCGGTCGTCACCAATCTGCATACCGATCTCGACTATGAGGAGCTGCGCCGGCGTTTGCCGGACAATGTCGAGCCGGCCTATGACGGAATGCGGATAGAAGGATTTTGAGCAGCGCGACAGCGGCTACAGCTCCAGATAAAGGCGCGCATCCAAGTCATTGCTGCCGTTCACGAAAGTCGACTGATCTTGCGCCGTTCCCGCACCGGCTGGCGTCATTTTCAGTTCCATAATATACCTTATGCGAATCGCGCCTCGCCATGCGCCTGCGGCGGATAGTCCCCGGATCCGCTTCTATGGCGGCAGCCCCGCTTCTTTCAGAGCTTCGGACAGCGGCTCGGCTATCGCAGGCGGCAGCCCGGCGCTTCTGCACATGCCGCTGATCGAAAATCCGGGCTCCAACTCCGTCACGCGCTTGGCTGCGGCCGCCGCGTCATTCGCCCGTCCGAGTTTGGCGTGCGTCGCTGCGAGCAGCATATGCGCGTAGCTCCAATTCGGGTTCGCCTGGTAGCACGTGCGCGCCGCCTCCGCCGCCTGCCGATATTCGCCGCGCTGGATGCGACCGAACGCAATCGCGAGATAGGAGCCCATGTTCAGCGAATCGAATGGACTCAAGCGAATGGCCCGCTCGCCCCATTCGATGCCTCGATCGGCGTCGCCTCCGGTCGCCATGACGATGCTGCCGAAAATATACGCAAATATGCATGACGGGCTCAGCGCGATCGCGGTTTCAAAGGCGCGGCGCGCCGTTTCCCGGTCATGGCCGACCATGCCGATAACAAAGCCGCCGAGCGCCTGGGCCATCGCGTCGTCGCGCCCGTATTCGATCGCCGCGAGCGCATGGCGTATTCCTCGTATTCGATTGTCGTCGCCCGCCCCGCTCCGAAGGAACAGGATTTCGTGGCACCAGGCGGCGCATCCATGCGCCATCGCGTAGTGAGGCTCGAGATCGAGCGCGCGTTCGAGCAGCGGCAGCGCCTTGATCGCGTGCTCCGGCCGCCCGGGGTAGAGATCGGGCAACGCGCGCAGCACGAGATCATAAGCGTCGAGGCTCTCCGGCCGCTTCCGCTTGACGCGCTCGACCTCCGCTTGGCGCACATTCGGCTCGATCGCCGCCAGCACGCTGGTCGTCAGCTCATCCTGCACCGCGAACACGTCCTCGACCAGGCGATCGTAACGCTCGGCCCAAATATGGCGGCCCGTCTCGGCTTCCAGGACCTGCCCGGTCACGCGCAGGCGATTGCCCGCCTTGCGGACGCTCCCTTCGAGGATGTAGCGGACGCCAAGATCGCGGCCCGCTTGCCGCACGTCCACAGGCCTGCCCTTGTAGATGAAACTGGAATTGCGCGCGATGACGAACAGCCATTTGATGCGCGACAGGCCGGTTATGATGTCCTCGACCATGCCGTCGACGAAATACTCTTGGTCGGGGTCCCCGCTCATATTCTGAAACGGCAGCACGGCGATGGACGGCCGGTCAGGAAGCGGCGGCGCGTCCGGCGATGTCGTCGGCGCGGATGGCGAATTGTCGATCTCGACCAGGTACGCCCGGATCGGCTCGGCGATGTTCTTCAGCCGCGTCGGACCGAGGTCGCTCGCTTTGACGTCGAGCCGCGCTTTCACCTGTCGATAGGCGTCCTCGGACAGGCAGATCGCTCCCGGCTTGGCGACGGATTCCAAGCGGGCGGCGATATTGACGCCGTCGCCCATCAGATCGCCGTCCTCCTCTTCGACGACGTCGCCGATATGGACGCCGATGCGAAAGACGATGCGCCGCGATTCCGGGACGCCGGCGTTCCGTTCAGCCATTGCGGTCTGAATTTCAACCGCACTTTTGACGGCGTTCACGACGCTGCGAAATTCGACGATCGCGCCGTCGCCGGTTCGCTTGACGACGCGGCCTTCGTTGACCGCGATGACGGGATCGAGCAAATCGCTGCGGAGCGCGCGCAGCCTGGCCAATGTCCGCTCCTCGTCGGCGCCGGCGAGCCGACTGAAGCCGACAATGTCGGCGGCCAGAATGGCGGCCAGCTTCCGAGCTCCCGTCACGCGCTCCCTCGGCGCGGCAATTCGCGCAGGCAGACGACCCTCGCCTGCGGCAATGGCGACCGCGGGCCCCGCCTACCCGCGCAAGAATGGTCGGAGTGGCGGGATTCGAACCCACGACCCCTAGTCCCCCAGACTAGTGCGCTAACCGGGCTGCGCTACACTCCGACGGCGGCGTTATAGGGAAAGGCTCATCGGCTGGCAATCAGCCCGCCTGCGTAAACTTGAATCATCGCGCGCGGGCGCTGGAGAGAATGCGCTCGCATTCGGCGAGTTCGGCCAGCGCGCCTCGTAGGAGCTGGATTTCTTCCGACGAGAGCTGGCCGATTTCGCCGGGTTGAGCGTCGCCCTGCCCCGGCTCCGCCGAGGCCGCTTTGGCCGCCGGCGGCGCGGCCGCGATCAGGTCCTCTGCAACGAAAGGTTTGCCCGCCAGGGCTCGCGCGCCCTGTTCCTTGAACAGGCGCTGCACGCCCTTGATCGTATAGCCTTCGTCGTAGAGCAGGTGCTTGATGGCGCGCAGAAGCTCGACATCGTCGGGCCGATAATAACGCCGGCCGCCGCCGCGCTTTAAGGGTTTGATCTGCGGAAAGCGCGATTCCCAAAAACGCAGCACATGCTGGGGCAGATCGAGATTTTGCGCCACCTCGCTGATGGTGCGGAACGCCTCGGGACTCTTGTCCATCTAAAAAGCCCGCTCGAGATTATGCCTTCGGTTTAGCGCCGTTCGCGCTCGCGCCGTTATTGATGCGCGCCTTCAACACATTTGATGGTTTGAACACCATGACGCGGCGCGGCAGGATCGGAACTTCGACTCCGGTCTTCGGGTTGCGACCGATGCGCTGGCCTTTCGAGCGCACGACGAAGGAGCCGAAGGAGGACAGCTTGACCGGCTCGCCGCGTACCGCGGCGTCGCATACTTCGTCGAGCACCATTTGCACCAAATCAGCCGATTCCGTGCGCGATAATCCCACCCGCTGATAAACCGCTTCCGACAAATCGGCGCGCGTGATCGTGCGCCCCGACTGGCGTTCGGATTTCCGCTCGGACATGCGACTCCCCAAAGTCATCTTGGCGCGCCGTTACGGCGGCGCCATCCGCCACATCGGCATTTCAGCCGACCAAGCCCCGCCCGGCAAGAGACTAGAGCCTTTTTTGCCCAAATTGAAGACCTATCGTGGCGCAAGAGATACAAGACGCCAAGCAATTCCAATGGGCTGCACAATGATTTCTCCGCCCAACCTGAGCGGCGCGCGCCATAAGCTTCTTGTTTTGAACAAAACGGCGCCGAGAAATCGGCGCACTCTCGCCCTTCCTCGGCCGCGCTCGGCCGAAGCGGCCGTTAACGCCTTGCTTTGCCGGAAAGTTCCGCTACAGCCACAGGCGCTTCGAAGGAGAAAAAATGGCCGCGGCTGCAAGGATCGCGCTGGTGACCGGCGCCTCGCGCGGGATTGGCAGGGCCGCAGCCTTGGCGCTCGCTGCTGCGGGCGCGCATGTGATCGCCCTTGCCCGCACTCAGGGCGCGCTCGAGGAGCTCGATGACGAAATCCGCGCCATGCGGCCGGGCGAAGCGTCGCCGGCGACTTTGGTCCCCGCCGACCTGCGCGATTTCGCCGCCATCGACCGTCTCGGCCGGGCGATCTACGACCGCTGGGGGCGGCTGGACGTTCTTCTCGGCAATGCCGGGATTCTCGGCCCGCTCTCGCCGCTCCACCATGTCGACCCTAAGCGTTGGGACGACGTGCTGGCCGTCAATGTGACGGCGAATTGGCGGCTCATTCGCGCGCTTGATCCGCTGCTGCGCGCTTCGCCCAGCGGCCGCGTCGTCTTCATCACTTCCGGCCTCGCCCATGGCGCCGAGCCGCGCGCCTATTGGGGCCCCTACGCCATCTCCAAGGCCGGCCTCGACGCGCTCGCCCGTACTTACGCGGCGGAGACCGCAACGACGTCCAACGTGAAGGTCATGCTGGTCAATCCCGGCCGCCTGCGCACCGCTATGCGCGCCGAGGCGATGCCCGGCGAGGATCCGGCGACTTTGCGTACCCCCGAAGAGATCGCGCCCAAAATCGTCGCCATCTGCTCGCCGGAATGGTCGGAGACCGGGAAGCTCTACGATTTCCCGCAGGACCGGGTCCTTTCGTTCCGCGCGCCCGCTTAAGCCGCCGAGCGTTCTTCTTATCCGCCCCTGTGGAGCAAGAAGGGGTTGGCCGTGAGAGGCGCGCATCGTCTTCTTTGCGCACGTACTGACTTGGCCCAACCACAAGAGTAACGCGGCCTCAAATCTCTCCTCTTGAACCATCTTATCTATCGATGGCTTGAATCGTCTGGACGAGGGCGGCCGGCGAGATGCGGAACAGACCGGAATAGGGCTGCGCGAGTTCGACGATAATGAAGATCGCGAACGAGACGCAGAGCGATCCGAAGGCGAGGGCGACCACCGTCGTCATGTTGTGGCGTGACAGCAGACCGTAGCCGAAGAACAGCAGCATCGCCCAGATGATGACGATGACGAGCAGCGCCTCCGAAAACGGTGTCGCGAGCTGCAGCGACATCATGATCCGAGTCGACATAAAGGCGGCGTTCTTGGCCTGCGCGGAAGCTAGTGCGGCCTTCTGTTCGGGCGACTTGCCCTCGATGGCGCCGAGCCCGGCGAGCGCCTTTTCGAAGGGCGCATGCGCATCCATCGCTGCGGCGACCGAGAGCTGACCCGGATCGACATTCCCCTTGATCCAGACATCATCGTAGATGTGCTGGAGCGCCGTTTTCATCCCGTCCCGCAGCGGCTTGGCCTCCGGTCCGAATTCGCTGAGCGACTTGTCCATCAGGATGATGGAGGACATCATCGATTGGAGCTGCGCCTGCTGGCCGGTCGAGAAATAATAGGTGTTGCCGATCAGAGTGCCGAGCACCAGAGCCAGCAACAAGCTCAGCAAGCCCACGACCGATCCGATCATGTCACGCGACTTCTCGATCGAATTGTGTTCGTCGAGCCAAGTCTGGACGCGTAGGCCAAGCATGCCGACGCCGAACGTCAGCACGATTACGGCAATGCCGATGAACAAGGACTCCAACTTGCTTGCCCCCAGCGTCGCAAGATCGCCCGCCAACTAGCGCCGTCAGCGCCTATGAAGCCAGAACGCTCCGCGCCCGGCCGACCGATTGTAGTCGCCCACGACCTTTGCAGCGCCATATTTGCTTGTTTCAGCAATGCCCGCAACGGACTCGGCAATCAGCGTCATAACGCTTGCGCTTCTCCCAAATTTGCTTATAAGCGCCGCTTTCGATGGTCCCGCTGGGGGCTGAACGGAAGCCTCGCGTCGCGAGGAGGCTGATCCGAAACGGAAAGCCGCCTTCCCGTGTCTCCGCCTTCGAATGATCCTCGTCGAGCCTTGCCTGGCTCGAAGGGCTCTGCGCGGGGCGCATCGCCGAGAAGGAAAGGCTCATCATGGCTCTCTAC